>NZ_JBHYOW010000010.1:259373-290062 GCF_042745575.1 Nocardiopsis sp. NPDC058789
CCGGCGGCGACCCGCCCCCCGCGGGCGTCCCCCCCGGGCGCCCGCCCGGGGCCCCCCCCCCCCCCCCCCCCCCCCGGGGGGGGGCCCCCCCCCCCCCCCCCCCCCCCACCGTTCTCGTGTCCCGACCCGCTCACGCGCACGTCAAGCACAGGGTTAAGAGGGTGAGAATCGGGTGAGAGGGGACCCCGATTCCCCGTGAACCCGCCACCCGGTCGGCGTCCCGGTGGTGAGATGGCGGTGTTCCGGACTCGTGGCCGTCCGCCGCGTCCCCGGTTTCGATGCTTTGTGCCACAAACTCACTACACACAGTAGGCTTTGTTTCAACACGAAGAGCGACGTGGCGAACACCCTTCGCCATGGGCGCGGACGACCGACCCCCACTCCCGAAGGCCTCGCAGATGACGGAAACCCACGACGACGCCCCCGCCCAGCCCGCCAGCCGCTGGGAGACCGTCCAGCCCTGGCTCACCCTCGCCTGCCGGGTCGGCCTCGCCGCCGTCCTCATCACCGCGGCCGTCACCAAGTTCCCGCCCGCCCTCTCGGTCCAGGCGGTCGAGGCCTACGACCTCTTCCCAGCGGAGATCGCCCTGCTCATCGGGCACCTCCTGCCCCTGTTCGAGCTCGCCCTCGCCCTGCTCCTCCTCGTGGGCATGGCCACCCGGCAGGTCGGCGCCGTCAGCGCCCTCCTCATGGTCGTCTTCATCGCCGGGATCCTCTCCGCCATGGCCCGGGGCCTCAACATCGACTGCGGCTGCTTCGGCGGCGGCGGACAGGTCGACCCCGGCGAGACCACCTACGGGCTCTCCATCGCCCGCGACATCGCCTTCGCCGCCATGGGCGCCTTCATCGCGCTCTGGCCCCGGTCCCCCTTCGCCCTCGACCGCGTCCTCGGACTCTTCCGCTAGCTCCGGCAGACCCGGAGCCACGGCACTCCGACGCGACGGTCGAACCACCTCCAGAAAGCCAGAAACAGAGGAACACCATGGGGAGTGAAGCGCGCAAGCGCTCCCGCGAGAAGCTCAGGGAACAGCGGGAGAAGGAGAAGCGGGCCGCCAAACGCAACCGGACCCTCATCGTCGTCGGCGCCGCCGCGGCCGTGGTCCTGCTCGTCGTCGGGATCGGCTACGCCGTCCTCACCTCCGACAGCGGCGACGGCTACGACGGTCCGCTGGCCGCCCAGACCCTCCAGGACGACGGCAGCGTCGTGATGGCCGAACCGGACGCCGCCGGTCCCGTCGTCGAGGTCTACGCCGACTACCAGTGCCCCGCCTGCCGCCAGTTCGAGCACTTCGGCGGTGACGTCCTCAAGGAACAGGCCGCCGCGGGCGCCGCCATCGTCCACTACCGGCCGGTCAGCATCTTCGCCCAGCAGCCCGTCCCCATCAGCTCGAACTCACTGCGCGCCGGGGCCGCCGCCCGAGCCGCCGCCGACCACGGCGTCTTCGTCGAGTACAACGACACCCTCTTCGAGAACCAGCCCACCGAGGGCAAGGACGGCTTCGGCGTCGACGAGCTCCAGCAGTGGTTCCGCGACACCGGCGCCTCCGACGAGGACGCCCAGGCCTTCGACGACCGCGTCGACGGCGAGGCGGAGATCGTCAGGGAGTTCACCGAGGACTACCTCCCCGCCCTCACCGCCGACGCCACCGAGCAGATCGGCCAGGAGAACATCGGCACCATGGTCCTGTCCGACCTCATCAGCTGGGGAGAGAGCAACGGACACGACGCCTCCTTCCTGGAGGGCACCTACACGGGCGAGATCATCGACGCCACAGGGAAGGCCTACACTCGCTACAGCGGAGCCAACGAGTTCCGCGCCACGCCTTCCGTCTACATCAACGGCGAGTTGCTCGACGGCAACACCGCCATGAGTCCCAGGGGCCTGGCCGACGCGATCGCCGACGCGGGCGACGGCGAGGTCAGCACCGAGCCGAAGGATGCCGACGGCGGGGGTGACGCGGAGGAGAACCCCTGATCACCACCCCCGCACGCGGGGCGAACCCGAGAGCAGAGCAGTGACATTGTCGTCGACAGCTTCCGAGGGCGCGGCCGAGGTCGGCCGCGCCCTCGCGGCCATTCCCAGCCCCGAGGTCAACTCGATCCCCATCGGGCCGTTCCAGATCCACTTCTACGCCCTGTGCATCCTGGCCGGGGTCATCGTCGCGGTCTTCTGGAGCGAGCGCCGCTGGAAGGCGATGGGCGGCGAACCCGGCACCATCATGGACATGGCCGTGTGGGCCGTGATCCTGGGTCTGATCGGCGGTCGCCTCTACCACGTCATCAGTGACGCCCACCTGTACTTCGGGCCGGACCGGGAGGCCATCCGCGCCCTGTACGTGTGGGAGGGCGGCCTGGGCATCTGGGGCGCCATCCCGCTCGGCGCCGTCGGCGTGTGGCTGGTCGCCCGCAAGCGCGGGCTTTCCATGTCCAAGCTCTCCTTCGCGATCGCCCCCACCCTCCCCCTGGCCCAGGCCATCGGCCGCTGGGGCAACTACTTCAACCAGGAGCTCTTCGGGCGTCCCACCGACCTGCCCTGGGCCCTGGAGATCCACCCCACCCCCGAAGGCCACATGCGGGCGGGCATGGAGGTCGGCGTCACCACCTACCACCCGACCTTCCTCTACGAGTCCCTGTGGTGCCTGGTCCTCGCGGTCCTGCTGGCCTACCTCGGCCGCCGCTTCGAGGGCTCCCTCCAGGGCGGACGCCTCTTCGCGGTCTACGTCATGGGCTACTGCGTCGGCCGCTTCTGGATCGAGTACCTGCGCGTCGACCCCGCCAACGACTTCTTCGGTCTGCGCCTGAACAACTGGACCTCCATCGCGGTCTTCCTCGGCGCCCTCGCCTACTTCGTCTGGGCCGGTCGCCGCCTCGACTCCTTCTCCAGCGCCGTCGTCCCCCACGGACACGACGCCGGGACCCAGGTGTTCGGAGACACATCCTCCGACGAGAAGGCCGACGAAGGCACCGTGTACAGCGCGGTCGACGGCGACGACTCGGTGTTCGACCAGGCCACGGGCTCGTCCGAGGGCGCGGGGACGGAATACCACCCGAGCCCTGAGCGATCTAGTAGCGAGGGCTCGGCGGAGGACGGCGCCGACGGCGCGGAAGGCAACTCCGGGTCGAAGCCCGAGTAGAGCGCGGGACATTCCGAAAACCGGCGCACCGGCCCGTGGCCGTGCGCGCCGTACGACGAAGCCCGCACCAGTCGAGCAGACCACGGGTTGACGATTGAGAAAGACCGTGAGCAGAGCCGAGTCCGGTCACGGACGCAGACGTCGGCGCGGCGGATCCCGTCGCGCCGACAGCGCCCACACCGAAGAGCACGTCGACGACTACGGCCCCGAGGACGGGTACGAGGAGCAGTACGACCCGGAGGAGGACTTCTCCGCCGAGTACGGTCACACCCAGTCCCGCCCGGACGCCGAGTACGACGACCACCAGGACGACCCGGACACCGGGTACGAGGACGACCACGAGGACGAGGAGGTCTCGGAGCAGGAGGCCGGACGTTCCGCTGGCCGCAAGGGTCGCCGCAAGGACAAGAAGGGCGTGGGGCGCGTCTCCGCGTTCTCCGCGTCCGCGATCAAGAAGGTGTCGGTCCTGGGCGACCGGCCCAACCAGATCGTCTACACCCTCGCGGAGCAGAGCAAGCGCAAGCGCGGCACCGCCGTGCTCGGGGTGCTCCTGGGCGCCTTCAGCATCGCCCTGGTCGCACTCCTGGGCCTGCTGACCTACCAGCTCGTCACCGGGACCGGAGGCAACACCGACCGGGGCGAGGAGACCATCGTCGCGCCGCCCGAGGGGCACAGCACCATCACACCGGAGCTGTACCTGTTCGAGCCGGACCGCCCGGAGGTGTTCGGCGCCATCGAGAACCGTCCCGACGACGTCGAGCCCATGACCGACGAGTCCGTCTTCGGACCGGTCGACGAACTCGACATGGCCGGGATGAAGCTGGAACTCCAGGAGTCCGAGGTCACCGAGTCCTGCACCTCTTTGGTGTGGGGCGAGGAGCTCGGGCAGAGCCTCCTGGACGCCAACTGCCTCAACGCGGCCTCCGGGGTGTACACGGACTCCAAGGACGACTACGTCGCCCAGGTGACCCTGTTCGACCTGTCCGACAGCGCGGGAGCCGCCGACGTGGCCGCCGCCATGGACCCGACCAACGTCGAGACCGGGGCCGGCTTCCTGCTGTCCCGCGAGATCGACGGCGTGGAGGGTCTCCAGGAGGGGTACAGCCAGGCCACCACCCAGGTGATGGGCCACTACCTGGCCGTGTACTGGGTCGCGCGTACCGACGGTTCCCTGCCCGGGGACGACTCCGGGCTGGCGACCGCCAGCGTGGTCTCACAGAGCGCCTTCAGCTTCGTCTACGACGAGGTCGTCGCGCACAAGCCCGAGGACGAGGGGGAGGGCGAGTAGGAACGGGTCTGTCCGGCCCCGTCGGGCGCCCCGATAGGATCTCGGACAGATCGACCCGCCCGCCGGGGTGTGTTCCACCGATTTCTGGGAACACGACCCCGGGGTCGACACCAGGCGGGAGGCGTCCCCCCGCCGTTCCCGAGCGCAGCCGGGCCGGTCACGTCACGTGACCGGCCCGCATCCACGGAAAGGTCCTTTGGGTGTCCCCTTCTGAACCGTCGACGCCTGGCAGGCCGGGCCGCCGGAGGAAAGACAGCGAGCCAGCCGAACCCCCCGCCCGGGCGGACCAGAGCCGGTCCGAGAGCCGCGAGGGCGGACGCCGCAAGGGCGGTGGCCGACGCAAGAAGGAACCCCGCCGCTTCGGTGGGATGCTGACCGTCCTGGTCGGTGTGCTCGTCGTGGCGCTCATCGCCCTGGGCACGGTGCTGTTCCTCCAGTTCTCCGGGGACGGCGGCGAGGAGCAGGCCGCCCAGGAGACCCGCCCGGCCCTGTACAAGGTCCAGGACTCCCAGGACAGCAACATGAACGCGGTGCTGTCCTCCCGGGACAAGGACACCCGGCCGCTCAACGAGGGCGAGCTGTTCGAGCGCCACAACTCCGAGATCTCCGGGCAGAGCCTGGACTTCACCCTGCGGGACTCGGACCTGACCGAGGACTGCTCGGCGGCGGTCTGGGGCGATCAGATCCGGCAGGCGCTGACCGAGGCGGACTGCACGCAGGCGGGTCGCGCCACCTACCTGTCCGATGACGACGTCTTCGGTGTGGTCGCGGTGTTCAACCTGGCCGACATCGAGGGCAGCCGTGCCGTGGCCGAAGCCATGGAGCTGCCCGAGGCGGAGGAGGGCGAACAGCCGGTCGACCCCGGGTTCGTGCTCTCCCCGTCCGGCGAGTCCCCCCTCGACCGCCTCGGCGCCGGCTACAGCGCCGCCGACGCCATCATCACCGGCCACTACCTGGTGGTCGTCTGGGTCCAGCCCACCGACTCCGAGTCCGTCGATGAGCGGGTCAGCCTGGTCACCCCGCTGGTGACCCTGGCCAACTTCCGCAACCCGTTCTTCCGCCGGATCGGTGAGCTCGGCGGCGAGGAGACCGCGCCCGGCGCCGGTGAGGGCACCGGAACCGAGGACGGCGCCGGAGACGGAACCGGTGCGGGCACCGGGGACGGAACCGGAACGGGCGAGGGCGCCGTGGAGGGAACCGAACAGGAGCTGGTCGAGGACCCGCCCCCGGCCGACGGCACGGTCGAGACACCGACCCAGCCCGGCCAGTAGCGGCGACGACCCCTCCGACACGCGGGCGGGGCCCGGTGGGAACGACCTCCCACCGGGCCCCGCCCGTGTTCGTGGACCGGAGCGGCTCAGCCCTCGCCTTCGGACCGCCCCCGCTCCGCCCCCGCCTCGTCGACCCTGGCGACCAGGTCCGAGGCCACCGCCAGCAGCCCCGGGAACCGGTGCTCGGGCAGGTCCAGCAGGGTGTGACCCGCCACCCAGTCCGGGACCGCGGCCACCGCGTGCCGGGCGGTGCGCTTGTTGATCGGCAGTCCCCGCCGGGCCGCCGTCTCCACCAGTCCCGCGCGCAGCGTCGCCGTCAACGTCCCGTGGGACCTTCCCTGGACGTGGGCCAGCAGGCCGTCGGCGCCCGCGCCCGGCTCAGGGACCCGCGTGCAGCGGATCGCGGTGAGGTCGGCGGCCCCCACCCCCCGCAGGAACCGCACCCGGAACCCCGGCTCCACCAGGGCACGGAACCCCTTCTGACCCGCCTCGTCACGCACCCAGCGCGACGACGAGGGCACCAGCACGAAGGTGTCGTCGGCCGTGGAGGCCAACGCCACCCGGGGCGCCGACCGCTCCCAGCCGCCGGTGAGGTTGATCACCGCACGCGCCCCGACGGCGGTGGGGGAGTCCATCCACGTGGACAGTCGCACCCGGGTGCCCCCGGCCACCTCACGCGGCCAGTCGCCGACCAGCGCGGGAGATGCGGCCCCGGCCCCCGCGTCCGCGCCGTCATCCGCCGGGGCGGAGCCGGTCAGCTCCGCGACCCGCTCCAGCACGGCGGTGGCCCGTTCCGTGTCCAGGCCGCCGCGCGCCTCCTTGGCGTTGACCCCCTGGCTGTACACGCGAGAGGAGTCACCGCCGGGGGAGGGCAGAGTGCGCGCGAGCGGACGCAGCACGTACAGGTCGCTTGCCGCGCCGATGGACTCCGCCCCCAGGTAGCGGTTGAAGTCCGGCCACACGGCTTCCAAGAGCAGCCCCGAGCGCACCATACGCGCCTGGGTCGCGGCCGCCAGCTTGGGCGTGGTCTCGCTGGCGCCGTAGGCCACGAGCACCCGCCCCCGCCGGGGGTCGGCCAGGCCCTCCACCCCGCGCCGCACGAACAGGTCCACCCCGTCGGGCGTGTAGGGCGGATCGGTGAAGACGAGGTCGGCGCCCTCCCGCAGTGACGGGGGCAGTCCCAGCCGCAGGTCGGCGGTGTGGGTGCGCACCGGCAGCCCCAGCCGGTCGGCCACCGCGTCGATGTGGGCCAGCACCCGCTCGTCGAGGTCCACCACCAGTACCCGGGCGTCCGGACGCACCAGGGCCAGCGCGAGGGAGGTGAGGTCGTGGTCGCCCACGCACAGGAGCGTGCGCTGACGCAGGTCGAACCGGGTGGCCAGGAACAGGGCCCGGCGCAGCGCGGTCTCGGCGGTCGCGGACACGTGGTCCAGGTCCAGGTCGGAGGCGGGCCCCTCGGCCACCGCCCGGGCCAGCTCCTCGGCGGCCCGGGAGTGGGCGGGGAGCAGGTGCGCCACCGGGTCGGCCAGCGTCGGCCCGGCCGCGCCGGAGTAGGGGACGGGGCTCGACAGGCGGCGCCGGTCGCCTCCGGGCTCGCGCTCCAGCTCCCCCGCGCCCTCCAGCGCCCCGAAGAGGGACGCGACCACGGCGTGCGCCACACCGCTGGCGCGCACGAGGTCGTTGGCGGTCCACCACCGGCCGTCGGAGAGTAGCGCCAGGACCCTCCTGGGCCGCGCCGCGTCGGGCCCGTAATCGCGCAGGAAGTCCTCCGCGGCCTCGGGGAGGGGCGGGCGCTCGTCGCGCCGAGGGGCCGCGCGGGTCTCCGGGACCGGGCCGCCGGGTGCGGTGGTGGCCACGGGGGAGTCGGCTCCGGGATCGACCGGGCCAGGGGAAGTCGGGTGTCCTGCCATGCCGTGATCCTCCCACGTCGCGGACGCTCCGGCGGTGCCACGACCGGGACCGCGCGCCCCGGATGAGGGGGATGTCACTCCCCGGTGTGGTCCGTCCGCCCTTGGGGGCGGTGGCGCCCCCGGGGTAACGTGGGTAGGCGGTGGTCAGGGCCCTCCCGCGCTCGGTGAGGATCCGATCAACGGACGGCCTTTCCTCCCCTTTGGGAGGTTTAGCGGATTTCCCTCGTGGAACAACCTGCTGGGCCAGCTCTCATCGGACACCGGTCCGAGAGGGACCCGCGCCCCTCCACAGGGGGGTGGCACACGACGGGCCACGGCGCACCGCGGCGCCTTCTGGTCTAGACCTCCGATTCGCATCGGGGCCGGACCAGCCTGTATAAGAGAACCTGCCCGACACGGGACGCCCACCGACACCGGCGACACGAGGACGTGTACGCGACACGGTGACGACCGGGAGACCCACGGTCGGGACCCGCCCCCGGCGGACACAACAGCATCACGCACGCAGCAGGGCCAACGTCGTCCCGATGCGCTTTTCACGAAGCCGACGAGAGACGACTGGAGGGCAGATGCCCGCTGGAAACGTGCGGCGTTCGTCCGTCCGAACGAACGCAGAAGCCACACCCCAGGGCCTGTACGACCCCGCCTTCGAGCACGACGCCTGCGGAGTGGGCTTCGTGGCCGACCTCACCGGTCGCCAGAGCCACGACATCGTCAGCAAGGCCCTGACCGTCCTGCGCAACCTCGACCACCGGGGCGCCTCCGGGGCCGACCCGGACGACGGCGACGGCGCGGGCATCCTCACCCAGATCCCGCACGCCCTCTACACCGAGGTCTGCGACTTCCCCCTCCCCGCCGCGGGCGCCTACGCCACCGGCATCGGCTTCCTCCCGTCGGACGCCGCCGAGCGCGCGGCCGCCGTGGAGACCATCAACTCCATCGTCGCCGACGAGGGCCTCACCCTCCTCGGCTGGCGCGAGGTCCCCTTCGAGCCGCAGTACAGCGGTCCCGCCGCCCGCGAGGCCATGCCCTCCTTCGGGCAGCTCTTCCTCACCGGCACGCCGGGCACCGCCACCGAGGGCCTCACCGGCATCGACCTCGAACGCCACGCCTACTGCGTCCGCAAGCGCGCCGAGCACGAGGCCGACGTCTACTTCCCGAGCCTGTCCCCGCGCACCATCGCGTACAAGGGCATGCTCACCACCCCGCAGCTGGAGCCGTTCTTCCCGGACCTGTCCGACCGGCGCTACGAGTCCGGCCTGGCCCTGGTGCACTCCCGGTTCTCCACCAACACCTTCCCGTCCTGGCCGCTCGCCCACCCGTTCCGCTACGTGGCCCACAACGGCGAGATCAACACGGTCAAGGGCAACCGCAACATGATGCGGTCCCGCGAGGCCAAGCTCGCCACCGAGCTCATCCCCGGCGACCTCTCCCGCGTCTTCCCGATCGTGGACCCGGACGACTCCGACACCGCGTCCTTCGACGACGCCCTGGAGCTGCTCCACCTCGGCGGCCGCTCCCTGCCGCACGCGGTCCTCATGATGATCCCGGAGCCCTGGGAGAACCACACCGAGATGGACCCGGCCGTCCGGGCCTTCTACGAGTACCACTCCACCCTCATGGAGCCCTGGGACGGCCCCGCCTCGGTCTCCTTCACGGACGGCACCGTCGTCGGCTCCGTCCTGGACCGCAACGGCCTGCGTCCCGGCCGCTACTGGGTCACCGAGGACGGCCTCGTCGTCCTCGCCTCCGAGGCCGGTGTCCTCGACATCGACCCCGCCACCGTCGTGCGCAAGGGACGCCTCCAGCCCGGCCGCATCTTCGTCGTGGACACCGCCCAGGGGCGGATCATCGAGGACGAGGAGATCAAGGCCGAACTCGCCGCCGAACACCCCTACCAGGAGTGGATCGACTCCGGCGTCCTGCGCCTGGCCGACCTCCCCGCCGCCGACCCCACCCCGGTCACCGAACTCAACCTCGCCCAGCAGGTGTTCGGCTACACCGAGGAGGAACTGCGGATCATCCTCACCCCGATGGCCCGCACCGGCGCCGAACCCATCGGGTCCATGGGCACCGACACCCCGGTGGCCGCCCTGTCCGCGCGCCCGCGTCAGCTCTTCGACTACTTCTCGCAGAACTTCGCGCAGGTCACCAACCCGCCGCTGGACGCCATCCGCGAGGAGATGGTCACCAGCCTGTCCACGCTCCTCGGCGCCGAGGGCAACCTCCTCCAGGCGTCCCCGGGCGACACCCAGCGCCTCGTCCTGCCCACCCCGGTCGTGGACCAGGCCCAGCTCGCCGCCATCGTCGCCGCAGGGCGGGACAACCCGGCACTGCGCACCTTCACCGTCGACGGCACCTACCCCGTCGACGGCGGCGGCCGGTCCCTGTCCGCGCGGCTGGACGAGATCAACGCCGAGGTCTCCGAGGCCATCGACGGCGGCGCGCACATCCTCGTGCTCAGCGACCGCAGGGCCGACGCCGAACGCGCGCCCATCCCGTCGCTGCTGCTCACCGGCTCCGTCCACCACCACCTGGTCCGCGAGAAGACCCGCACCGAGGTCGGTCTCCTCGTCGAGGCCGCCGACGTCCGCGAGTGCCACCACGTGGCCCTCCTCGTCGGCTACGGCGCCTCCGCCGTCAACCCGTACCTGGCCCTGGAGACCGTCCGCGACCTCGTCGAGCGCGGCACCCTCGGCGGCGTCGAGGACGCCGACACCGCCGTCCGCAACACCGTGAAGGCGTTCGGCAAGGGCGTCCTCAAGGTCATGTCCAAGATCGGGGTGTCCACGGTCAGCTCCTACACCGGAGCCCAGATCTTCGAGGCGCTCGGCCTGGGCCAGGAGGTCATCGACCGCTGCTTCACCGGCACCACCTCCCGCCTGGGCGGCGTCGGCTTCGACGTCCTCGCCGAGGAGGTCGCGCTCCGCCACCGCCGCGCCCACACCGCCAACCCCAACGCCCACCGGCGCCTGGAGGTCGGCGGCGAGTACCAGTGGCGCCGCGAGGGCGAGCCCCACCTGTTCGACCCCGAGACCGTCTTCCGGCTCCAGCACTCCACGCGCAGCCGCAAGTACGACATCTTCAAGGAGTACACGAACAGGGTCGACGACCAGTCCGCCCGACTCATGACCCTCCGCGGCCTCTTCCGCCTCAAGGAGGGCGTGCGCGAACCCGTTCCCATCGACGAGGTCGAGCCCGTCTCGGAGATCGTCAAGCGCTTCTCCACCGGCGCCATGTCCTACGGCTCCATCTCCGCCGAGGCACACGAGACCCTCGCCATCGCGATGAACCGCCTCGGCGGCAAGTCCAACACCGGCGAGGGCGGCGAGGACCCGGCCCGCTTCACCCCCGACGCCAACGGGGACCTGCGCCGCAGCGCCATCAAGCAGGTCGCCTCCGGCCGCTTCGGCGTCACCTCGCACTACCTCAGCAACGCCGACGACATCCAGATCAAGATGGCCCAGGGAGCCAAGCCCGGCGAGGGCGGCCAGCTGCCCGGCCACAAGGTCTACCCGTGGGTGGCCAACACCCGCCACTCCACGCCCGGCGTCGGCCTCATCTCGCCGCCGCCGCACCACGACATCTACTCCATCGAGGACCTCGCCCAGCTCATCCACGACCTCAAGAACGCGAACCCGTCCGCGCGGGTCCACGTCAAGCTGGTCTCCGAGGCGGGCGTCGGCACCGTCGCCACCGGCGTGTCCAAGGCCCACGCCGACGTCGTCCTCATCTCCGGCCACGACGGAGGCACCGGCGCCTCGCCGCTGACCTCCCTCAAGCACGCGGGCACCCCCTGGGAGCTCGGCCTCGCCGAGACCCAGCAGACCCTGCTGCTCAACGGCCTGCGCGACCGCATCGTCGTGCAGGCCGACGGCCAGATGAAGACCGGACGCGACGTCGTCGTCGCCGCCCTGCTCGGCGCCGAGGAGTACGGTTTCGCCACCGCGCCCCTCGTCGTCTCCGGCTGCGTCATGATGCGCGTCTGCCACCTCGACACCTGCCCCGTGGGCGTGGCCACCCAGAACCCCGCCCTGCGCGAACGGTTCTCCGGCAAGGCCGAGTACGTCGTGAACTTCTTCGAGTTCATCGCCCAGGAGGTCCGCGAGTACCTGGCCCAGCTCGGCTTCCGCAGCCTCGACGAGGCCATCGGCTCCGTCGACCTGCTCGACACCGTCGAGGCCGTCGACCACTGGAAGGCCCAGGGCCTGGACCTGTCCCCGATCCTGCACGAGGTCGAGCCCATCGCCGGGGACCACCGGGCCCGGCGGCGCGCCCAGGACCACGGCCTGGAGAAGGCGCTCGACAACACCCTCATCCAGCTCAGCGAGGGAGCGCTCGACTTCGGCCAGCCGGTCCGCCTCGAACTGCCCGTGCGCAACGTCAACCGGACCGTGGGCACCATGCTCGGGCACGAGGTCACCAAGCGCTACGGCGCCGACGGCCTGCCCGACGGCACCATCGACGTGTCCTTCACCGGCTCCGCCGGACAGTCCTTCGGCGCCTTCGTGCCCCGGGGCGTCACCCTGCGGCTGTCCGGCGACGCCAACGACTACGTCGGCAAGGGCCTGTCCGGCGGCCGCGTCGTCGTCCGCCCCGCCGAGACCTCCACCCTCGCCGCCGAGGAACACATCATCGCCGGGAACGTCATCGGCTACGGCGCCACCTCAGGGGAGATCCTCCTCCGGGGCGTCGTCGGTGAACGCTTCTGCGTCCGCAACTCCGGCGCCGTCGCGGTCGTCGAGGGCATCGGTGACCACGGCTGCGAGTACATGACGGGCGGACGCGCGGTCATCCTCGGCCGCACCGGACGCAACTTCGCGGCGGGCATGTCCGGCGGCATCGCCTACGTGCTCGACCTCGACACCGACCGCGTCAACCCGGAGATGGTGGAGGTCGAGGACCTCACCGACGAGGACCGCGAGTTCCTCACCGGCGTCCTCACCCGCCACCACGCCGAGACCGGCTCCACCGTCGCCGAACGCCTCCTGGCCGAGGGCGCCCAGGGTCTCGACCGCGTCGCCAAGGTCATGCCGCGCGACTTCAAGCGGGTCCTGCTCGCCCAGGCCGAGGCCGAACGCGAGGGACGCGACGTCGACGAGGCCGTCATGGCCTCCGCACAGTCCTGAAGTCAGCACACGAGAGGAGGAGGAACCATGGCTGACCCCAAGGGTTTCCTGAAGATCACCGAGCGCGAGCTCCCCCAGCACCGCCCCGTCGACGTCCGCATCCAGGACTGGCGCGAGGTCCAGGAGGACCTCGACCGCGGCACCGTCACCAAGCAGGCCTCACGCTGCATGGACTGCGGCATCCCGTTCTGCCACAACGGGTGCCCCCTCGGGAACCTCATCCCCGAGTGGAACCACCTCGTGTACACGCACGACTGGGCCGAGGCCATCGAGCGGCTCCACGCCACCAACAACTTCCCCGAGTTCACCGGCCGCCTGTGCCCCGCGCCCTGCGAGTCCGCCTGCGTGCTCGGCATCAACCAGCCCGCCGTCACCATCAAGAACGTCGAGGTCTCCATCATCGACCGCGCGTGGGAGGAGGGCTGGGTCAGGCCCCTGCCCCCCACCCACCGCACCGGCCGCACCGTCGCCGTCGTCGGCTCCGGCCCCGCCGGGCTCGCCGCCGCACAGCAGCTCACCCGCGCCGGACACGACGTCACCGTCTACGAGCGCGCCGACCGCGTCGGCGGCCTGCTCCGCTACGGCATCCCCGAGTTCAAGATGGAGAAGCGGCACATCGACCGCCGCCTCGCCCAGATGAGCGCGGAGGGCACCACGTTCCGCACCGGAGTCAACGTGGGTGTCGACGTCACCGCCGACCAGCTCAGGGCCGACCACGACGCCGTCGTCCTCACCGGCGGCGCCACCCAGTGGCGCGACCTCCCCGCCACCGGCCGCGAACTCGACGGCATCCACCAGGCCATGGAGTACCTGCCCCTGGCCAACCGGGTGCAGGAGGGCGACCTCGACCGCGCCCCCATCCACGCCGAGGGCAAGCACGTCGTGGTCATCGGCGGCGGCGACACCGGTGCCGACTGCGTCGGTACCGCCCACCGGCAGGGGGCCGCCTCGGTCACCCAGCTGGAGATCATGCCCAAGCCGCCCACCACGCGCCCCGACCACCAGCCCTGGCCCACCATGCCGATGCTGTACAAGGTCACCAGCGCCCATGAGGAGGGCGGTCGGCGGATCTACTCCGTCAACACCCTGGAGTTCGTCGGGGACGCCGACGGCAGGGTCCGCGCCCTGAAGCTCGTCGAGGTCAAGCGCGGCCCCGACGGCTTCGCGCCGGTCGAGGGCACCGAGCGGGAGATCCCCGCCGACCTCGTCACCCTCGCTATGGGCTTCGTCGGCCCCGAGAAGGAGGGCCTCCTCGACCAGCTCGGCGTCGAACTCGACGGGCGCGGCAACGTCGTCCGCGACGCCGACTACCGGACCACCGTCGACGGCGTCTTCTGCGCCGGGGACATGGGCCGGGGCCAGTCGCTCATCGTCTGGGCCATCGCCGAGGGCCGCTCCGCGGCGGCCGGTGTGGACCGCCACCTCACCCAGGACACCGTCCTGCCGGTGGCCATCCCGCCCACCGAGCGCCCGCTCGTCTAGGAGACCCACCCGCCGGGCGCGGGGGCCTGTCCCCGCGCCCGGCACGCGGCCTACGATCGACCCATGGTGTACAGCGTCATCGGTGAGGGCGCCATGGTCCTGCACCTGCTCTTCCTCGCCTACGTCGCGCTCGGCGGCTTCGCGGCCTGGCGCTGGCCCCGCATGTTCTGGCCCCACCTGGCCTGCGCCGTGTACGGCCTGGGCGTCACCGTCATCGGCTGGCCGTGCCCGCTCACCCACCTGGAGGACTGGGGCCGCCGGAACGCCGGACAGTCCGGACTCCCGCCCGAGGGCTTCATCGCGCACTACCTCACCGGTGTCGTCTACCCCACCGAACACCTCCTCACGGCCCAGCTCCTCGTGGCCCTCACGGTCACCCTGTCCTGGGCCGGAGCCCTTTACCTCCACCTCCAACGCAAGCGCCCCGAGAACGCCGCGTAAAGATCGCGAATGGATCAGGGCCGGGCTGTTCTCCCCGTCCGGACACGGTCGTACCGTCGAATCATGACCGTTGTGACCTGGGACTCGTACCGCGCAGCAGAACACTTCACCATGCGCAGCGCCCGGCTCGTCGACCGGCACCGCTTCGCCTACCTCTTCCAGAGCGGACCAGCCGAACCCGTCCGCGCCACACTCTCCGCCTACCGCAACCTCGACGGCGGCTACGGCAACGGCCTCGACCCCGACCTGCGGGGCCACGCCAGCCAGCCCGTGGCCACCGAGATCGCCCTGCGCTACCTCGACGAACTCGGCCCGATCCCCGCCCAGATCGGTGTCGGCGTCTGCCGCTACCTCGCCACCATCAGCAACGACGACGGCGGGCTGCCGATCTCGCTCCCGAGCGCCCGCTACACCGAATCCGCGCCCTGGTACCGCCACAACGACGACTTCGGCAGCCGCCTCGACATCACCGCGATGATCACCGGGCTCCTCCACAAGAACAACGTCACCCACCCCTGGCGCGACCTCGCCACGGCCTACTGCTGGAAGCACATCGACACCCTCAAGTGGACCAACCCGCACGAGGCCATCGGGCTCTGCTGCTTCCTCCAACACGTCCCCGACCGCCCCCGAGCCATCGTCGCGATGAACCACCTCGCCCACATGATCCGCGCCGTCATCGACGTCCACCCCCGCGCCACCGGACACGTCCACACGCCGCTGGACCTCGCCTCGCACCCGGGCCACATCGCCCGGCCGCTCTTCACCGACCAGGAGATCGAACGCAACCTCCAGGCCTTCGAGGACCAGCAGCGCCCCGACGGGGGCTGGGACGCCTGCTGGGACGACTGGGACACCGTCGCCACCCTCGAACGCGAGGGCATGCGCACCATCCAGCGGCTCCGCATCCTGCGGGCCTACGGACACGTGCAGCCCGACCTGCCCCGACCCCGCCACGCCGTCTGAGCAACGCGCGGGGAAGCGCCGACCAGGGGAGGGGCGGCGGTCAGGAGGACCGGACCGCCGCCCGCGGAAGATCACGGGGTGGCCCGCGGCCGTCGAGGCCGCTCAGCCCAACGCCAGGAACGTCACCCCGGCCGCCTCCAGCGCCGCCCGGTCCACCTCGGAGTCCGAGCGCCCGGTCACCGCGCGCACCGCCACCAGCGAGGCACCGCCGGCACCCGCCCCGTCCGGCAGCACCCTCGCCAGCTCCCCCGGCTCCACCGACCCGAACAGCACCGCGCGTACGACGTCCAACGCGGCCCCCGCCGTCCACGGCTCCCGGCCCAGCGCGTCCGCCAGGTCCACCCCGTGCAGCACCAGTTCCACCACGCGGGTCACCAGGTAGTCCGTCACCAGCATCGGGTCCCCGTGCCGCGTCACGATCCGCCGCCCCTCCGGCTCACCCGGCAGACGCACCGCCAACGCCTCCCAGGACCCGCGCAACACCCGGCCCGGCTCCGCCGCGTCCGAGCGTCGAGCCGCCCGCTCCAGCGCGCCCTCGACCCGTGCCCTGTTCACCGCCGGAGAGAACCGCACCTCCGGGACGTAGTACCCAGCAGCCGACACCAGCGGGGCCGACACACCCGGTTCCTCCCCGTCCAGCGCCACCGCCACCTGGCGCAACGAACCCACCGTGTGCACCGACAGCGCGGCCACGTCCCACGGGGCACACCGTGTGGGCAACACCACCTCGGACTCCGAGAGACCCAGGAGAACCTCCTCCAGAGCCGCGACCTCCGCACCCAGAGCGGACACCACCACAGCACGATCGAACACCGAAAACCCCTTCACCGGACGCCGGACGCGGCCACACGGCCACGACACGCATTCCACACCCGTCACTCAGGGTCACCACGTTCGCCCCAGCTCCACCTCAGATACGTGCATTCGCAACCTGGTTTAGACCACTCCATCCCCCAGACGCTCTAAAGTGATAGACGTGACACGTCGAGCAAAAATCGTTGCGACCCTTGGCCCCGCCACCTCGAGCCCGGAGACCCTCCGGCGCCTCGTCGACGCGGGCCTCGACGTCGCCCGTCTGAACCTCAGCCACGGAACCCACGACGACCACCGCGCGAGCCTCGCCAACCTCAGGCAGGCCGCGGCGGACGCCAACCGAGCGGTGGGGGTCCTCGCGGACCTCCAGGGACCCAAGATCCGTGTGGGTACCTTCCCCGACGGACCCGTCGACCTCGCCGCAGGCGACGAGTTCACCATCACCATCGAGGACGTGCCCGGCGACCGCCAGCGCGTCTCCACCACCTACAAGGGGCTCCCCGGAGACGTCCGCCCCGGCGACCGCGTCCTCATCGACGACGGCCGCGTCGTGCTGGAGTGCACCAAGACCACCAGCACCGACATCCAGACCCGCGTCATCTTCGGCGGCACCGTCTCCAACCACAAGGGACTCAACCTCCCCGGAGTCGCCGTCAGCGTGCCCGCCCTCACCGACAAGGACGAGGCCGACCTGCGCTGGGCCCTCGCCCAGGGCGTCGACATGGTGGCCCTCTCCTTCGTCCGCAGCCCCGCGGACGCCGAGGAGTGCCACCGCATCATGGACGAGGAGGGCGTCACCGTCCCCCTCATCGCCAAGATCGAGAAGCCCCAGGCCGTCGAGCGCCTCCAGGACATCATCGAGGTCTTCGACGGCGTCATGGTCGCCCGCGGCGACCTCGGCGTCGAACTGCCCCTGGAGAACGTCCCGATGGTGCAGAAGCGCGCCATCGAACGCTGCCGCGACAAGGCCAAGCCGGTCATCGTCGCCACGCAGATGCTCGAATCCATGATCAGCGCGCCCCGCCCCACCCGGGCCGAGGCCTCCGACGTCGCCAACGCCGTCCTCGACGGCGCCGACGCCGTCATGCTCTCCGGCGAGACCAGTGTCGGTCAGTACCCCATCGAGACCGTCGAGACCATGGCACGCATCGTCAGCGCCGCCGAGCAGGAGTCCCTGCGCGCCTCGCACATCCTCAACCGGGTGCCGGAGACCACCGGCGGGGCCATCGCCCGCGCCGCCGCCGAGATCGGCGCCACCGTCGGAGCCAAGGCCCTGGTCGCCTTCACCATGTCCGGTGAGACCGCCCGGCGCCTGGCCCGCTACCGCTCACCCATCCCGCTCATGGCCTTCACCACCGAGGCCGAGACCCGGGGCACGCTCTCCCTGACCTGGGGCACCGAGTGCAACCTGGTCCCGTGGGTCGACAACACCGACGACATGGTCCGCCAGGTCGAGACCGAACTCCTCCAGATCGGTGACTACCACAAGGGCGACAAGGTGGTCATCGTCGCCGGGAGCCCGCCCGGAACCACCGGTTCCACCAACTCCCTGCGTGTCCACCGACTCGGCGACGCCGTCGCCCTCGGTGCCAGCTGACCAGCTGACGAGTGAACGGGCGCCCCGAACGGGCGCCACCTGACGGGCCGCATCAGGTCCGGCCCGGGGGAAGGCGTACTGAGCCGCGCCGACCTCTCCGGGCCGACCGGTGCGGCCGATGTCGTGTCGGGTGACCGCGGGGGAGGGGGAGTACGGAACCCACCCACTACTCCTGGTGGGAGGAGACCCCGCCCTCGAACGTCACCCGGTCCAACGGCATGTCCCACGGCAACAGGTTCCACGGACTCCGCGGGTCCTCGTCCAACAGGCCCAGCGCCACCCACACGCGGTCGGAGTCCGGCCGGTCGGACTCCGCCGGGTCCCCGTCCACGCCCTTGTCCGGCCAGAGCAGGTACCCGGCGTGGAAGGCCGTCGACAACTGACCCCACGACGAGTACCGGCGCTGGAGATCGGAGGCCACCCGCCGCAGCAGCGTCTGCGTCTCCACCGGGCTCAGCCAGTCCAGGGTCGCCCCACCGCACACCAGCCGGATGACGTGCACCGACTTCCACCACTGGTAGGCGCCGATGATCACCGTCTCGTCGCCCTCGGCCACTCCCGTGACCGCGCGCAACCGGGCCACCTGCTCCGGGGACAGCTCCACCGTCTCGCCGGTGTCCAGACCGCCCTGGTCCAGGGGCAGCCGCGACCGGGCCGTGCCCGAGCGCAGATCGACCGCCAGGTCCAGGCTCGGCCCCTGGTGCAGACCGGCGAGCAGGGTGTCCACGGCGGCCAGCAGCGACTCACGGTCCACCACCGACCACTGGCGCTCCAGCATCCGCCGGTAACGGCGCCGCAGGCTCGGCCGCGCCACCACGTCCCAGGGCTCGGCCAGTGCCACCCGGAAGGGGGCCGCGGCGGCGGCCGCCCACCGCTCGGTGCTCAGCGGGGCGTCGGGGGACTTGGTGCGGATCGCGGGCGACTCACGCGAGCCCACCACCAGTTCGGCGAAGGAACCCGCCGCCAGGGCCACCAGGGGCAGGAACGACCAGCCGGGAAGGTCCACCGCGACGAGCAGGACCGCCAGCAGCGCCACCGGGGTCCACAACCACGGCTGCCGACGCCGGGACCCCCAGGCCACCACGACCCAGGCCCCGATCACCAGCGCGCCGATCACCCCGGCCACCGCGGTCAACAACCCTCGCCCCTCTCTCGTCGCGAGCCCGATCCGACAGGGCTTTCCGCCCTCAAGGATCAGGGACGCGACGGCTTCCAGGCGACCGAACCCACGGGTTGTGCTCAGGTTGTGGCCGTGATGTGACCGGTTCGGCCAGCTTGTAGCTACATAAAATGACAAAAGACCTATTTGGGGTCGAATGGGTCGGGTAGTTACAGAGGTTCTGGCCCGACTGTCCCGACCTGGCCAGAACCCCCGTCACACGCGCCGAAAACCCCTAACCCAGGGCCTCCACGACCACCTCGGTCGCGCCCGCGATCAGCGCGTCGTCGTGCTCGGCGTCCTCCACTCCCACGGTCGACATCACCGCCAGCACGATCGGGTCCCCCTCCTCCGGCCACAGCACCGCGATGTCGTTGCGCGTCCCGTAGCCGCCGTTCCCCGTCTTGTCACCCACGACCCAACCCTCCGGCACGCCGGCGCGGATCAGGGCGTCACCCGTCGTGTTCCGCTCCAGCATGTCCACCAGGACCTCTCGGCGGTCCTCCGGCAACACATCCCCCAGGGTGAAGGCCTCCAGGCTCGATGCCATCGCCGCCGGAGTGCTCGTGTCCCGTACCTCGCCCGGAACCGCCTCGCTCATCTCCACCTCATAGCGCTCCAGCACCGTCACGTCGTCGCCCGTCAGCTCGCCCAGTGACTCCGTGAACCCTGCCGGACCTCCGATCTCGTCCAACAGCAGGTTCGCCGCCGCGTTGTCACTGAACCGCACCGTCGCGTCGCACAGCTCCAACAGCGACATCCCCGACTCCAGGTTCTCCTCCACCACCGGCGAGTGCGGCTGGAGCACGCTCTCGTCGAAGGTCACCACCCGCTCCATCTCCTCCAGCGAGTGCTCCGACAGCACCACCCCCGCCAGCAGCGCCTTGAACGTCGAGGCGAACGCGAACCGCTCGTCCTCCTGGAACGCCACCTCCTCGCCCGACCCCGTGTCCAGCGCGTACACACCCAACGTGGACCCGTACTCCTGCTCCAGGGCCTCGAACTCCGCCGCGTAGTCCACCGACACCGAGGCCGACTCCGCCGGCGTACCCGCGTCCCCCTCGCCGTCGGCCGCGCCGCACCCCACCACGGGCACCAACGCCACCGACGCAACGAGACCGCGCCACCACACACCGCGCACAGCAAAGCTCACGAAAGCCCCCAAGAAGACAGAAAACGGAAGAAGAGCGAGCCAGAACCGGCCCGCTCCCGCAGTCTCACCAACCGCCACCCATGCTGTCCAAGACACAAACAGCCACACCCATGCGATTTCGACATAGCCTCAGACCATGGACCTCGTCGGAGCCTGCACCGCCTTCATCCACGTCAGCGACCGAGGCAGCTTCACCCTCGGCGCCGCCGCCGCGCGCATCCCCCAACCCGTCGCCAGCCGCCGCATCGCCGCCCTCGAACACCACCTCGGAGCCGCCCTCTTCGACCGCACCACACGACGCGCCACCCTCACCCAGTTCGGCCACACCGTCCTGCCCACCGCACGACGCCTCGTCGACCTCGCCCACACCCTCGAACACGACGCCGCCCAGGCCCGCCGCACACCCCTGCGCCTCGCCGTCCCCACCACCTGCACCACCCACGACCTCGCCCACCTCACCGCCCAGGCCCGCAACCACGACCTCCACCTCGACCCCCACCCCGCGCCACCCGCCCAACGCGAGGAACTCCTCCACACCCGCCAGGTCCGCACCGCCCTCACCGCCGTCCCCTCCGACCGCGCGCACTGGACCGTCCCCCTCGGCCTCGCCACCCACCACCCTCCCGACGCCAACACCCACTACCTCGAAACCCTCCGCCCGCACCGCGACGACACCACCCCGCCCCGCCGCCTCTGGATCCAGCCCGAGGACGACACCCCCCACATCCGCGACCCGCTCACCCACACAGGCGACACCATCGGACTCCAACCCACCCAGATCGCCCGCGCCACCACCCTCACCACCGCCACCGCCGAAGTCCTCACCACCCACGACCTCCTCCTGTGCTCACCCCGCCAGGCCGACGACCTCAACCTCCACTGGCGCCCCATCGGAGAGATCCAACCCACCCGCACCTACACCGCCACAGGAGAACAGTCCGAGACACTCCGCACCCACCTGCACCCACACATCGCCCAGTGCCTCGGAGCCACGCCGTGATCACCCAACGACTCCAGACCGAACTCGAACAGGCCGGACTCCAGGCCTCCCTCCTCGTCCGCGACCTCAACACCGGCCACGAGATCGGCATCGAACCCGACACCGAGTACGCCACCGCCTCCCTCGTCAAGATCCCCCTCGCCCTCGCCACCCTCGAACGCCTCCAGCGGGGCGAACTCGACGGCACCACCCCGGTACGGATCGCACCCGGCGGCCCCACCACCGGACCCATCGGCCTCGGCCGCTTCCGGCACCCCGCCACCGTCGCGGTCGACGACCTCCTCTACCTCGCCATGTGCCTCAGCGACAACGTCGCCGCCGACACCCTCTTCGACCTCACCCCGCCCGCACGGACCACCGACATCCTCCGCGCCCACGGCATCCACGGCATCACCGTCCGCCACCGCGTCCGCGACCTCAACGAGACCCCGGCCGAACGCCTGGCCCCCGACGAGACCCACCTCGCCCACACCCTCGCCATCCAGGCGGCCAGCGCCGGACGCGGACACCGCATCCCCCAACTCGACGTCACCCGCGCCAACTCCGGCTCCGCACGCGCCCACGTCGACCTCCTCCAGGCGCTGTGGAAACCCACCACCATCCACCCCGACACCGCCGCCCGCCTGCGCTCCCTCATGGCCGACAACGTCATCCGCCACCGCCTCGCCCCCGAGTTCGGCACCGACGCCAGCACCTGGTCCTCCAAGACCGGCAGCGTCCTCAACCACCGCCACGAGGTCGGCGTCGTCGAACACAGGGGCGGCGAGGCCTACGCCATCGCCGCCCTCACCGCCTCCTCCGTCCCCGCCCGCCACCAACCCGCCGCCGAAGCCCTCATCGGACGCGCCGCCCGCACCCTCCGCGACCACCTCCGCGCCACCTGACCAGACCCGAAACTGACGTGCCGTAGAAACTCAACAGACCAGGTCAGACGTAGCGTTGAGGCATGCTCACTCAGATCGCCATCCACGCCGTGACCGTGCTCGACCAGGACGAGGCCCTCGACTTCTACGTCGGCAAACTCGGGTTCGAGGTCGGCGACGACGTCGACATGGGATTCATGCGGTGGCTCACCATCACCCTGCCCGCCGACCCGGACCGGCACATCCTCCTGGAGGTGCCCTCGGAGGACGAGGACGGCGCCCGGGTCCGCGAACTCCTCACCAAGGGCGCCCTCGGCGTCGCCGCCATCATCAACACCGACGACTGCCGGGCCACCTACGACACCCTGCGCTCGCGCGGAGTCACGTTCACCGAGGAACCGACCCAGCAGCCCTACGGCATCGACTGCGCCCTGCGCGACCCCTTCGGCAACCACCTCCGCATCACCGAGCCCACACCGATGCAGGAGATCACCGAGGAGGACCTCAGGCGCTGGCGGGGCGAGGAGTAGGTCCGCGCCTACCGGGCGCGGTGATCTCAGTACTTGGGCCCGACGAACGCGTCCATCCGCGCCACCGCGTCCCGCTGTGACACCGACACCACGTGCTTGTCCCGGCGGCTTCCGTTGCCCTTGATGGTGTGGACCCTCCAGGGGACGCCCAGCAGGTCCAGGGCGTCGGTGAACAGCGCGGTGATGTCGGCGGAGACATTGGTGAAGTGGTAGCGCGGGTACTCGTAGTGCTTCACTCCGCCGTCGGGCAGGGACCTTCTGATTCGGTTGAGCACGCGGCTGCCGTCGGAGTGGACCAGCCCCCGGACGAACTGCTCGGGGTGCTCCTCGACGATGTCCCGCTGCCAGGGCTCCAGGGCGATGGTGCGGTCGTGCTTCCTGCCCGGCCCGTGCTGAGGGAACAGGCACGGCCAGTGCTTCCAGTTGCTGTGCACTTCCGTGCAGCCCGTGGAGGGGACACGGGAGACCTTGTGGTCGGGGCGGATGGCGGCCATGCTCCCGGCGCAGAGTTCGATCAGACCGGGCCAGGCGTCGGAGCACATCACCCGGAGCCGCCAGACTCCCTTGGTGTGATCTCCCGCCGGGGTGAGGCACCCGTCCCCGAGGTAGAGGCCCAGCAGATAGCCGTAGGCGTCCCGGCGCCCTGGCGGGGCGGGGATCGGCTCGCACCGTGGGCAGTGGTCCGTGTCGGCGTACCTGTCCACGAGAGAACGGTCGCGTGTCCACGCCCGAAGTGTGGAACGGTTGATCCCCATCCGACGGCTGACCTCCGCGTGGGAGATCCCGGAGTCGACGAGGGAGACGGCATCGCGCCTGACATGTGGTGAGTACATAGCGTGCATGATTGCTCACGCATCTGACATTTCTGGGAGAGGCCCCCTGAACAGCAAAAAGGCCACCCGTGAAGGTGGCTGTGGTGCCCCGGGTGGGATTCGAACCCACACTGGATGGTGTTTGAGACCATGGCCTCTGCCGGTTGGGCTACCGGGGCGAGACTGATGTGTCAAGTCATTCTCTGTATTTCCTTTTGCTGTTGCTCCGGCGTCGCTCGGTCAACGGTGGAGTCACGATTGACGCGGATTGCCGGGGCCAACGGTCAGCATACTAGCGGATCTCGGTAACCTCGTGTACGTGACGAGGACGCAGAGCCGTGTGGTGATCGCGGAAGACGAGGCCCTGATTCGCCTGGATCTCAAGGAGATGCTCGAAGAGGACGGTTACGCCGTCGTCGGGGAGGCGGGCGATGGTGAGGCCGCCATCCGGCTTGCCCAGGAGCTCAAACCCGACCTGGTGATCACCGACATCAAGATGCCGGTGCTCGACGGCCTCTCGGCCGCCGAGCGCATCGCCGGGGAGCGCATCGCCCCGGTCGTGATCCTGACCGCCTTCTCCCAGCGGGAGCTGGTGGAGCGGGCCCGCGAGGCCGGGGCCATGGCCTACCTGGTCAAGCCGTTCAGCAAGTCGGACCTGGTTCCGGCGATCGAGATGGCCACCTCGCGCTACGCCGAGCTGGCCGCGCTGGAAGCCGAGGTCGGCAGTCTCCAGGATCGTCTGGAGACCCGCAAACTCGTGGAGCAGGCGAAGGGCCTGCTCCAGACCCGCCACGGGATGAGCGAACCCGAGGCGTTCCGATGGATCCAGAAGAACTCCATGGACCGTCGGCTGACCATGCGCAAGGTCGCCGAGACGGTCGTCGAGACGCTCGGGGGACAGGCCTCCTAACGGACCGACCCCCGCCGCGCTGAACCGGGGCCGCACCCGATCGGGTGCGGCCCCTTCCCGTGCCCAGGGGGCCGTTGGTCCCGGGAAAGCCTACAGATCGGCAGGTTGCGGCTCCGGAACGTGGACATGTGTCCAGCGTCAACGCGTATCCCGCACCAGTTTGATCACGCTTGCGCACAATGGGGTGACGGTTGGGTCACGTGGCTTAAGCGGCACTGAATGACCGGCATAAATCGGGCTAAACTCACCGCACCGAACAGCTAAAGGACAGCGGCCCCGGATGCCTCCCATCCGGGTGCCGCCAACCTCAGATGCGCAAGGAGCGCGCGTGCGCACACGCCTCGTGACCGTGTTGCTCGCCCTGATCACCGCATTCCTGGTGATCCCCGGGGCAGCGGCGACGGCAGACGAACAGGGCGGTGAGTCGCTGCACGGTCAGATCGGTCAGCCGGACGACCGGGACCAGGGTGTCGAAGGCATCCTGATCACGGTCTTCCAGGGTGATGACGAGATCGATGCGGTGGAGACCGACCCTGATGGAATGTGGGAAGTGGAGTTGCCCGGACCGGGCGACTACCGCCTAGTGGTGGACCAGGAGTCCGTCCCCAGCGAGTTCGCCGTACGCGAGACGAGCCTCATCGTCGAGGGTGTGGCCGAGGTCGAGGTCGAGCCCAACCAGCAGAGGCTGCTCCTCATCGGGTTGGAGCTCCCCGGTGACGCGTCCGGCCAGGACGAGAGCTCCCCCTCCCCGGACGCCGAGGCGTCCGAGGACGCGGAGGAGGACACCGCCGCCGAGGACGAGGCGGTCGCGGTCGAGGGCGTCAGCGGCGGGTTCGGTGAGCGCTTCGCGCAGCTCACCGCGGCCGGTCTGCTGTTCGGCCTGGTCATCGCGATCTCCGCGATCGGCCTCTCCCTGATCTTCGGTACGACGCAGGTCATCAACTTCTCGCACGGTGACATGGTCACCTTCGGCGCGATGATGGCCCTGCTGTTCAGTACCGGCGCCGCGGGGCTGGGCAACTCCCTGCTGGTGATCTTCGCCGGTCTGGGGGGCGCCGTCATGGTGGGCGCCTTCCTGGAGGGCCGGTTCAACCGGACGACGCTGATCATCCTCCAGTGGTCCTCGGTCATCGGCGGTATCGCGCTGGCGACGCTCATGGGCCTGTTCGGTCTCGACCCCGGCTGGCAGGTGCCGCTGTGGGTGGCGGCCGGTATCGCGGTGGTCATGGGCGGTGTGCTCGGCAGCACCATGGAGCGCTACCTGTGGCGTCCGCTGCGCAGGCGCAACGTGGCCCTGATCCAGATGTTCATCGTCTCCATCGGTCTGGCCCTGGTGCTGCGGCACGTGCTCCTGGTGCTCTTCGGCGCGAACCGTCAGCGGTACGCCGGGTTCCAGGTGCAGGAGCTGGTGCACATCGGCCCGATCTCGATGCCCCCGCGCGACCTGGTGATCATGGCCGTCGCGGTCGTGGTCCTGGTGCTGGTGGCCTGCATGCTCCAGTTCACCCGCATCGGCAAGGCGATGCGCGCTGTCTCGGACAACCGGGACCTGGCGGAGTCGTCGGGTATCGACGTGGACCGGGTGACGCTGTACGTGTGGTTCCTCGGCGGTGGTCTGGCGTCCCTGGGCGGCGTGCTCTTCGGCCTGAACCAGGTCGTGGACTACGAGATGGGCTTCCGTCTGCTGCTGCTCATGTTCGCCGCGGTGATCCTGGGCGGTCTGGGCACGGCCTACGGCGCGATGGTCGGCGGTGTCGCCGTGGGTCTGGTGGCGATGCTGTCCACCCTGTGGTTCCCCGCACAGCTCATGCAAGCGTGGGCTCTGGCCCTGATGATCCTCATGCTGCTGATCAGGCCCCAGGGTCTGCTCGGTCGGCGCGAGCGGGTCGGCTAGGAGAGGTAGACGATGGATATTTTCTTGATCCTCGCCGAGTCCGCCCGATCCGCGGTGGGACCGGTGGCCGCGATCTACGCGCTGGCCGCGATCGGCCTGAACATGCACTTCGGTTACGCGGGGCTGCTGAACTTCGGGCAGGTCGGCTTCATGCTGGTGGGCGCCTACGGCGTCGGCATCAGTGTCGCGGTGTTCGAGTTGCCGTTGCTGGTCGGGTTCCTGGTGGGTCTGGCCTGCGCGGTGGTGTTGGCGCTGTTGCTGGGTGTGCCGACGCTGCGGCTGCGGGCGGACTACCTGTCGATCACGACGATCGCGGCGGCCGAGGTGCTGCGGTTGGTGTACCGCGCGGGCTTCGCGGAGCCGCTCACCAACGGTGTGTACGGGTTGCAGAACCTGTCGACGGAGTTCCGTGAGTGGAACCTGGCGCTGGGGCTGTTCGACCCGGCGGGCCGCTACGGGATCGGTTCGTTCTCGTTCAGCGGCAGCCACATGTGGCTGATGACGGTGACGTGGGGTCTGGTGGCGCTGATGGCGGCGCTGACCTGGGCGCTGATCCACAGCCCGTGGGGCCGTGTGGTGAAGGGCATCCGCGAGGACGAGGACGCGGTGCGCAGCCTCGGCAAGAACGTGTTCGCGTACAAGATGCAGGCTCTGGTTCTGGGCGGTCTGATCGGTGCCCTGGCGGGTTGCATGATGGCGGTGCACCAGGGTGCGATCGCGCCGGACCAGTTCAAGCCGCAGGTGACGTTCTTCCTGTGGGTGATCCTGCTGTTGGGCGGCGCGGGTCGTGTGCTCGGTCCGATCGTGGGTTCGATGGTGTTCTGGTTCCTCATGAACTTCACGGACAAGGTGCTGCGCGGTCTGGGCAGTGAGGGTTACCTCCCGTTCCTGTCGGGTCCGGACTTCGGTGCGATCCAGTTGGCGTTCGTCGGTGCGTTGTTGGTGCTGCTGATCGTCTTCCGGCCGCAGGGTCTGATCGGTGACCGCAAGGAGATGTTGATCAATGTCAAGTGACGAGGTGAACGGCTCCGCGGTGGGTGCCGAGGTCGACCGGATGGCCGGGGCGGTCCCGGAGCCGGGTTCGGCCAAGCGGGATCCGATCCTGGTGGCTGACGGGGTGAAGCGTTCGTTCGGTGGTCTGACCGCCGTGGACGTGGAGCACCTGGAGGTGCAGCGGGGGACGATCACGGCGCTGATCGGTCCGAACGGTGCGGGCAAGTCCACGCTGTTCAACCTGTTGACGGGGTTCGACCGGGTCGACGGCGGCGAGTGGTCGTTCGAGGGCAGGGGGATCAACGGCCGCCGTGGTCACCAGGTGGCGCGGGCCGGGATGGTGCGGACCTTCCAGCTGACGAAGGCGCTCACGCGGATGACGGTGCTCGACAACATGTTGTTGGGTGCTCCGGGTCAGACGGGTGAGCGGATGGCGGGTGCGTTCCTGCGTCCGGTGTGGGGCCGTCAGGAGAAGGTCAACACCGAGAAGGCGCTGGAGCTGCTGGAGCGGTTCAAGCTGATCGACAAGCGCCGGGACATGGCGGGCGCGTTGTCGGGTGGTCAGCGCAAGCTGCTGGAGATGGCTCGCGCGCTGATGACCGATCCGAGCATGATCATGCTGGACGAGCCGATGGCGGGTGTGAACCCGGCGTTGGTGCAGTCGTTGTTGCACCACATCACGTCGTTGCGTGATGAGGGCAAGACGGTCCTGTTCGTGGAGCACGACATGGACGTGATCATGGGGATCAGCGACTGGATCGTGGTGTTGGCGCAGGGTCAGGTGATCGCGGAGGGGCGTCCTTCGGACATCCGGTCCAACCAGCAGGTGATCGACGCCTACCTGGGTGCCCAGGACGTGGAGGGCGAGGACCAGGGGAGTGGCGATGAGTGAGGGGAACGACGGGATCCGTCCGGAGCCCGAGGAGGTCCCGGCCGTGGCCGAGGAGGCCGCCGCCGTGCAGGAGCACCGTGAGGAGGTGCTGGAGCAGGCGCGGGCGGAGGCCCTGGAGGTGGGTGGTCCGGACGACTACCTGTTGCTGGCCAGGGACCTGGTCGCGGGGTACGTGCCCGGGGTGAACATCCTGAACGGGTGCACGCTGACCCTCACCGAGGGTGAGGTCGTGGCGATCATCGGGCCGAACGGCGCGGGCAAGTCGACGCTGATCAAGACGATCTTCGGGCTGATCCCGGTGCGTGAGGGCGGTCTGACGCTGCGGGGTTCGAGTATCGCGGGTCTGGCGGCGCACTCGTTGGTGGAGCGGGGCGTGGGTTACGTTCCGCAGACGCGCAACGTGTTCCCGTCGCTGACGATCGAGGAGAACCTCCAGATGGGGGCGTTCCTGCGGCCGAAGTCGTTCTCGGAGCGGTTCGAGGTGGTGGCGGGGCTGTTCCCGCTGCTGGCGGACCGGCGCCGGGCGAAGGCGGGTTCGCTGTCGGGTGGTCAGCGGCAGATGGTGGCCATGGGCCGGGCGCTGATGATGGATCCGTCGGTGCTGCTGTTGGACGAGCCGACCGCCGGGTTGTCCCCGATCTACCAGGAGGAGGTCTTCCAGCGGGTGAAGGAGGTCAACGCCGCCGGGGTCTCGGTGATCATGGTGGAGCAGAACGCGCGGCGGTGCCTCCAGATCTGTGACCGGGGATACGTGCTGGACCAGGGTCGGAACGCGTACACGGGTTCGGGTCGGGACCTGTTGAACGACCCGAACGTGATCGAGCTGTACCTGGGGACGCTCGCGAAGGGCTGATCCGGGCGTGTGTGGGGGGCGGGACCCGTCGTGGGTCCCGCCCCCTTGTCGTGCGTCCGGTCCCTGGGTGGGGTCAGTCGTTGGTGAACTCGACGTACTCCAGGATCTCGTAGCCGTTCTCGCCGAAGTGGAAGACCTCGAAGGTGGCGGAGGTGGGGTCGCCGTTGTCGTCGAGGTCGATGTTGCCGCTCATGCCCTGGTAGTCGATGGGGCGGCCCTCGTCGAGGAGGTCGCGGCACTCCTGGAAGCTGGTGCACTCGGTGCCGTCGGGTCGGGTGACGTCTCCGACGTGGTCGACGTACTGGGCGGGGTCGGTGGAGTTCGCGGACTCCGCGGCGAGGGCGATGGCGGTGACGCAGTCGAAGATGTGCGGGGCGAACTGGAAGGCGTCGAGTTCGGGGTCGAAGGCGCGTAGGTCCTCGTTGAACCGGGGGTTGTTCGCGCTGGGTGCGACGCCGGTGGTGCCGGTGACGGCGTCGGTGGAGGCGGCGCCGATGGTCGCCTCCAGGTCGGGGTCGTTGAGGCCGTCGGTGAGGTAGAACTGGCTCTCGATGCCGCTCTCGATGAGGGCGGCCATCAGCTGGGTGCCCTCCTGGAAGGAGATGAGGGCGACGGCGTCGGCTCCGGAGGTCACGGCGGTGGTGACGACGGCGCCGAAGTTGGTGGCGTCGGGGTCGTAGGTCTCGGTGAGGACGACGTTGGCGCCGAGGGCGGCGAGTTCGGTCTCGACGGCGTTGAGGTAGCCGTTGCCGTAGTCGTCGGCTCGGGCGATGACGGCGACGTCGAGGTGGCCGTCGTCGACGATGCGTTGGGCGAGGACGGGTCCGGCGAGGAGGTCGCTGGGGGCGGTGCGGAAGAAGTATCCGTTGTCGTCGACGCGGGTGAGGTCTGGGGCGGTGCTGGAGCCGGAGCACTGGGCGATTCCGGCGCCGGTGATGGTGGCGTAGCTGGCCTGGGTCATGACGGAGGCGGCGGCGCCGATGACGGCGTTGACGTCGGCGGAGACGAGGTCGTTGGCGGCCTGTTGGGCCTGTGCCGCGTCTCCGGCCTCGTCGGCCACGACGGGGGGTGGGACCTGGGTGCCGAGGATGCCGCCGGCGGCGTTGATCTCGTCGATGGCGTAGTCGACCGCGGCGGTCTGGGGGCGCCCGAGGAAGCTGAGGCTGCCGGTCTGGGGGTAGAGGAGGCCGAAGGTGAACGCGGTGTCGTCCGCGGTGTCGTCTCCGAGGTCGAGGGTGTCTCCGCAGGCCGTGAGGGCGAGGCTGAGGGCGAGGGTGGCCGCCGGGAGGGCGAGGGACCGTGGGGTGGGCATGGCGTGGACGTCCGTTCGAGGGGAGCGTGGTGTGTGGTGCCGTGCGGCCGCCCGGTCCGTGTACGACGAGGCACGGCGCGCGGGGTGGCGGCCGTGCCGGGGGTCTCGCGGTGGTCGTGTCCAGACGGGTCCGGGGGTGGGGGGGGGGGGGGGCCCCCCCCCCCCCCGGGGGGGGGGGGGGGGGGGGGGGGGGGCGGGGGGGGGTCAACGGGCAGATGACGATCCGATGTCCGGGATGCCCCATTTTGTGGTTATGGTGCCGAACTCCGTTTTTGTCGCTATGGTGC
>NZ_JBHYOW010000011.1:0-269134 GCF_042745575.1 Nocardiopsis sp. NPDC058789
CGCCGGTCACCCCCGCGGCGTTGCGTCGGGGGGGGGGGGGGGGGGGGGGGCCGTGGGGGGGGGGGGGGGGGGGGCCCCCCCGGGGGGGGGGGGGGGGCCCCCCCCCCGCCCCTCGCAGGTCGGACGGAGGTCGGTCAGATCCCGTAGAAGTAGCCCGGGGCCACGAAGAGTCCGACGACGATGGCGATGATGCCCCAGAGGAGCTGCCCGCGCAGCACACCGAGGACACCGGAGACGATGAGGACGATTCCGAGGACAGTCAGCAAAATACCCATAGGCACCACCTGTCCGGTCACGAGCGAATCAAACAGTATCCCTGAAGCAATTATTGTCGTGCGACATCATTCCAGGTGAGCGGCGGTCACTGTGACACAGGTCGTACCGCCGCCCACCACGTGTGTCACTCTCGGGCGAGCTCCAGGACGCGGGCGACGATGCCCTCACCGACGCCGGCGGTGAGGATCGACTCCGGGTGGAACTGCACCGCGTACCAGCGCGCCGCCGGGTCCTCGATCGCCATGACCACGGGCTCCTCGCCGGGATCGCCGTCCAGCACGGCGGTGACCTCGAAGTTCTTCACCAGGTCCGGGGTGCTGTACGTGGAGTGGTAGCGGGCGGCGGGGAAGGCGCCGTCCTCACCCAGGCCGGGCAGCAGCCGCCCCCCGGACACCCGGACGCGGCCGGGCTTTCCGTGCACCGGCGCGTCCAGGGTGCGCAGTTCTCCCCCGGCGTGCTCGACCATCCCCTGGAGCCCCAGGCACACCCCGAACACCGGCAGGCCGCGGGCGGCCAGGGCGGCCAGCAGGTCCGACATCGCGAAGTCGACCGGCAGGCCGGGGCCGGGCGAGAGCACCACCAGGTCCGGTGCGATCCGGTCCAGGAGCTCGGGTGCGAACCCGTAGCGGACCGTGGTGACCTCGGCACCGTGGCGGCGCACGTAGTCCGCGAGGGTGTTGACGAAGGAGTCCTCGTGGTCCACGAGCAGCACCCTCATACCCTCCCCGGGGCGCGGTGCGGGCGCGCTGACCGCGGGGACCGTCGCGTCGGCGGTCTCCTCGCCCAGGGCCAGCGTCTCCAGCAGCGCGCGGGCCTTGAGGAAGGTCTCCTTCTCCTCAGCCTCGGGGTCGGAGTCGTAGAGGAGGGTCGCACCCACCCGCACGGCCGCGACCCCGTCACGGATGTGTGCGGTGCGCAGGGTGAGGCCCGTGTTCATGGAGCCGTCGAAGTTGACCACCCCGACCGCGCCGCCGTACCAGCGGCGGGGGCTGGTCTCGTGCTGTTCGATGAACCGCATCGCCCAGGTCTTGGGCGCCCCGGTGACGGTGACCGCCCACATGTGGGTGAGGAAGGCGTCCAGGGCGTCGAAGTCGCGACGCAGGGTGCCCTCGATGTGGTCGACGGTGTGGATCAGCCGCGAGTACATCTCGATCTGGCGGCGGCCGATCACCTTGACGCTGCCCGGCTCGCACACCCGCGACTTGTCGTTGCGGTCCACGTCGGTGCACATGGTGAGCTCGGACTTCTCCTTGACCGAGGAGAGCAGCTCCTGGATGTTCTCGGCGTCGCCCAGCGCGTCCTCGCCCCGGCGGATCGTGCCGGAGATCGGGCAGGTCTCCACCCGCTGGCCGGTCCCGGGCTCCCCGCTGACCCGCACGAACATCTCCGGGGAGGCGCCGACCAGGTACTCCCCCTCGCCCAGGTTGAAGAAGAACTCGTAGGGCGCGGGGTTGCGCTCGCGCAGCAGTTCGTAGAAGCGGGCCGGGGACGTGCAGCGGGCGTAGGTGCGGTGGCCTGGGACCACCTCGAACAGGTCGCCCCGGCGGAACCGCTTCTTGGCCTCCGCGACCACCTCGGCGTAGGAGCCCGGCCGGGGGCCGGGCGGAACCTCGGCGGCGACCACCGGCGGGGTGGGTGCGGTCTCGCGGGGCAGTCCCTGGGTGGTGGCCTGGGGGCGCGCCTCCGTGGCGGGCACGGTGAACTCGTAGGTGTGGCGCACGCACGTCTCGCGCTTGCGGTCGCGGACCACGATCGCGTCGGGCAGGTGCAGGACCAGGTCGCGGTCGGTCGGGTCGCGGTCGATGTGGCGCTGGACCGGCTCGAACTGGAAGGCGAGGTCGTAGCCGAAGGCGCCGTACAGGCCCAGGTTGGAATCCTCGGGGCTGCGCAGAGCGGAGACGACGGCGCGCAGGGCGGTGAACACGCTCGGGCGGCGGCTGCGCTCCTCCTCGGTGAAGAAGGCGTCCGGGTCGGGCTCGGGAACGGTGACGGCGACATGGTCCGGTCCCTGCGCGCGGTCGGCGGCCCCGGGCACGGTGTCGAGCGCGTCGGCCAGGACCGGGAGCAGGACCCGCCCCCGGTCGTTCAGGGCGGTGGCGGTGACTCGGCGCCCTCGGGTGCTGATCTCCAGGCAGGGGTCCACGTACCCCAGGTGCCAGCGGTCGTAGCGACCCGGATACTCCATCCCGGAGGAGAGGACCCCGCCCCGGCGGTGTTCCACGGAGGCGACGAGTTCGGTCAGGATCTCGGGGTCGCACGGGGTGGCGGTGCGGTGGACGGTCACGCCGCTCGGGGTGCGGTACGTGGTGGTCTGTGCGTCGCTGGGGTTCACGGCCGGTCCTTTGGCGCTCTGCGGTCGGTGGTCATCGCCGTCCGGGGCCGTCGGAAACGACAAACGACCGCCGGTGTGGGGCGGTCGCTGCGGTGTTCGTGGAACGCGAACTGTCGGTGCGCCGCCTAGGAGCGGCGCCACCACTGTCCCTGGTGGGTCGGACTGGTTCGCATGGGGCCGAGTGTAGCGGGTGCGGGACGGAGAGCGCGCCGGAAACCGAAAAACCCTCCGCCCGGTTCCGGGAGAGGGTTCCACGCGCTCGCCGAGCACGGGCCGACACACGCGTGCGGAAGCTCTGCTAAGCTACGGGATTCAATCCCTTCTAAAGCCATCACAGAACTTCCTAATCGCAAGGATAGCCACCAGATGGACTCCTGTCAATCCGACCGTGCGACCCCCTCCCCCGAGGAGGCCGCGATCACGGTCGAGCAGGCCCGTGTCAGCGCCATGTACGAACGACTCGACGCCCTGCGCGCCCGGACCGGGCGGCGGCTGGCCGACGCCCACCTCCAGGAGCGCGCCGGGTACGCCGCCATCGTGGAGCGTGAGACCCGGTCCTACGAGCACGCCCGCCGCAGGGCCCAGCTCGGTTCGGTCGAGGAGGGGCTGTGCTTCGGTCGGATCGACGTCTCCCACGGCCCCGGGGACACCGAGGCGCGCTACGTGGGGCGGATCGGGCTGCGCGACGCCGAGTACGACACCATCCTCGTGGACTGGCGGGCCCCGGCCGCCCGTCCCTTCTACGCGGCCACGCCCAGCGCCCCGGAGGGGGTCACCCGGCGGCGCCACCTCAGGGTGCGCGGCAGGAGGGTCGTCGGGCTGGACGACGAGGTGTTCGACGTCGACGGCCTCACCGAGGGCGACCGCCGTCAGCTGGTCGGTGAGGCGGCCCTGCTCGCCTCCCTCCAGCGCGGCCGCACCGGTCGTATGGCCGACATCGTCTCCACCATCCAGGCCGAACAGGACCGCGTCATCCGCGCCCGGCTGGCCGGGATCCTGGTCGTCCAGGGCGGTCCGGGCACCGGCAAGACCGTCGCGGCGCTCCACCGCGCCGCCTACCTCCTCTACACGCACCGGCGGGTCCTGGAGCGCCGGGGCGTCCTGGTGGTGGGACCCAACCCGGCCTTCCTGCGCTACGTCGGGAACGTCCTGCCCTCCCTCGGGGAGACCGACGTGGTGATGCGCACGGTCGGGGAGCTGTTCCCGGGGGTGGAGGCCGCCGCCCGCGACCCCCACGCCGTCGCGACGGCCAAGGGGTCGACGCGCATGGTCGACCTCGTGGGCGCCGCCGTCCGGGACCGGCAGCGTTCGCCCCTGCGCGCCTTCGGAGAGGCCGACCTGCGCGTGGAGACCGACGCGGGGACCCTCGTCGTCCCCGGAGACGTGTGCCGACACGTGCTGGAGACCACCCGGAACCTGCGGCTGCCGCACAACACCGCGCGCAAGTACCTGGTGAACACCCTGCTCAGCGAGCTCGCCCGGGACGAGTCCCGGCGGCTCGGGCGTCCGGTCGCGGATGAGGACCTCCCGCACGTGGGCGCGCGGCTCTGGCAGGAGGAGCCCGTCCAGCACGCCCTGGACGCCCTGTGGCCCGACCTCACCCCGGAGCGGGTGCTCCGCGACCTGTACGCCGACGGCGAGGCCCTGAGGAGGGTGGGCGCGGAGGCCGGTGTCGCGAACGCCGAACGCCTGGCCCGCCCGGCGGGGGCTCCCTGGACCGTCGAGGACGTCCCGCTGCTCGACGAGGCGGCCGACCTCCTCGGCCGGGACGACAGCCACCTGCGGGCCCACCAGCGGCGCCGCGACGCCGAGCGGGAGGCGGAGGTCCGGTACGCGCAGGGGGTCCTGGACCTCACCGGACTGACCGAGGACCCGAGGGAGGGGCTGGACGCGCGCCTGCTCGCGGACCGCCACCGCGACACCGGCCCGGACCTGAGCACCGCGGACCGGGCCGGGACGGACCGGGAGTGGGCCTACGGGCACGTGATCGTGGACGAGGCCCAGGAACTGTCCCCGATGGCCTGGCGCACGGTGATGCGCCGGGTGCCGACCCGGTCCCTGACCGTGGTCGGGGACGTCGCCCAGACCGGCAGCGCGGCCGGAACCGGTTCCTGGGAGGCCGCCCTGGAACCGTACGCCCCGGACCGGCTGCACGTGGAGCACCTGAGGGTGAACTACCGGACCCCGGCACCGATCATGGCCGTCGCCGCCGACGTGCTGCGCGTGGCCGCCCCGGGCCAGGAGGTCCCCGAGTCGGTGCGCGCGGACGGCGACGCCCCCCGTGCGGTGCGGCTCACAGACCCCTCGGACCTGCCCGCGCTGGTCACCGAGGAGCGGGAGGCCGTCGGCGAGGGCCGCATCGCGGTCATCACCTCCGACGCCTCCCTGGCCGAGGTGGCGGGCGCGCTGCCCGGTGTGGAGACGGACGCGTCGCGCGACGCCCCCGGGGACGCCGTGGTGGTGCTGACCGCGACGGAGTCCAAGGGGTTGGAGTTCGACTCGGTGATCGTGGTGCGTCCCGAGGAACTGTTGGCCCAGCCGCGCGGCGCGAACGACCTGTACGTGGCGGTGACCCGCGCGACCAGGCGTCTCACCGTCGCGCACGAGGCCGAACTCCCGGACCTGCTCAAGCGCCTGGTGTGAGTCGCGCGCGCCCGCCGGGGGTCCCCGACCCGGGTCCTCCGGCGGGCGCCGGTCAGGTGTCCCGGACGGACCCGCAGCCCTCCAGCTCCCGGGAGGCGTCCAGGTCGTAGGCGTCCTCGACGGCGCCCCGGGGGCGTTCCCCCTCGGGGTACTCCTCCCCGTAGCTGGGGGTGAAGGTGAACTCCTCCACGCAGTGCACGGGTGCCACGGCGCGCGACCACATCGGCGCCGCCTCCAGTTCCTCCGCTCCCACGTCGTAGAAGCCGACCTCGCCGAGGTGCGAGGTGACCAGGCGGGTGGAGGCCGACCGACCGGGTTCGGCGATCGGGTGCACGATCGTGTACTCCGTGACCACCGAGAGGTAGTCCCAGCCCTGGTCGTCCCTTCCCTCCTCCGCGCGCATCACGCCGTCCACGCGCACCTCGTCACCGATCGGCTCGGCGGTACCGGGAGTGAGGTTGAAGGGCAGGTGGCGGCTGTTGAGCTCGTGGTCCCGGTTGCCGAGGTTGTCCAGGTACCACTCCAGGGTCTGTCCGGTGAGGAGCCCGGTGAGTTCGCTGTTGTCCTCACCGAACACCGCGTCCTCGTTGAGGTAGACGGCCTCCAACAGCTCCTGGGTGTGGGCGTAGGCGCGTTCGACCTGTTCCCGGGAGTAGGGGCCGACCGCCTCGGCCTCGGGCACGGGGAAACCCTCCCCGTAGTCCTCGGCCGCGCTGCCCGCGAAGGGGTCGTCCCGGTCCACTCGGTCGACGGGGTCCGACTGGGACCGGACGCCCGCTCCGGGCACGGCGCGGTCCAGGAGGTCCTGGGCCGGGGCGCAGGCGACGAGGGGGAGGGAGAGAAGGACCGCGGCCCAGGGGGCGGCGGCGATACGTGGGGGCATGACGCTGACTTTCGTTCTCTATGGGGCAAATGAGAACTTAGTCCGCTTTCTTCGCCAGCGACGGCTCAGGACACCACACTTGCGTCACGATCCACCGGGCACCGGGGACTAGCGGGGACTAGAAAGTACACATGCCCTTCACCCCCGACTCCCCCGCCCCACGGCCCCTCCCTCGTCCGCCCCTCCCCCCACTGCCCCGGACGGTCAGCGGCGTGTTCGTCCGCAACGTCCTGCAGACCGCGTGCCCCGGATACTTCGCCCTGGTGTGGCTCGACGCCGGACCCGCGCTGAGCGGCGCGGACTTCGAGTTCGTCGACGACCTGCCCGCGACCTGCCCCCGCCCCGACGCGCCCCTCCCCGAGGCCTTCCGGAACGCCTTCGCGGAGGGGGTCCGCGTGGGCCTGGAAGCGCGCGGCAAGGGCAGGTCCGTCCACGCGACGCGGATCGTGCTCCGCGACGCCCTGTGGAGCGAGATCGACTCCAACCCCTGGAGCTTCGAGGTCGCCGGACGGTACGCGGCCACGGAGGTCCTGGCGTGTGTCCGGGAGGACCGCGCGCCCCGCCAGGCGGGCAGGAACGCGCGCACCGACCGGCCGATCCCACCCATGCCGAGCACCCGAACCCGTGGCTAGCGATACCCCGACAGGGACCCCCAGGTCACCCGTGGTGTGAACTTCTGTGCCCGTTCGGTGGACTCACGCGAAATTGTACGTACAATCTGTACGGACAACGCGTGTACCGGTGCCGTGTGTGACGTCGGTCCACGATCCCGGTCCCATGTGAACGGACTCTTATGCGTGACAGCCAGGGGTCGCTGGTACCCCTCCTCAAGTGGATGAACAAGGTCCCTGGCGGGGCCATGCTCATCCCCCTCGTCCTCGGATCGGTCCTGGGAACCTTCGCTCCGGCGGCCCTGGACATCGGCAGCTTCACCACCGCGCTGTTCAAGGACAGCGCCATGCCGCTGATCGCCCTCCTCATCTTCGCGACGGGCACCCAGGTCACCCTCCGCACCAGCGGTCCGGTGCTGGCCACCACCGGTGTCGTCCTCCTCGGGAAGAGCATCATCCCCGGTCTGCTCATCATCGCCCTCGCGATGGTCACCGGACCCGAGGGCGTCCTGGGCATCTCCATCATGGCGATGCTCGCCGCGGCCACCAACGCCAACGGCGGCCTCTGGCTCGCCCTGACCGGACAGTACGGACGGACGAAGGACCGGGGCGCCTACATCGCCGGGGCCATCAACGACGGCCCGTTCTTCGCCCTGCTGTTCATCGGCGCCTCCGGGCTCGGGCAGATCCCCTTCCTCACCCTGGTCGCGGCGATCATCCCGTTCCTGCTCGGCGTGCTCGTCGGCAACCTCGACTCCCAGTGGCGTGAACTCCTCACGCCGGTTCCCGCGATCGTCATCCCGTTCTTCGCCTTCGCCCTGGGCACCGGCATCAACCTGGCCGACGTCGCCAGGGGCGGCCTGTCCGGGGTCCTCCTCGGCGTGGCGATCACCTTCGTCACCGGCGGGCTCGTCTACCTCGGCTACCGCTTCCTCCTGCGGCGCGGCAAGGAGTCGGGGATCGGATTCGCCGCGGGCACAGCGTCGGGCAACGCCGTCGCCACCCCGGCCATCATCGCCGCCGCCGACCCGTCCTTCCTCTCCTACGCCGGGACCGCGACCACCCAGGTCGCCGCGAGCGTCCTGGTCACCGCCCTGCTCGCGCCGCTGGTGACCACCTGGGTGCTGCGTCGGGCCGGAGCCGCGCCCGCCGAGGCCGAGCGCCAGGAGATCGCGGAACGGCAGCGGGCCGCCGACGGGGCGGCGAGCGACCCCACCGACCCGGAGGAGACCCGGTCATGACCCACTCACGCACACCGCGCGTCGCCGTGGTCGCTGACGACCTCACCGGCGCGGGCGACACCGCCGTCCAGTTCGTGCGCGCCGGCTGGAGCACCGAGCTCCAGCTCGGCACGGCGGAGTCCACCGCCGACGTGGTCGCCGTGACCACCGACTCCCGCGCCCTGCCGCCGGAACGGGCGGCCACCGCCGCCGCCGACGCCGTGCGCGGGCTGCGCGACGCGGGCACGGACCTGGTCTACAAGAAGGTCGACTCGACCCTGCGCGGCCCCATCCGCGCGGAGATCGACGGGGTCCTCTCCGTCTCCCCGCCCGGAACCGTGGCCGTGGTCTGCCCGGCCTTCCCCGCCAACGGCCGCGTCGTCCGCGACGGCGTCCTCCTGGTGGACGGGGTGGAGGTGCACCGGACCGCCGTCGGCGACGACCCGGTCTCCCCGGTGACCGAGAGCCGGATCGCGGAGCTCCTGGGCGCCCGGTACGTCCGACTGACCAGTGACGACCCCGAGGCGAACGCCGCCCTGCTCCGTGACTCCGCGCCGGTGGCCGTCGTCGACGCGGAGACCGACGCCGACCTCGCACGGGTCGCCGACGCCGTCACGGTCCTGGGCGACCGCGCCGTCCCCGTGGGTTCGGCCGGTCTCGCCGCGCGGCTGGCCGAGACCTGGCGCCCGGTCCGGGAACCCGCCCCGGCCCTGGTGGTGGTGACCTCGCTCCACCAGGCCGCGCGCGGACAGGTCGCGGAGCTCCTGGCCGACGAGTGGACGCGGGTGGAACAGCCCGACGCGCACGCGCTGGCCGACGACGCCGCCTGGCGGGAGTGGTCCGACCGGGTCGTGGAGACCTTCGACCCCGCCCACCCGCACACCGCTCTCGTGGCCCCCGACGACCGCACCAGCGGGCTCGACCCCGCCCTGGTCGCCCGGCGCTTCGGGGAGCTGGCCGCCCGCGTGGCCGAGCGGTACCCGCTGTCCGGGTTCGTCGTCACCGGTGGCGACGGAGCCCGCGCCCTCACCGCGTCCCTCCGGGCCCGGGCCATCGCCCTGACCGGCGAGGTCGCCCCGGGCATCCCGCTGGGCACCCTGGCGGGCGGCCCCCGGGAAGGACTGGCCATCGTCACCAAGGCCGGGGGCTTCGGCTCCCCCACCGCCCTCATCGAGGCCGCTGACGCGGTCCGCAACACGAAAGGCAGCAACTCATGAGCCGCCCCACCCTCGCGGTCACCCTCGGTGACGTCGCGGGCATCGGTCCGGAGATCACCGCGAAGGCGCTCCTCCACCACCCGGAGGTCCGCGAACTGTCCAGGCCCGTCGTCGTCGGTGACGCGGACGCCCTGCGCAGGGCCGTCACCGCCGTGGGCGGGGACGCGTCGGCGGTCAACCCGATCGACTCCCCCGCCGACGCGGCCGACGCACCCGGCGTGATCGACGTCGTGCAGACCGGCCCCTCGCTCGGCCACGTGCCCTACGGAGAACTGAGCGCGGAGGCGGGCGACGGAGCGGCGCGCTTCGTGATCGAGGCCGTGGACCTGGCCAAGCGGGGTCTGGTCGACGGGATCGTCACTCCCCCGCTGAACAAGGCCGCCATGCACCTGGGCGGGCACCAGTGGCCGGGCCACACCGAGCTGCTCGCGCACGAGTTCGGCGTCAGCGACTACAGCCTCGTGCTGTCCGCGGGTGAGCTCTCCTTCTTCCACCTGACCACGCACGTCTCCCTGCGCCGCGCCATCGAGGACGTCACCCAGGAACGCACCCTCGAGGTGCTGCGGCTGATGAGCGCGTTCGCCCGCGCCCAGGGTGAGGCGGACGAGCCCATCGGCGTGGCCGGGCTCAACCCGCACGCCGGGGAGAACCGCCTCTTCGGGGACGAGGACGCCGACGTGCTCGCACCCGCCATCGAACGCGCCCGCGCCGAGGGCATCAACGCCCACGGGCCGATCCCCGCCGACGCGCTCATCCCGGCGGCCGTCCGGGGCAAGTGGAAGCTGGTCGCGGTCTGCTACCACGACCAGGGGCACGCGCCCTTCAAGGCCGTCTACGGCGATGACGGCGTCAACATCACCGCCGGACTGCCGGTGGTGCGGGTGTCGGTGGACCACGGCACCGCCTTCGACATCGCGGGCCAGGGCATCGCCCGCGAGGCCAGCCTGGTCCTGGCACTGCGCCGGGCCGCCGAGCTCGCCCCCGGCTGGGGACACGTGTGGAAGGCCACCGCCTCCTGACCGCACGGGCCCACCACCGCGCGCCTCCGCCCTCCGATTCCGGGAGGCGGGGGCGCGCCGCGTCCGGCGACGCGTCGAACGCGGACGGGGAGGCCCCGACGCTCCGTGGCTCCCGCACCCCACGCCCTAGAATGACGGCCATGCCTGTCGACCGCTCCGACTCCCGGCCCCTGCACGCCCAGGTGGCTGACGCCCTGCGCGCGGAGATCCGCGACCGCTCGATCCCGCCCGGAGACGCCCTGCCCAGCGAGGCCGCCCTGCGCGAGCGCTTCGGTGTCTCCCGGAGCGTGGTCCGACAGGCCCTGGCCACCCTGGAGGACGAGGGGTCGGTCCGCCGGACCCGGGGCCGGGCTCCGGTCGCCGCGATCCCCACCGAGCACCATCGGCTCGTGCAGCGGGTGACCGGGCTCTTCGACCAGTTCTCCGCCGAGGGGCTGAGCCTGCGCACCGCCGTGCTCTCCCTGGAACGCGCCCGCACCGGCCCGCCCTCAGCCGTCCACCACCTCGTGACCGAGGACCTGCTGCGCCTGGAACGCGTCCGTTCGGTGGACGACGAGGCCCTGTCCTACGTGCGCACCTGGCTCCCCGCCGGGCGCTTCGCCGAACTGGACGCGGCCATGCTGGCCAACGCCTCCCTGCACCGGCTCATGGAGGTCCGATTCGGCGCGGTGCCCAGCAGCGGACGCAGGCAGATCCGCGCCGTCCCGGCCGACCCGCGCATCGCCCGTGAACTGGGGGTGCCCGACGGGGTGCCGCTCCTGCTCCTGGAAGGCGGCACCTTCGACCAGGACGGCCTGCCGCTGGAGTGGTTCGAGAGCTGGCACCGCTCCGACCGCGTCGTCTTCGACATCGAGGCGGACGGAGCCACCGACCAGGTCCGTATCGCTCCGGGCCCGTCCCTGGCCGCCGCTCCGGCTCCGGCGGAGCCACCACGCGGCGCCCCGCCTGAGGGAGGCGGGCCGCAGGGAGGTCTCGACCGCGCCGTGGCCCTCGCCGCCGAGCTGCGCACCGAACTCGACCGTCTGCGGGCCGGGGGCTGAGCCTCGCGGCCCTTCGGGGCTCCCGCGCCGAGGGGCGCGCGGCGGGGCGGGCGCCAGGGGTCACTAGGATCTGGGCATGCCCATCGTGTTCGACCTGGTCAGCACCGACGCCTCACGTGTGGTGGTACGGCCCTCGCCGCTCGCCGAACTGATGGCGTTCCTGCACAGCGTCGCCGAACCGGGCCACCATCCGGGCGCGAGCCGGGACATCCGCGCCGTGCGATCCGGGGTGGACCGGGCCACCGAGCGGCGCCTGCGCACCTTCGCTCCCCTGTGGGCCAGGTTCCGGCTGCGCGCGCTGCTGCCCCTGGACACCAGCCACCCCGCGACGTTCCAGGACGAGCTCGCCCTGATGAACGCCATGCCCGCACCGGTGTTCGACTCCATGGTGGCGGAGACCATCGCCAGTGGGAGCTGGGAGCGCTACTACGGCCTGCGTGACCCCGACGACCACCGTGCGGAGTTCCTGGAGGTCTGCCGGGCCAAGAGCGAGGAGCGCGAGGAACTGGGTGAGCTCTTCCTGGCGGACCGTGCGGCCTTCCGCCAGAACCTGTCCGACCTGCTCCAGCACTGCCACGACACGTTCTTCCGTGCCCGCTGGGAGGCGACCCTGCCCCAGCTCTCCACGGCCGAACGCGAGGTACGGGGGCGCTTCTCCCAGGACCGGCTCGGGGTCGTGCTGGCCTCCCTCACACCGGGCGGACACTACCTTCCGCAGACCGCGCAGGTGGCCTACGACAAGCTCCAGAACGCCTTCGTCTCCTGCGCGGGGCGCGATCTGGTCCTGGTGCCCAGCCTGTTCACCCGCCCACACCTGGTGGTGAAGTTCGAGGAGGCGCAGCCCCGCGCGAACCTGCCCATCGTGGTGCAGTTCCCGATCACCGAGTTGGGCACCACCGACGTCCCCCTCCGGGAGTTGCAGCACCGCATGGCCGTGCTCTCGGACCCCGCCCGGCTCGTGCTCTGCCGACACCTGGTCAACGAGCACTGCACCACCGGCGAACTGGCGACGCGGGTGGGGATGACCGAACCCCAGGTCTCCCGACACCTGCGACGCCTGCGTGAGGCCGGCCTGCTGGAGTCCGTGCGCGACGGCAGGCTGGTACGCCACCGCATCAGACTCGGCACCGTCTACTCGCTGGGGCACCAGTTCCTCACCCGGCTCGTGCAGTGAGGCCCGGGAGGGGTGGGTGCCGCGCCCGGTGTCCCACCCCCTCCCCCGGGCCCCGCGCCGGACTCCGGCCCGAACACGCGCGCGGAACGGGGAGCCGCGCCGGTCAGAAGTCGACCAGCTCCGCCTCCAGCCGCAGCTGCTCGGCGTCCTCCGGCCGGACGAAACCAGCGGCCAGCATCCGGTCCAGGACCCGTGCGTGCTCGCGCCGGTAGCCGTCCGCGTCCCCGTAGCGCTCGACGAGCCGTTCGCGACCGAGCGGGGTCTCACTGCCGTGGTACCAGGAGGGCCGGCCCATCGGGGTGGCGGCCACCAGGGTGGAGAGCGGTGCGTCGGTGTACGTGGTGCGGAGCCCGCCCCGGGCGTTGCCGAACCCGTCCCTGAGCACGGTGTCGGTGTCGCCCTCCGTCTCCAGGAGGCGGGAGGCCGGGGGTGTCGCCTCCCCCCGCGCCCACGCGGACAACGACTCCAACAGGGCGTTGTACACGTGGGAGTTGGGGAAGGTGGACCACCGGGCGCCCTCCGGCAGCGGGCAGTCCCGGAGGCGCTCACGGTCCCGGTCACTCATGTGCCGGGTCTCCCGGTGCGCCATCCCGGCCACCTCGTACAGCCGGAAGAACGGCGAGTCCGGCCTGCGGTGCGTCAGCCCCCGCACCTGGCCCGACACCCCGCACGCCCAGCGCACGGACTGGAACTCGGCCTCCCCCAGGACCTCCATGACGGGCACGTCCACGTCCGGCAGCGCGGGGCCTCCCGAGGCACAGGGCATGTACCCGTCGAAGACGGGTCCTCCCTCCGGGCGTCGCAGGACGGCGTGGTGGCGCTCCACGAACCTGCGCACGACACCGCCGGTCTGGGAGATCCCGGCGAACAGCAGGGTGCGCACGGCGGCTTCGGGCAGGCCGGGGAGGCCCTCCCGCAGGGCGTTGGCCACCTGGGCGATGATCTCGAACGACTGCGGCGTGGCCCGCCACCACCGTTCCTTGAACTCGTCGTACTCGCGGGCCAGCACCTCCGGTGTGGGGTTCTCCGTGAAGGGGATGCTGCCCGCGAAGTCCTTGGCGAGCTCCCCGGAGGAGAAGGTCATCTCCGCGTACCGGCGCTGGTCGACCCCCTTGATGAGGTCGAGCGCGGACGGGGCCTGGGAGTCGATGCCCACCCAGATGAAGCCCCCGCGCATGATCTGGCGGTTGAAGGCCCGCCACACCGAGTTCCCGCCCCAGATGTGGCTCACCTCGGCCAGCGCCCGCCCCGTGTAGGACGCCATGTCCGCGGGACGTCGGATGAGGATGCGGGTGCTGTAGGGGTCGCCGGCGGCCGTGCCGGAGACGAGGTACTCCTCCTGGACGTAGTCGTAGGTCGGGATGCGGTCGACCCCGTAGGGTTCGAGCACCACGGCCCGGTCCCCCTCGGTCTCGGGGACGGGTCCCCGGATGAGGGCATGCTTCGCCTGCGCGTGTCGGGTGGTCATGTTCTCCTTCTTCCAGAGCGGAAGGGGGCGGGACGGGCGGGGACGTGCGGTCAGAGTCGGGGCACGGCCTCGATCAACGTGCGTGTGTAGTCGTCCGCGGGGGCGCGCAGCACCTGGGACGTGGGGCCGGACTCCACGACCCGGCCGCCGTTCAGGACGGCGACGCGGTCACACATGAAGTCCACGACGGCCATGTCGTGGCTGACGAAGAGCAGGGAGAGGCCGCGCGCCCGGCGGATGTCCTTGAGCAGGTTGAGGACCTTGGCCTGCACGGACACGTCCAGTGCCGAGACCGGTTCGTCGGCGACGATCAGTTCGGGTTCCAGGGCCAGGGCGCGGGCGATGGACACGCGCTGGCGCTGGCCACCGGAGAACTCGTGGGGCAGGCGCCCCATCCAGGCCCGGGCGAGCCCGACCTCGTCGGCGAGCGCAAGGGCCCGGACCTCCCGCTCGGCGGGGGTGTGCAGCCCCTGGACCCGGTAGGGCTCCTCCAGCAGCTCGCGCAGGGTCATGCGCGGGTTGAGGGAGTTGGACGAGTCCTGGAAGACCATCTGCATGCGGCGGCGGTAGGTCCGCAGTTCGGACCGGCGCAGGGACAGGATGTCCCGGCCCAGCACCGTCACCGAGCCCGAGGTGGGCCGGATCAGACCGATCGCCATGCGACCCAGGGTGGACTTGCCCGAACCGGACTCGCCCACCAGGCCCAGGACCTCGTCGCGGCCCAGTTCCAGCGACGCGTCCCGGACCGCCACGTGCGCGGTGCGGCGCAGGACCCCGCCGAGGCGGAACCTCTTGGTCACGTGCTCCATGCGCAGTACGGGTTCGGCTCCCGCCGTGCCGTCGGTCGTGCTCATCACTGCACCGCCTTGGTGAATCGGCTCTTGTCGATGACGGGGAGGCGGTCCGGGCTGTGCCCGAGCCGGGGCGAGGCCTCCAGCAGGCCGCGGGTGTAGCCGGACTCCGGTGCGGACACCACCCGGTCGGTGGGGCCCGACTCCATGGCGTGACCGTCGAGCATGACCACGACGTCGTCCGTGTACCGGGAGACCAGTCCCAGGTCGTGGCTGATGAGCAGGACGGACAGCCCGAGTTCCTCACGCAGGTCGGCCAGGAGGTCGAGGATCTGTTTCTGGATGGTGGCGTCGAGCGCGGTCGTGGGTTCGTCCGCGATGAGCAGGGCGGGCTCGCAGGAGATGCTCATGGCGATCATGACGCGCTGGCGCATACCCCCCGAGAGCTGGTGCACGTAGGCGTCCAGCACGCCCCGGGAAGGCGGGATCCCGACCAGGTCGAGGAGTTCGGCGCTGCGCGCCCGGGCCTGGCGCCGGGTCAGCCCCAGGTGCAGGCGCAGGGGCGCCGCCATCTGCGCGCCGATGGTCTTGGTGGGGTGGAGCGCGCTCATGGGCTCCTGGAACACGAAGCCCATCTCGCGTCCGGCCATGGCGCGCCGTTCGCGGGCGGGCAGGGACAGCAGGTCGCGGCCCCGGTAGAGCACCTGCCCGGAGGCGCGCGCCGTCTCGGGGAGGATGCCCATGACCGCGGTGGCGGTCATGGACTTGCCCGAACCGGACTCGCCCACGATGCCCAGGGTGCCCTGACGGCGAAGGGTGAGGTCGAGGGCGTGCACCACGCGGCGCGGACCCTCCGGGGTCAGGACGTCGACGTCGAGTCCGCGCACGTCCAACAGGACGTCGTCGGTGGAGTTCGTGGTCACTCCTTGGCCTCCAGCCTGATCCGGGGGTCGAGCGTGGCGGCGACCACGTCGACCAGCAGGTTGACGAGGACGAAGGCCACCGCGATGAAGAAGATGCAGCCCTCGATGAGCGGGTAGTCGCGCCGCTCGACGGCGGTGAGGAGCAACTTGCCCAGCCCGGGCAGGGAGAAGACGTTCTCGGTCACGACCGCTCCGCCGAGCATCGAGGCCAGGGAGAGCCCGACCACGGTGACCAGGGGCGCGAGCGCGGCCGGGAAGACGTAGGAGCGGGTGATGGTGCGCTCGGGCAGGCCCTGGGCCCGGGCGGTGGCCACGAAGGGCTGGTGCTTGGCGTCGAGCACGCCGTTGCGCGAGTAGCGGAAGAGCGTGGCCGCCTCCAGGGTGCCCAGCGCCAGGCACGGCAGCGCCATGTAGCGCACGTACTGGACCGGGTCCTCGGTGATCGGGGTGAACCCCGCGACCGGGAGCCACTGGAGGGTCACCCCGAAGAGCATGACCATCAGGATGGCCAGCCAGAAGGTGGGCATGGCCACGCCCACCGCAGACCCGACCACCATGGTCCGGTCCAGGGCCCTCGACCTCGTGGCTCCGGCGACGGCGCCGAGCGCGGGCCCGATGAGGAGCGCGAGGAGCATGGAGATCAGGGCCAGCTGGCCGGTCACGAGCGCCGCGGACAGGACCAGTTCGGCCACGGGCGCGTGCAGGAAGATGGACTCCCCGAAGTCGAAGCGCGCCATCCTGGCGAGCCAGTCGAGGAACTGCTGCCACATCGGGGCGTCCAGGCCCAGTTCCGTGCGCAGTTCCGCGATCTCGGTCGCCGTGGCGTTCTCACCGAGGATGACGGCGGCCGGGTCGCCCGGGGTGAGCCGCAGCAGGACGAAGAGGAGCACCATCGGCACGGCGACGGTCGGGATGAGCGCCAGCAGGCGTTTGAACACGTAGGAGAGCACGGGTCACCCGTCCTTCTCGTCGGAGCGGACGGCGGTCCGGGTCCGGCGCGAGGACCGGGCCGAGGACTTCGAGGAGCGCGCCAGCTCGGCCAGGCGCCGGGCCCGCGGGTCCATGGCGTCGCGCAGCCCGTCTCCGAGGAGGATGAGCCCGAGGACGGTCAGCAGGATCGCCGCGCCGGGGAACACCCCGATCCACCAGGCCACCGCCGCGTACTGCTGCGCGGCGGACAGGCTCGCTCCCCAGCTGGGCACGTCCGGCGGCAGTCCGATACCGAGGAAGCTCAGGGCCGCGATGGACAGCACCGTGGCTGCGAAGCCCATGGTCGCCTGGACGATGAGCACCGAGACGGACTCGGGTGCCACGTAGCGGAACAGGATCCAGGAGTCACGGGCCCCCAGCGCGCGGGCGGACTCCACCATGGGCGCCGAGCGCGCGGTGAGCGCGGCCGCGCGGACCACACGGGCGATCGGCGGTACCAGGACCACGGTGAGGCCGAACAGGACCGGCCCCACGCCCCGGCCCAGGACGCCGACCAGGCTCATGACCAGGATGATGTTGGGAAACGACATCAGGCCGTCGATGACGCGCATGACGATCGCGTCCACCCAGCGGAAGTAGCCGCAGACGACGCCGGTGAGGAACCCGGCGACGATGGCGAGCAGCGTGCAGGCGGCGGCGATACCGAGCGACGTACGCGCGCCGTGGAGGAGCACCGTCCACATGTCGCGGCCCTGTTCGTCGGTCCCGAGGGGGCCGCCGGTTCCGGGGGCCTGGAGCCGCTCGCTCGGCCGGAGCAGGTCGGGGTCGCCGCCCAGGAGGGGGGCGAGGAGTGCCAGCAGCGTGATGACCGCGACGATCGCGGCGCCCGTCATCGCGCTCGGGTCCCTGGACAGGGACCGCAGGGTGGTTCTCATGAGGAGTCTTTCGTGCGCGGTGGGTTCCGGAACCCGGCGGCCCCGCGGGGTGGGCCGCCGGGCGGCGGTCCTACTGGTCGATCCAGATGTTGTAGAAACCGCGGACGGTCCCCTGCGTGGCCTCGAAACCGCCGACGTCCGCGGAGGTCACCGCGAGACGGGGTTCGTGGCCGAAGCGGATGAACGGGACGTCCTCCCAGATGAGGCCCTGGAGTTCGTCCCAGGCGGGCTTGCGGCTCTCGGTGTCCTCGCCCTCCGTGACGGCGGCCATGAGCTCGGCCTTCTCGTCGGTGGCCCACCAGCCGGGGAAGTCGTCGTTGAGGAAGACCACGGTCAGGGGGTCGGAGTAGGCCGCTCCGCCGCCGAGGAACACCTCCCAGGTGTCCTCCTCGGTCCGGGTGGAGCCGAAGGTGGCGGCGTCCATCGCCTGGAGGTCGACGTTGAGGCCGACCGCCTCCAGCTGCTGCTGGACGATGGGGCCGTAGTTGTCGTTGGAGGGGCGGTAGAGCACGCGCACCGGCGTGCCGTCGTACCCGGCCTCGTCGAGCAGGCGCTCCGCCTCCTCGGCCGAGCGGTCCGTGTAGGCCTCGGACCCGGAGTCGGAGTACCAGGGCGAACCGGGCGGGAAGAAGCTGGAGTCCTCGGTGAAGTAGTCGGTCCCGCCGAGGTACTGGGTCTCGATCTCCGCGAAGTCCAGCGCGTTGAGCACGGCGCGGCGCATGAGCACGTCGCCCATCAGCTCGGACCGCAGGTTGAACTGCATGATGGAGAACTCGGAGTCCTCGCTGAGCACCGCCCGGAGCGAGGGGTCGGCCTCGTAGACGTCCAGCTGGTCGACGCCGAGGAACTGCGGGGCGACGTTCACCTCGGCCGTGCGCAGCTGGTTGAGCGTGTTCGACTCGTTGAACGGGACGAACCTCAGGGTGTCGGCGTGGGCGGTCTTCGCCCCCGCCGCGCCGTCGGGGTCCTCGTCGCGCGGGGCGTACTCGTCGAACCGGGAGGCCGTGGCCTGGCGGTCCACGGTGAACTCGTCCAGGTGATAGGGGCCGGTGCAGTCCAGGGAGGACAGTTCGTCGTCCCCGGCGGCCTCCAGCGAGGACGCCGACATCACGTAGGCGCCGGTGTCGGGGGTGGAGAGCAGGGCGGGGATCGCGCCCGTGGGGTTGACGGTGGTGATCGTGACCGTGAGCTCGTCGGTCTCGGCGACCTCCTCAACCAGGCTGTTGAAGAGCTCACCCGGGTCGGAGTCGGCGTAGCGGTCGAGCGAGGCCACGACGTCGGCGGCGGTGAGCTGGCCGCCCTCGTGGAACGGGACGCCCTCCCTCAGGTCCAGCGTGTAGACGCCCGCGTCGACGTCGTACTCGTAGGACTCCACGAGGCCGTCCTGGATCGAGGTGTCGGCCGCGTTGGCGAACAGGCCCTCACACACCGACGCCGCGACCATCCAGTTGGAACGCGAGGTGGTGGCGTGCGGATCGATGACGGCGGGCAGTGAGGCGACCACGAGCTCGCCTCCGGTCACCGGCTCCGAGGAGGCTCCGCCGCCCTGGGGGGAGCCGCAGCCGGACAGGAGGAGTGCCGTGCCGCCCACCAGTCCTAGTGCGGCCGCGCTGCGCTGAGAGATCACGGATCAGGCCTTTCGGGGAAATCGGGATGGTGGTCCCGTGGGGACACCCACAGGTTAGGCATGGTTCACCCACGTGAAAGGCATCGTTTACCGCGACCCCGGTAAGAAACGATCAGGTGACGGAAGTTACAGGTGTGACAGGTGAGACCGTGGGTGTCCGTGATCCCACGCACGGCGACCGCTCCGGAGCGTCTCCCCCTGACGGGCGGTCACCCCCGGCGCGACCGGGAGGGCGCCGCACACGGGCGAGGTCGGCGCGTCGGGTACCGGGCGCCCGCCGGTCCGTCACCGCGCCGCAACCGGAACCCGGGACGGATTTCACGCGGAGGGGTCTGGTCAGACCGGCCGCGACACTCCATGGTGTGAGGGTTCGACCGACACCTCCTCCCCCAAGGAGCAGCGTTGCCCGCGATCCCCCGTACGTCCCCCGTCACCCCCGCGCGCCGAACGGTGGTCGGCGCCCTGGCCGCCCTCACCGCCGCCGTACTCGTCGCCGTCCTCGGCTGGGCCACCCCGGCCCTGGCCCACCACGTCCTGCCGCCCGGTATCCCCTCCACCTCCGCCGCGCAGTCGCAGCTCAACGGCCTCACCGTCCGGGCCAAGAACAACGGCGCGGGCTACGACCGCAGCCTCTTCCCGCACTGGGTGGTCATCACCAGCCCCTGCGACGCGCGCGAGACCGTCCTGCGTCGCGACGGCCACACCGTGCAGGTGGACGGCGACTGCCGACCGACGTCCGGCCGGTGGTCCAGCGAGTACGACGGCGTGTGGACCGACGACGCGTCCTCGTTCGACATCGACCACATGGTCCCGCTCCACGAAGCCTGGCGGTCGGGCGCCAACGGCTGGTCCGCCAACCAGCGGCGCGCCTTCGCCAACGACGTCTCCGCGCCCCAGCTGTGGGCGGTGTCCGCCAGCAGCAACCGTTCCAAGGGTGACCGCGACCCCTCCGCCTGGATGCCGCCGCGCACCGCGATCCACTGCGACTACGTCAAGGCCTGGGTCAACGTGAAGCACCGCTACGGGCTGTCCGTGACCAGCACCGAGAAGTCCTCCATCCAGGGCACCATCAACGCCCGCTGCTGACCGCTCCGGGCCGTGGGGGCCGAGGCCCGCACGGCCCGGCCCCGTGCAGCGGGGACCGTGCACCCCGGACCGCGCGGCGCGAAGGGGTTCCGGACGGTTCACCGGCTCGGCATGATGGTGCGATGAAACGCTGTGAATTCTGCGAACTCCCCCTGGACGGCGGTTGCGCCTGCGCGCTCGGAACCGACCGTCGTCGCGGTCAGGCGCCCCCCGTGAGCGAGATCCACATCCACAGCAGCGGGAAGGCCCACCTTCCCGGCTGCCCGCACCAGTACCCGGGCGGCGTCCACGCCCCCCGGTGGGGTTGGGTCCTCGACGCCGATCCCGCCGCGTGGCGCCGGATCAGTGAGAGTTCACCCCTGCGCGCGACTCACGGCAACACCGACAGGGTCGCCACCAGCCGCTGCAAGGACTGCGACGCCTGAACCTCCGGTCACTGGTCCGGTCCCGACCGGGACGACGGGTGTCGCACCCGCCGTCCCGGCTCCGGCTCACCAGCCCGCCCCCGGGCCCAGCTCCCTCAGGTACGGACGCACGGCGTCGAGGACCGTGGGGAACCACACCGAGAACGCGGCGGCCGCGCGCAGCCGCTCCAGCCCGGCGGCGTCCACGAAGGCCGTCTCGGCCACTTCCTCGGGGTCGGGACGGGTCCGACCCCGGACCACCCCGACGAACAGGTGGTTGAACTCGCGTTCCACGAGCCCGGAGACCGGGTCCGTGTGGTGGTAGCTCACCGTTCCGGCCGCGCGCATGAGCGCCGGTGCCACCCCCAGCTCCTCCCCCGTGCGCCGGGACGCCGCCACGAAGGGGAGCTCACCGGGTTCGGGGTGGCCGCAGCAGGTGTTGGACCACAGGCCCGGCGAGTGGTACTTGGACAGGGCACGGCGCTGGAGCATCAGTCGTCCCCGCTCGTCCAGCAGGAACACCGAGAAGGCCCGGTGCAGCTGGCCCGGGGCCCGGTGCGCGGACAGCTTCTCGGCGGTGCCCGTCGTGGTCCCGTCCTCGTCGACCAGCTCGAGCATGATCGGCCGGGGCTCGTCCCGCGAGGACTCGTTCACGGAGCCGGCGTGGGTGTCGGTGGTCATGAGCGCCCTTCGTGTTCGACGGTGGTGTGGCGTGCCGCGCGGTCACGGCCCGGCCGGGGCGGCCCCTGAGGGAGGGGGCGCCCCGGAGGCCGGGCCGTGTGCGCGGGCGGGAGGGTCAGACCTTGTCGGCCGCGATGAGCAGGTAGTGGAAGCTGCCCTCCTTGTACGCGGTCAGGAACGGGTCCTCGACACCGGTCGCGACCTGGGACTGCGCCCGCAGCTCCCAGTACGGGATGGTGGCGGCGGTGAGGTCGACGACGTTGATCGGCACCAGGTTGTTGGCGGCCATCGCCCGGAAGTACGCGCTCCGGGGGTGGATGTTGCACGTGTAGTGCTCGTCGATCCGGCTGACCGCCTTGGACCGGCCACCGGTCACGTCGTTGTAGCAGCCGGTGATGGTGACGTAGCGGCCGCCGTACTCCAGCAGGCGGGAGTGCTCGCTGAAGAGCTCGAACAGGTCCACGTACATCGTGGACTCGTTGTTCCAGCTGGCCCGCAGCGAACCGGACTCGAAGCCGGTGTCCAGCATGTTGCGGAAGTGGAAGCGCACCTTGTCGTCCACGCCCCGCTCACGGGCCTGGGCGTTGGCGAAGTCCACCTGCTGCTCGGAGATGCTCACGCCGTCCACGTGGCAGCCGAAACGGGCGTTGGCCATGAAGCTGGTGCCGCCCCGGCCGGAGCCGGTGTCCTGGATGCGGTCGTCCGGGGTGATGTCACCGAGGTGGTCCAGGAGGACGTCCGCCTGTGCGGTCTCCAGGCGGTGCATCTCCTCGATGATCCGCTGCTCCCGCGTCTCCTCGGGACCCTCGAGCACGGACGGGTCGTAGTCACCGATCCCGTAGTGGTGGTGGAAGAGACCGTCGACCTCACCGAGGCGGATGTTCACGGGGTCCTTCTCCGCGTTCCAGTAGTCCGCCACGGACTTCTGGTAGGCGGTGCGCAGGACCTGGTTCCGCACCGGGTTGTGAGAGGGCATGGTCGTGGTCATCGCGTGTTGCTCCTTGTCATGGATGTTCGTCGTCGGTTCGGGCACGCCGAACCGGGGCGGGGACGGGTGCCCCCGCCCGGAGGGGTGTCGTCAGTGCGCGGCGGCGCCGTGGTAGCGGGCGGTCCGGGCGTGCCACTCACGGCTGCCCCCGAGCCAGGCCCACACACCGGCGAGGAAGCGGCGCAGTTCCGGTGATCCGGCGAGGGCGAGCGCGGCCGCCTCCGCTTCGTAGGTGTGCATGATCTCGTCGTGGAGGAGGACCGAGCGCTCGATCGCCTCGCGCTCCGAACAGTTCTCCTCGGTGGCGATCAGCCTCGGGACGCTGAAGTCGGAGGGGTCCTCCTTGCCCATCGAGTAGAGGTCGTTCACGATCACGCTGGCGGACCCGGCCAGGGTGAAGACCCTCCGCACCCGGGGGTCGGAGAACTCCTCCTGGGAGAGCTCGTAGCCCGCCACCGCGTCGATGAGCACCATGCACGGCACGAAACTGTTCTCGTGCCGGTGCATGAGGAACTCCCAGACCGGGGGCCGCTGGCCGGTCGCCGCCCAGACCCCCTCCTGGTTGTAGGCCACGAACATGATCGCCAGCTCGTGCCGGAGCCGCCGGACCTGCGCGGCCGAGGCGTGGTCGGACAGGTTGTCCAGGGCGGCGCGCAGCGCCACCATGACCGGGTCGGCCTGGACGACCTCCTCCAGCTGCGGGGCGTACCGCAGCGGCAGGTGCGCCTGGTCGATCACCGAGTGGGCGATCGCCAGCCGCTGCCCCAGCAGCTCCGGGCGGGCCTCCTCCACCTCACCGTCCATGTAGTGGTCGTCCACCGACCACTCGGACAGCGCGCACTTGGCGGCGGCCAGCAACCGTTCGGGGTCGTCGGACTCCGGGTGGGCGAGCATGATGAGGCGTCCGAAGTCGCACGCGCGCACCCGGTCCAGCTGACCGGGGTACACACCCACCTCCTCGGCCCACGCGACCAGCCGGTCGTTGACCTCCTCCCCCAGCGCCGGGTCGTCCCGGACGGCGGGAGGGCAGTACAGGACCGGGACCGGTGCGCCGCCGTCGTCCTTCGGGAGGCCGGGGCCCGCGGGCGCGGGCGGGACCAGGGTGGCGGTCCCCGCGCCCCTCGGCTCGGACACGGGCGGCCGGGCGGGCAGCAGGACCCGGGCGGCCGAGGTCCCCAGGCCGGTGGGCCCGCCGGGCAGGCCCATCCCGCTGACGGACCGGGTCGGGGCCGCGAACAGGTCCGCCTTCCCGGGGCGTTGCGGGTCGCGCAGCAGCGAGCGCACCAGCTCCGCCGTCGAGTGCCCGGCGCTGGTCGAGGACATCCGGGAGAGCAGTGACACTCAGGCCTCCTTCCCTGACGGTGCGGATCGTTCAGGCACGGGGACGGACCTCGACGTTCTCCAGGACGCCGAGGGCGTCCGGGACGAGCACGGCGGCGGAGTAGTAGGTGCTCACCAGGTAGGAGATGAGCGCCCTGTCGTCGATGCCCATGAACCGGGCGTTGAGGCCGGGCTCGACCTCGTCGGGCAGGCCGGTCTGGTGCAGGCCGATGACGCCCTCGTTGTCCTCACCGGTACGCACGGCGATGATCGAGGAGGTCTGGTGCTCGGAGATCGGGATCTTGCCGCAGGGCAGGATCGGCACCCCGCGCCACGCGGGCAGGTGGTGGCCGCCGACCTCGACGGTGCCGATGTTGAGGCCCAGCTTGTTGCACTCCTTGCCGAAGGCCGCGATGGCCCGGGGGTGCGCGAACATGAACTGGGTGTTGCGCCGCATGCTCACCAGGTCGTCGAGGTCGTCCGGCGTGGGCGGGCCGGAGTGCGTCTGGATGCGCTGGCGGAAGTCCGCGTTGTGCAGCAGACCGAAGTCGCGGTTGTTGACCAGTTCGAACTCCTGGCGCTCACGCAGGGCCTCGATGGTCAGACGCAGCTGCTGCTCGGTCTGGTTCATCGGCTTGTTGTAGAGGTCGGCTACCCGGGTGTGCACGCGCAGCACGGTCTGGGCGACGCTCAGCTCGTACTCACGGGGCCTGAGCTCGTAGTCGACGAAGGTGCCGGGGATCTCGACCTCACCGGAGTGCCCGGAGGAGAGGGCGATCTCGGCCTCGCCGTACTTGTTCTGGCTGCGTCCGGGGACCGACAGGAACGCCTGGACCTGTGCCTGGAGGCTGGGCGAGTCGTCCAGGAGTGCGATGAACTCCCGGCGGGGCAGCTCCAGGAGGGTGCCCGCGGTGGCCGCCTTGACGGTGAATCCCCAGACGGGGTCGGTGTCCAGGAGGTACCGCTCACCGACGTTGTCGCCGTCCGCGAGCACACCGAGGCGGTTGGTCTCCCCGTAGGCGCCCTCGCTGGTCTTGTGGACGCGCCCGTGCGCCAGGAGGAACAGCCGGTCCGCGGGCGTGCCCTCCTGGGCGAGGACCTCGCCCGGCTCGAACTCCCGCTGGGTGAAGCGCCCGGCCAGGGCCTCCAGGACCTCGATGTCGTCGTAGCCGCGCAGCACGGCCAGCTCCCCGAGCTCGCGCGGGATCACGCGCACCTCGGAGCCGGTCTGCTCGAAGTCGATCCGGCCGTCGCCGATGGTGTAGGTCAGTCGGCGGTTCACCCGGTAGGCGCCGCCGTCGGTCTGGACCCAGGGGAGCGTCTTGAGCAGCCAGCGGGAGCTCTTCCCCTGCATCTGCGGCGCGGACTTGGTGGTGGTCGCCAGGTTCCGCGCGGCGGCGGTCGCCAGGCTCTGCTGTTCGCTGGTCCGAACCTCGGGGGCTGAGTCGATCGACATCGAAGGTGTCTCTCTTCGTCGTGGTCGCGTGTACCCGTGCCCGACGGTGGGGCCGTCGGGCACGGACTGAGAGGGCGAAGGGGACGCAAACCACTGGGACGGGCGCAATACGACCGCTCCCGAACCGTCCCCCACAAACCGCGGCCCACCTTACGAGGAACACCACCGCGAAATCCCAGGAATCTCCTTTTCAGATGCAAGAAGATCATCCTGACATTCTCCGATTCCCAAACCGGGACCTTCGACTCACTTCACCCACCCAGATCAGCGATACACCCAACATGAGCAGCACTGATGAGAATCCGATCTCTCCCACCGCCCGACGCCCACAACACGCGGACATAGCCACCCAAGGCACCCATCAATGACCAAAAATCGGACCATAGCCGGGTTCCTTCGCGGATCCACGACCACCGAACTCGTTTCTTTTCGGTCACCGCAGATAACTCCCGAAAGCCCCGAATCACCCCTGGTTCCGCTGTCGTTCCTGCTCCACGACCGCTTCGATGTCCGTCAGCCGACGCATCGTCGCGAGGGGTCGCGCCATCCGGTGGTTGCCCGAGAGCGCCTCCTCGTTGTCCCGCATCCAGGCCCAGTAGCCCGCGGTGAACGGGCAGGCCCGGGGGCCCACCCGCACTCCGGGGTCGAACCGGCACGAACCGCAGTGGTCGCTCATGCGACGGATGTAGGCGCCACCGGAGGTGTAGGGCTTGGTGGCCACCCGCCCTCCGTCGGCGTACTGGCTCATCCCGATGACGTTGGTGGCCATCACCCAGGGGAAGCCGTCCACGAACGAGGTCGCGAACCACGCGCTCAGCCGGTCGGGCCGGTAGCCCCGTTGGAGGGCGTGGCTGCCCAGCACCATGAGCCGCTCGATGTGGTGGGCGTACCCCCGCTCGCACACCCCCGCCATGGTCCGGCTCAGGCACCGGGCCTCGGTCCCCTCGGGGTCGAGTGCGCGCCACCACCCGGGCAGCTCCGCCGTCGCACCGAAGTGGTTCGACCGCAGGTACTCCGGGCCCAGATGCCAGTACAGGTGCCAGGTCCACTCCCGCCAGCCCAGCACCTGCCGGACGAACCCCTCGACCGACGCCAACGGCGCGGTGCCCTCCCGGTACCGGCGCTCGGCGGCCTCGACCACCCGGAGCGGGTCCAGCAGCCCCAGGTTGAGCGGGACCGACAGGAGCGAGTGCGACATGCTCCAGTCGTCCTCCAGCATGGCGTCCTGGTGCGTGCCGAACGTCGGCAGCCGCTCGTCGAGGAACCGGCGCAGCGCCCGCCCGGCCTCGGCACGGCTCACCGCGAACAGACGGGGGCCGTCCCCGCCCACCACCCTGCTCCCGGCCTCCCCGCACCACGCGTCCAGGTCCCGCCGCACCCCCCGGTCGACGGCGTTCTCCCGGGGCCGGTAGGGGGCGGGCACGCCCAGCGTCGAGGCTGCGGGCGGCCCCTCGCGGTTGTGTTTGTCGAAGTTCCACCCGCCGCCCACGGGCCCGCCGTCCGGTTCCAGCAGGACACCGAACCTCCGCCGCTGGTCCCGGTAGAAGTCCTCCATCCGGAAGCCCGACCGACCCTGCGCCCACTCGGCGAACCCGGCCTTGCCCAACGCGAACCCGGGGGTGGGCAGGACCTCGTCGACCAGGCGCTCGTCCCGCAGCCGCTCGACCAGGGCCCACGCCGCGTGGGACCCGGGTTCGTGCACGTCCACCACCCGACCGAACCGGCGCAGCCCCTCCCGGTAGGTCGCCGCCCGAACGTAGGTGACCCGCTCACCGAGGTCCTCGGCCAGCCGCCGCATGGCCGCCAGGACCAGGTGCAGCTTCTGCCGGTGGTAGGGCCTGTGCCGCAGGGCCCGCTCGGACTCGATCAGCAGGATCGGCCTGCCCCGGTTCCGCCGGGTTCCGTGGAAGTGCCCGCCGAGCTGGTCACCGAACAACCACAACGGTTTGTCCTGGGTCATGTTGGACCTGCTCTCTCCGGTGTCGGGTGTCGGATCGTGCGAGACGCGAACACCGGGCTCCGCGCCCGGCCCACCCCGGGTGACGCCCTCCCGGCGACGTGCGGCCCGGCCCGGTCGGCCCTCGAACCCGGTGTTCGACGGCCGTGTCCGCCCCTGAGGGCAGTATGCGGCCGACCCCGACCCGAAGCGGGGAGGCAGGGCTGCCCGAACGCCGCGCTCAGGACCGCCTACTCAGTGCGACCAAAAACGTTTGGAATCCGAGCTACTTGGTATACGAGTAATGAGCTCCACGGTGGAACCACCACCCCAGGAGCACCACACGCCAGCGCTCCCGCGCTCGAAGGGAACCCATGACCGCCGCCACGCCCAGCAACACCCCGTCGACGACGTCCGCGCTCCTCGCGGCCCTGGTGTTCGGCGCCGCCGTGACCGCGGCCGCGCTCGTCGGGGTGCTCTCCAACCCGGGGACCGCCACGGACTACGCCGCTCTGCAACAACCGTCGTGGGCACCGCCGTCCTGGCTCTTCGGCCCGGTCTGGACGGTGCTGTACGTGATGATCGCCGTGTCCGGCTGGCTGGTGTGGCGCCAGCGGGGCTGGAGGGGAGCCCGTACCGAACTGTCCCTGTTCGCGGTCCAGTTGCTCCTGAACGCGGCGTGGTCCCCCCTGTTCTTCACCGCCGGGCTTCGCGGAACCGCCCTGGTCGACATCGTCCTGCTGTTGGGCGCACTGGCGGTGACCATCGTCCTGTTCGCCCGCGTGTCCCGTTGGGCCGCCGCCCTCCTGGTGCCCTACTGGGCCTGGGTGGCGTTCGCGACCGCGCTCAACTTCTCCATCTGGTGGCTCAACACGGGGAGCTGAACACCGGCCGTTCGACCCCATGGTCCGCCGCCGCGTACCGCTCGTCCCCGCCGCCGTGCGAACCTGGGCGTGGGTGACCCGCAGTCACGCACCCGCACCGAGCAGGACCGAGACCGGAGGCGACCATGGCGTCGGACGCACGGGCCACGCAATCCACGGCGCTGGCCGCCATCGAGGAGTTCCTCACCGGCCGCCTGGAGAGCACCCAGGTCGCGGCACGCGCCGCGCGGGCCTCGGGCGCCGACCCGAACGGCACCGGCCGGGACCTGGAGGAACTCCGCGCCCGTGACCTGTCCGACTGGCAGGAGCACGGCTTCCTGAGCCACCTCAACGCCGCCGCGGTGGTCGAGGAGTACTACGGACGCAGGATCACCCGGGCCCGTCGCGATCTCCGGCGCGAACGCCCCGGACGCGGGGACCGGTACGCGAGGGTCCGCGACGCCTACCGGCGCGTCCGCGAGGAGCGCGACGACGTCCGCGCCTGGCTGCTGGCCCAGGGCTGGGACCCCGACCTGGACCTTCCCTCACACGGGGGAACCCCGGGGGTCTCGGGCCACTCCTGGCACCACGCCCCCGAGCAGCTCTGACCGAGGGGGTGCGGGGCCGAGCCGGATGACGGCTCCGCCCCGCTCAGGCCGTGGTGAGCTCCTCGGCCACCGCCTCGGGTTCGACGAGGCATCGCCAGGCGGGAACGCGCACCGTACGAACGCCGGAGACCTCCTCGAACAGGGCCGCCCTGTCCAGAACCCGCTGAAGTGTCCGCCCCGGAGCAGGAGCGGCCGTGGAACCGACCCCGGCACGGTCGACGATCACGGCCGTGTCCGTGTTCCCCGGCACCCACAGGTCACAGGCGTACCCCTCGACACGGTGGCCCACCCTCGGGCCCGTTCCGCGCGTGGTGAGCGCCTCGAACAGAAGGCTGCCCGCCTCGTCGAGCCCCCCGCCGCCGCTCGGATCCTCCGTCTGCGCCGCGAGGTCACCCAACAGCCCGCCCTGGTCGGCCCAGTACTCGCGGTCGCCGACCACGTACAGGCGCGAGCGAGCGCGGGTGACCGCCACGTTCCACAGGTTCTGCTGCTGACGCGCCCAGTTCCCGCTGCTCCGGTGCACACCGGTCGCCGCCGCCGGTGAGATCACGACGACGTCGCGCTCCCCACCCTGGAACCGGTGAGCCGTGCCCACGCGAATGCGGTCGGCGGCCCCGTCCCCGAGTTTCTCCTCGATGAGGCGCACCTGCGGGGCGAAGGGCGACACCACACCGATGCTCGCCTCCGGAGGCAGGGAACGCCACAGTTTGCGGAGCAGGTCGAGCACCGATTCCGCCTCCTCCCGGTTGAGGCAGGAGCGTCCCCCGGGACGTTCGCAGGCACCGCGCACGTCGATCCACCGCACGGCGGGGTCCCCCGCCGCGACGAGTGCCGCGCTGTTGGTGCGTACCGCCAGGCGCTCGCCGTAGAAGCGCCGGTTCACCGGTGCGACGATGTCGGGGTGACACCGGTAGTGCTCGTCCAGCCACAGGACCTCGCCCCCGCCCGCGACCAGCGTGGACGCCGCCGCGTGGTACGCGGAGGACCCACCGAAGGAGAGCGACCGTTCCTCCGTCTCCACCGCGGGCAACCCGTGGACGGAGAGGATCCGCCGGTCGTCCCGTGCGGTCATGGGATTGACCGGTTGCAGCTGGTAGGGATCGCCGATCACCAGGGCCCGTCGCGACCGGTAGAGCAGCGGGACCAGATCCGCGACCGTGCACTGGCTGGCCTCGTCGATCACCACCAGGTCGAACAGCCCGGGTTCGGGCGGGAAGACCCCGCGCACCGACCGGGACGTGGTGGCCCAGGCGGGCACGGCGCGCACCAGCGCCTTCATGCCCTTCCACCCGTTCTGGCCCGAGGCGAGATTACGCAGACGCCCCTCGATGACGGTCCTCCCCCGCCGCAGCGAGTCCGCGACCCGACCCAGCAGGTACTCGGTGCTGGCTTCGCGCCGTTCCTCGCGCAGCTCGCGCATCCTGTCGACGGTCTGCTCGGGAGTCGGCCCCCGCTCCGACCGCTCGCGCAGCTCCCACCACTCGTTCTCTGTGGTCAGGTAGGCCAGGATGCCGGACAGTTCCTGGTCCGTCCCCGAGATGCCGAGCCCACGACACGTCAACCACCGGTGCCACCAGCCCGCCCAGCGTGACTCCAGCGCCGCCTCCACCCTGCGGGTCCAGCGGTTCCGGTCCCGTGTGCTCTCGAAGGCGGACGCGGCGACCGCCGTCGGCAGTCCGCGCCGCAACCGGTTGCGGGCCTCGGCCAGGAGCGCCAGCCGCCGCTCGGTCCGCTCCGCCTCCGCCAGCTCGTCACGGCCCGTGTCCAACCCCCGCTGATGGACCGCCAGACGGGCGTGCGCGGTGGCCGCGTCCGCCTCGTCCCACTCGGCGGCCAACAGGGCGTTGAGTTTTTCGGGTTCACGCGCACGGTGTTCCTGGTTACCGGTGCGCACCATGAGGTCCGCCTCCGGTCCGAGCTTGTTCACCCTCGTGACCACCTCGTCCACGGCCGTGTTGTTGGTGGAGGCGACCAGGACCGACTGGCCCGCCGCGACGGCCGTGGTGACCACGGAGGTGATGAGTTCGCTCTTACCGGTTCCGGGAGCGCCCGTGGCCACGGTCAGTACCTGGCTCATGGCGGAGGCGAGGATCTCCTCCTGCGCGGTGTTGCTGCGGCCGGTCACGACCGGCGGCACCGGTCGCGCCGCACCGTCGACGGGAGAGGCCCCGGACAGGGCTCCGAGCGCCGTCCCGCCGATCCTCTCGAGGCGGATCCCGCCACCGCTCCGGTCCAGATCACCGAGAAGCTGTTTGACGGCCGCCCCGGCGGGGTCGCCCCGATAGAGGACAGCGACGTTCTGGGCACCCCTGCGGGCACCGTGCCGCACGTCCCACGACGAGCGCAGTTCCCCGGCGACCAGGTCGTCGACCCTGGTCAGGTCCAGCTTGACGCAGACCGTGCGCGCCTTGTCCGCCAGGCCCGAGACCCCACCGCCGTCCCAGTCGGCCTCGAACCAGGTGACCAGTTCCTCGATGTCCCCCTCATCGAGGTCGGCTGCCGAGACCAGCAGTTCCCGGTTGAGCTCCGGCTCGCCGACCGGAAGCAGGAAGTGCTCACCGTCCTCCTCCTCGACCTCCACGTCCATCACGAACAGCGGGGCGAGTTTGGCTTTGCGGCCACGGCCGCGCTCGGACCGCACCGGATCGAAGAGCACCGTCGGATAGCCGTAGCGCAGGGGGCGGCCCTCGTCGACCGCCTCCCGGGCCAGGCCCTCGGCCCGACCGGTCAGTCGCCACCGGTCCTCCACCCTGCTCAGGAGCACCTCCGAGCCCATGTCGCAGACCGCCGCGTCCCGGCCGTTCGCGTCCGGCAGCTGCTGTAGCACGCTCTGCCTCGTCAGGCAGTCGCGCAGGTAGTCGAGGTAGGGGCCCCAGCCCCACACACCGCCCGCACGGGGAGCGCCGCGGCTCTCCTCTCCGGTGGGAGCATCCGGACGTCCCTCCCCGGCGCTCCCCCCTTCCCCCGTTCCGGCCGATCCGGACGCCTTCGGCAGGTCGGCGGCGGTCGCCGACCCCGTGTGCCGGGCCAGCACCAGCGACCCGCGCACTCCCAGAGAGGAGACGGTGACGCGTTGGCCCTCGACGTGGTCGACCTCGCGGTGGACGTGCTGGTAGAGGTCGACCGCGTCGATCCACCCGTCCCCGTTGGAGTCGGTGGCCGCGCCCGCCAACCCCCGCACCACGGAGGCACTGAATGGGGACGGACGCACCCCTGCCCTGTTGTCACCCTCCCGGGCCAGCTCCAGGGCGCCCGAGGCCGCGATCACGTAGGTCCCCGCACCATCGCTGAGCTGGCGCTCCAGATCGAGGGGTTCGGCCTCCTCCCTACCACCGGACCGGGTCGCGAAGCCGTCAGCGAAAGCCCCTCCGTGACAGCAGTCCAGCAACAGCACCTTGCTGCGCATCCGAGAGTCCTCCAGCAACCGCTTGAGGACCTCCGCGGACAGCGCGGTCGTCTCCAGGCGCTTGCGGCGCGTGTCCCGTAGTGCCAGGTGCAGTCGTCCCCGCTTGTCCTTCACCCCGTGCCCGGAGAAGGAGACCAGGAGCAGGTCGTCGGGCCTGCCCTCCGACAGCGCCGTCTCCAGGGCCTCCATGGCCTCGTTGCGGGTGGGTTCCAGCAGGGGCTGGACCCGGTCGTAGTGCCCGTTGGCCTTGAGGACCCTCTCGATGGCTCTGACGTCCTCGCGCGGTGAGTCGAGCCCTGCCAGGTCCTCGTAGCGGTTGACCCCGATGAGGATCGCTGTCCGGCGCATCAGTCACCGGCCCCCCGGGGCTTGCGCCCCCTCGTTCAGGGCCCGCGCGTAGGCCTCGACGTCCTTCGTGGCCACGCGGCCCTTCACGGTGACCTTGGCGTCGCCGTACTCCACCGTCACCGACCGCTGACCGCTCTGTTCGATCCACTGCCCCAACAGCGTCACCAGAGCGGCGAGCACCGGTTTGAGGATCGCACCGGCCACCACCACCGCCCCCGCGAGCAGCGCGGGATCAGCGGACCTGGTCCTCTCGGCTGCCTCACCCTCCGCCACACCGACCTCGTCGACGTCCAGGTCCTCCAACAGGAGCACCAGGTCCCGGGTTTGCTGTTCCGCCTCTTCCTCCGTGACGTCCTCGTCGAAGTCGACCCTGGCCACCAGCTCGCTCGGCTCCACGCGCGCGTTCTCCCGATTCCCCGACAAGGGGCCGCTCCGTCACGACCCGATGACACTCCGCCACGCAGGTCTACCAGCCGGATACGTCGTTCGTCAGGGACTTGCGACCACTGACCGGAACCGGCCATGCGACAAAAGGAATGCCCTGCGAGTCCAGGACTGCACAACAGGCATCTATGCGACTTGTACGCTCGTTCCCCGGCTGTGCCCCCTGTCCCGGAAGGCGAACCACGTGGCGTCCCGAAGCGAACTCAGCTCCCGCATCACACGTGCCCTGTTCGAGGTCTTGAGTGAGCATCCGGAGGGCCTCCACAAGAATTCGGTCCAGGAGCGTGTTCGCGACTCGATTCCTCGCCGAGGCCGTTGGTTGAGGCTTCCAGGTACCTGGGTGGGATCCGACCGGTTTCCGATGACCTCACGAAAAGCCGGACCCGACTCATGCGACAATCCAGCCAAAAGACATCATTGCCTCCATGAAGGCATATGTTGGAGTCACCGACCGCGCGTGGGCCGAATTCCTCGCGCGGAGACCTCACCTGAGAGAGATCAACTTCTGGCGCCCCTCCTCGAACCAGGTCTTCAGACGGATCGGGTTGGGCGACCTGTTCCTCTTCAAGACCCGTTACCCGCACAATCGGGTCGTGGGCGGCGCCGTGTTCAGCGGTTTCACTCGGACCCCGCTCTCCAGAGCCTGGGCGGCCTTCGGCGAGGGAAACGGCAGAAGCAGTCTGGAAGAGCTACGCGAGGCCCTCAACCGGTACCGCCTCAAGGAGGGCAACCCGGCCATTCGCGTCGGTGAGGACCCACTGATCAGCTGCGTCATGCTGCGCGACCCGGTGTTCTTCGACGGCGATACCTTCGCCCCACCCCCGGACTTCGCGAGCAACCTGGTCCAGGGAAAGGGGTACGACGACGTCACGGACTCGGCGCACTCCGCGTACTTCACCCCGATCGCCGAGCGAATCCTCTCCACGCACGAGGAGGTCCACTTCGGCGATCCCATGGAGAACACCCACACCTGGGCGTTTTCAGGCCCCACCCGAGGTCAACCCGTGCCCGTGCGTCGACGCTATGGGCAGGAGGCGTTCAAGCTCGTACTCCTCGACTCCTACGAAGGCAGGTGCGCGGTAACCGGAGTCGACGTGGCACCGACCCTCGAGGCGGCCCACATCCACCCAGTGAGTGCGGGAGGGCTGCACCGCCTGGACAACGGGTTGCTTCTGCGCGCCGACATCCACAAACTCTTCGACTCCGGCTACTTGGGGATCTCCCCGCAGTTCAAGGTCCGGGTGAGTCCGGCTCTGGCGAGCCACTCCGCAGCGGGCGAGTACTACGCGTCGCTCGCGGGCAGGGACATCAGTCTGCCGCCGCGAAAAGCCGACCGTCCCAGCAGGGATGCTCTGGGTTGGCACCAGGAAGAAGTGTTCCTCGCCGGTGAGCGAAGGTGACAGGGGCACTGTTGGAGACCCCCACCTGAGGGAGCCCGCCAGGGAGTCACCGTCCGTCACTCCAGAGCCACTCGGGTTCCAGGTTGGTCGTCAGATGATCCCGCACGGCCTCCTTCACCAAGGGCCGCAGGCAATACTGAGCGACCCGGAGGTGAGCCCCCGGATCAGGGCAGATCAGAACAGCCAGGACACGCACATGCAGAACCGCTGTCCCCAGGTCGGCACCGAGGATCAACTGCAAGCCCTTCCAGACGAAGCCCAGAGCGGCCTCCGCGAGTGTGGCACGCACAGGACTCCAATGAGCGGCGTCCTCGTGTTCCAGCACCGCGTCCTTGAGCCCTTCGGGGGTTTTGTCCAGCAGATCGGCGCCGTGATCGAGAAAGTTGGCGATCTCGGCAAGGAGGTCGCACCAGAAGTGCCCTGCCATCTCCTTGCCGTACTCGGCCAGAGCCGGGTCCTCCCCCGACCGTTCCTGGACGAGGGCACGCAGGTCCTTGTCGAAGACCTGTTCATTGAGTCGTCGGCCGAGCCTTTCGACCCGTTCAACGGCGCCTGGGTTCTCGGACAACCACGCGACCAGAGCCGCGACCGCGACCCTGCCACCGGCCTGCCTGAGGTACTTGGTGGGAACCCTTCGGTGGTTCTCCCGAAACTTCCTCGATTGCTCCCGCCATTCCCGCTCGGCGGGGTCGCGCACCTCGCGGACCCCCGCATCACCTCTGCGCGCCCTTTCGATGTGGCCGGACCAACCGTGAGCACTCCCACCGCAGGAGGAACAGACGCATTTCGGCTTGACAGCGTGCTCACATCGCTGGCTGTGCCGCGGGGATGTGCTCACTGAACCTCCGAGCGAGGGGAGATCGACGCGGAGTCGGTCGACCGTTCCCAGGGTCTCCCGAGGTGGTTGGTGCGGGGTATCTCGGGGACGGACACATCCGTCTGTCCGGGCCGGCAGGCGTCCCTTTCCCCACGCGGCCTTTCACGCCTCCCGGCACCCACTCAACGGTCCTCGGAACACTCGCGGTTCACCTGGGGCCCTCGTCAGAACAACGGCAGGGTCCCACCAGCCGGAGATGCCGGACGCTTCTTCCTTCCTCCCCGGGAACGGTGACGCGACTGACGTTGAGCGGCGGTTTCATCACCGGTCTCCACAGCGACGACGGTTCCGGCCCTCTTTGACTCTCCGTAACCACGCGGTCCAGGTCCTGCACCGTCGCGTGGCGGAGAACAGGACGGTGTGCCAGTCCGGCACCGGCTACTGATCGGCACTCACGCGCGTCTGGTGTCCCCTCCCCCTAAAGGGCCCATACCGTAATGTGCATCACACTTTCAACCCTCAAGGGCCCCACAGTTCCCAGCGGTTTGACAGCCCGTTCACCATTCCCCCCGCCGTCGCTTCGGCACGAGGATGACCGACGTGATCGACCGCCCGACCAGCGGTAACGACCCCACCGACGCGGAACGTCCCCCAGCCACCGGACGACCGCGCCCAGCCCTTGGAGACGCCCTCGTCTCCCGGTGAGAATTCGGCACTGGTTGCCCCAACCCCCCGAGGAGTCCCATGGCACTGGGAATCATAGGCATCGTCACGTCCCTGCTCCTGCTCATCACCCTCGCCTACCGCGGCGTCCCCGTCATCCTCGCCGCGCCCCTCGCCTCGGCGGTCGCGGTGGTCTTCTCCGGGGCCCCGATCCTGGCCTCCTACACCGAGATCTTCATGCCGGCGATGGCCGGCTTCGTCGGCAGCTGGTTCCCGGTGTTCCTGTTCGGTGCGATCTTCGGCGTCCTGATGACCGTCACCGGCTACGCGGAGAGCATCGCCCGCACCGTGACCAAGCTGGTGGGTTCGCGGAGCGCGATCGCGGCGACGATCGTCACCTCGGCCCTCATGACCTACGGGGGCGTCAGCCTCTTCGTCGTTGCTTTCGTGATGTACCCGCTGGCCCGCGAGCTCTTCCGGGTCGCCGACATCCCCCGACGCCTCATTCCCGCGACCATCGCGCTCGGCATCTTCACCTTCACGATGACCGCCCTGCCCGGCAGCCCGCAGCTGCAGAACATCATTCCGGGACAGTTCTTCGGCACCGGTTCGTTCGCCGGTGCCGGGACCGGGCTGCTGGGTGGTGCCCTCATCTTCGGTCTCGGCCTGCTGTGGCTCGAGTACCGGCGCACCGCGCTGATCCGCAAGGGTGAGAGCTTCGACAGTCCCGAGAGCGCGCGTGCCGTCGGCGGGGCCTCCGACGACGACGCCGGCAACCAGGTCACCACGCTCGAACCGGCGAACCGTCTCGTCCCCTTCCTGCCGCTGCTCACCGTCTTCGCCGTGAACTTCGCCTGCACCCTGATCATCTTTCCGGCCCTCGACTGGTCCTACCTGGCCGACGAGAAGTTCGGCGGGATCACCATCGACCAGCGCCTCGGGCTGTGGGCCGTGCTGTTGGGCATCATCGCGGCGATCCTCGTCCTGGTCGCCCTCAACCTCCGCCAGCTCGCCACGGTGTGGACCGGATGCGTCGACGGGGCGAAGCGGTCCATGCTCCCGATCTTCAGCACCGCCTCCGAGGTGGGCTACGGCGCGGTGGTCGCCTCGGTCGCCGCCTTCGCCGTGGTCCGCGACTCCGTCTTCGGCCTCGGTGTGAGCGCTCTGTGGACCTCGGTCCTCTCCGTGTCCATCACCGCCGGTCTCACCGGCTCCTCCTCGGGCGGTATGACGATCGCGCTCAACGCCCTCGGCGACGACCTGCGGACCATGGCCGAGCAGGAGGGCGTCAGCATGGAGGCGATGCACCGCCTCACGGCCATGGCGGCGGGCGGTCTCGACACCCTGCCGCACTCCGGGGCCGTGGTCACCCTGCTCATCGTCTGCGGGCTCACCCACCGCCAGTCCTACAAGGACCTCGGCGTCGTGACCCTGGTCATCCCGGTCTTCGTGGTCATCGCACTCGTGAGCCTGGTGTCCGTCGTCGGATCGTTCTGAGCACCGAGAAGTGGAGCAAGGAGGACCCGGTCAGGCATCGTCCCTGTCGGGTTCTCCAGGCTGCCCAGGCGACAATCCCCAGCGATCTCCAGAGCGCCGAGTGCGCCTCGCGAGTCTCCTCGAACTCAGCCTGGGCCAGCCACTTGAGCTGGAACAGCGCGGAGACGACGTCGCCCCGACTGCAGCAGCTGGAGTTCTTCAGTGGGGCCTGTTCGCCCTCAACCTCGGCCAGGTACTGCGCAGGGCAGCGTCACTCTCGAGCCCGTCCGAGTCTGGGGAGACTTCGGGGAGCTCGACAACACGCTCCTGGGCAGCCTTCTCGGTGGTGGCCGGGGAGAGAACGACGCAGACCCCGCCCAGGCTCACCAACAGGACATCGCTGATGGCACCACGACCGAACCGCTGTGGCCTTCGCTCCTTTCCTCGACCTGGCAGCGGTCCCGGCCCCGCTCGGGGCCGGGACCTTCTTCGATCTCCCTACAGAAGGGCGTTCGGGGGCTTGAAGAGGCCGTTGTCCTCGAACCCCTCCTCGGGGACAGGTGCCAGCTCAACCTGCTTTTCCCGTGCGGCCCAGTCCGGCAGGAAACGGCTGGGCTCGCCGTGCCAGGAAAGCACCAGGGAGTCCCTGGCCCGGGTGGCGGCCACGAACAGCAGGGAGCGAGCCATCTGGAGCTCGCGGCGATACCGGGCCGGGTCGCTGTCCTTGTGGCGGTCCACGTTGGCGTTGGGCACCAGGGTGTCGGAGACACCGGCAACGATCATGTGCTGGTACTCCAACCCCTTGTACCGGTGCAGAGTACCCACGTGGACGGATTCCTCGTGGCCGGTGGGCGGCCCTTCGGGGCCCAGGGTCGCGGCGCTGACCCCGGCGCGGACGAGTTCACGTTCGACCTCGCCGACCATGTCCCGCATGGGAACCGCCACTGCGACGGACGCGAACTTCCCCTCGGCCAGGGCCTGTTCCCTGATCGCTCCGATCCGGGCGACCAGAGCATCGATCTCGGCCTCCCAGGTGCCGGAGCCGTGGAAGAACGGTCGGGGACCGCGCAGGACCGAGCGGTAACCACGGAGGGTGTCGGTGCCCTCGTCAAGATCGTCCCAGGTCTCCTCTCCCAACAGGCCCAGAGCGGAGCCGAGGATCTCACGCGTGGTCCGGTAGCTGAGGGTCAGACGCGCGGAACGGCCGACGATGTTGATGCCGAGGCTGCCCAGGGACACCTGGTTACCGTAGATTCGCTGGTGCGTGTCACCGACCAGGAAGATGTCGTTGTCGGTGTGGTCCACCATGGAGCGCAGCAGCGTCCAGTGGGCCGGATTGAGGTCCTGTGCCTCATCCACGACCACGTGCTCGTAGCGGAACCGCAGGTTGGCGAAGGACTGGTCCTGGTGGTGGAGCATCTGACCGCCGGCCTTGGCTTCGCGCTCACGGTTGGCGGCGATCTTGGCGGCGCGGTCGCCCTCCGCCCGAGCGGCCGCCTCGGCGACCTGGCGGAAGGTCCAGACTCCCCGTTCCTCCAGGCGCATGGTGAACCGCTCCACCAGCTGCCAGATCTCGGCCCGCTGGGCGCGGCTCACTCGCTGCCCACGACCGGCTCTGCGTGCGCGGTAGTACTCACCACGGGTGCGCACGCTCTGGCCCAGGATGACCTGGCTCCACTCGGCGTTGAGGAAGTCGGCGTCCCATGTGGCCTCACCGAGTTCGGTGAGCATGTCCTGCCATTCCCGCGCGGCCTGCTGGTCGTTGATGGTGCGGCGGCGCTGACGGCCCTGCCCGCTCTCGCTGACGATGCGGGAGGCGAGTTGGTCGATGTTGACGACGTCGACCCGGTCCAGGAGCTGTTGCCCGCCGAGGTCGAGCAGGCGGCGGCGCAGGTCCGCGGCGAGGTTCTTGTTGAAGGTGGTGAGCAGGACGGGCTTGGTGTAGCCCGGTCCCAGCCGGTCCACCAGGTACTTCACCCGGTGCAGGGCGACAATGGTCTTGCCGGTACCGGGACCGCCGCTGACCCGGGCCGGCCCCTTGTACCCGCGAGTGACGAGCTTGCGCTGGGTGGGGTGCAGGAACACCTTCCACGCCGCGAAGTCGTCCTCGAGGACCTGCTGGAGATCGGTGTCGGCGGTGGTGACACGGGTGGCGGGGCGGGAGAAGGCGGTGTCGTAGTCCGTGGTGTCGACGGGTTCGGCGGCGGCGACCGGCCGGGTGACTTCCTCCATGACCTCGTCGAAACCGCGCCCGTCAGCGAGGGCGAGGAGGACTTCCTCGGTGTGCTTGGGGGCGAACTCGACCAGACCGAGGAGCCTGCTCTCGGTGGTGATGGTCAGGGCGAGGGAGACCAGGCCGTCGGCGACCCCGAGCTCACGCAGCTGCTCTTCGGTGTAGTCGGCAAGGAGGGGGCGGGAAGGCTGGGGGCCGGATGCAACCGGTCCGGGTTCGGCGGGCGCCGGCTCAGCGGCAGGCTGCTCCGCTTCAGGCGTAGGGGCGGAAGCGGCATCCGGGACAGCGGTCCCGGTCCTGCTCGCCTCCTCTGAAGCCACCACGTCGAAGATCTCCAGGGCACCGGTCACCTGGTTGATGTCGAAGCGGTACCGCTCCAGGTGCTCGTACACCTGCCCGCGTGGGCGCAGGGCGACGAGGATGTAGTCCTGGTTGCCGACATGGAAGAGGATCGCGCGGTACTCCCCCACCCGTGCGGAGAACAGCCGCTCACCCTTGAGCTGCTTGAACCCGTTCGTGGGGTTGGCGGGGTTCTCCCGGAACTTGTACTGGAAGTCGTACAGGGCCCCCTTGACGTTACGGGGGAGCTTGCGGATCTCCTTGTCGGCCTTGTCGAGTAGCCGCAGTGTGGCCTTGTCCTGCATGCTCATCCCTTCGCGATCGTCGTGTCTTCATCGCCGACGGTGAGGTGCCCGTCGTCTGTGCTCACTGCTCCTGTGGTCAGTATCCGCGCCAGTTCGGACACCTCCCACTGGTCGGCCTCCCGAACATGCCAACCCGCCTCGATGTAGGCGGTCTCACCCCTGGCCCTGTCCTCGGCGTTGCCGATGAGCTCGGAGGAGAGCACGACGGCCACCTTGTGGTCGGGCCAGGCGAGTTCGGCGGGCCACATGCCGGTTCCCAGTTCGTAGCCGACCTCGGGTGCGGGTGTACCGCGCCGCTGGAGCTCACCGGCCAGGGTCTCCAGCCCGGGCTCGTCCGGATCCATCAGCTCCCACACCTGAACCCACGCGGGGTCGACGGTGACGTCCAAGCTGTGTCCGGGGTGCTCCAGTCCGGTGGAGGTCTCCTCGGCGACCATGGTGTCGAGCAGGGTGACCAGCCCTCGTTCGAGGTCGCTGGTGAGTACCCGGGTGCTGGTGAGGGTGTCCCCGAAGAGTTCCGTCACCTCGACCGGGTCCATCGCCTCCAGCGCTAGGGTGCTGTAGAGGCCGTCACCGCCCACCGCGGACAGCACGGACACGTCCAGGCTCTTCAGCGCGCTGAGTGCGAACTGGCCGCCGTCACCACCCTCGTGCGTGAGGAACTGGACCAGGTTGCCCCAGTACAGCCAGGCCTTCCAGCGGCGTTTGTGGGCGTCGCCGCCTTCCGCCACGGTCTCCTCGCTGTCGTCGAGCACGCTGAACGCGCTGACCGTGCGCTCGGCCTGGTTGGCGACGAGTACCACGCGGCACCCGGCGTCGTCGGCGCCGCGGATCAGGACGCAGCCCGTTCCTCCGACCGGACCGGGCAGCCGGTCGCCGCGCAGGGCGGAGGTGATGTGTGGTGCGAGTTCGACGGCTCCGCCACCGGTCTTCTCGGCCCCGGCGGTGCGCATGATCCCGGTGACCGCCGCCTGGGACCGTTGGGCCCAGCGCGTCGGATCGGGGTCGCCGAGGTAGGAGAACAGGGTCTCGGCGGGGCTGTTCCAGACCGTCGCGTCGAGCTCCTTGGGATCCCCTCCCTGTTGCCCGTAGGCCTGTTGGGCCTGCATGCGCCCGTTGGGCCCGTAGGGCAACCAAGCGGGGTGCGGGACCTTCTTGCCGTCCAGGTGGTCGAGGTCGTCCCAGTTGAGCTGGAAGACGGTGATGCCGTGGGCGCGCAGCCTGGCGCGCTTGTCGGCGTCGTCGGCGATCCGGTTGTACTGCTCCGAGGCGTGGTAGGAGTAGCCGTCCAGGTAGAGGGCGACCTGCTGACGGCTGGTGTCCAAGCGGCGGAAGACCACGTCGGGTCGGGTGCCCTTGATGCTGTTCTGGAACAGCACCTCCCAGCCGATGACCTTGTCATCGCCACCGATGAGGCGCAGGACCGCGCTGCGTCGGCCGTTGACCTTGCCACCCAGTTCGAACGAACGGCCGGAGCCCGGGGTTTTGGCCCAGCGTTGGAGGGCCTGGAGGAAGCGGGCCTCCAGTTCGCTCTCGACCTGGTCCCACAGGGAGATGTCGTCGGTGCGGGCGATGCTGTCGGTCTCCCAGTCCTCCAGCAGATCCGTGAGCATCTCCTCGGCCAGCGCCCGGTCCGCATGCGGGAACTCGTGGTCGCTGACGTGGGCGAGCAGGCAGCGGTGGCAGGCGGCCCGGCCCTCGTCAGCCTGGCAGCGGCAGTGCGCTACGACTTCGTGGGCGGCGGTGAGGATCTCACGGATGCCCTCAGCCCCGGAGCGGGGGTTCAGGTAGCCGCTGCCGCCGGGCAGGGTGTCGTGGATGACCAGGTAGCGGCGCTGGTGGCCGGTCTCGTGGTCGGGCATGGCGGCGACGGTGGCGGCCAGGTGGTCCAGAGCTCCGCCGTAGACGCGGGCGAAGCCCGCCATGAGCGCGGCCTTGAAGCTGATGATGCGCTCGGCGGTGTGCACGGTGGCCACCGGTAGCAGGATGCGCAGGGCCTCGGTGCGCAGTGAGTGGGCGAGCACGATCTTCTCGTGCTCCACTTGGTCGCCGCGACGCTGCGGGCACCAGGGCCGGTGATAGCTGCGGCCGGAATCGTAGGAGCTGCCGAGGACGTTGCTCACGGCGTTGACGGGTTCGTCAAGGGTGGCACCGCCACAGGCCCGGCAGACCTGGAACGGGGTGGGGGTGACCTCGTTCCCGGCGAAGGTGACGGTGGCTGGCCGGTTCATCCGCAGAGCGCCGAGGTTGAACCGGCGGATGACCGCCTCCCGGGTAAACTCCACGCCGAACACACGCCCGGTGTGGCGCCAGGCGCCGGGGGCGATGGCCTCCTCGGGAATGTCCACGGCGCTGGCGGTCTCGTAGAAAACGCGCTGGCGCTCGTCGTGCTCGTCCCGGATGAGGGCGTCGTCGCGGCGGTCGCGCGCGTACACCCGGGTGGGTTCCAGGACCCGGTACAGGCTGCCCCGGTCCGCGATGACCGCGCTGGAACAGCGGGGGCAGGGCGAGGTGTCCGTGGCGGCGTCGTGGGTGCGCACGTATCCGCAGGCGGGGCAGACCCGCCAGTCCCGCCAGGCGGGTCGGTGCATCGAGCCGATGTCGAGGCCGTCGACGGTGTGCCGGTAGCCGCGCACGTAGTAGTGGTTGCCGGGGGCGAGCTCGGTGAGGGCCCGGGCGGTGGGGCGCTTGTACTCGCGGACCTCGCTGTGGAACCTGGAGTCACCGTCGGCGTCGCGCTCCTCCCAGGTGAGGGTGGCCTCCAGTTCGGTGGCGCTGTCCACGAGGGAGTAGTTGGGGAGCACACCGAGGTCGACCAGAGCGCCGTGGGCACTGGTGCGGCCGATCTCCCCGATGCGCCTGCGCACGGCGTTGCGTTCGGCCTGGAGTGCGCGTTTGCGGCGCTTCTGCTCAGGGTCGGACTCGATGAGGGCGTCGATGGAGCGGCCGACGGTCTCCACCCGCTCGCGCAGGTCGGCCAGGCGGGCCGCCCAGACCTCTTCAGCCCGGGTGACGGTCTCCTTGAGGCCGACGGTGGCGTAGTGGCGCAGCTGGCCCCCGGCGACGTCGTCCACGTCCTGCCCGGCCCCGGTGAACAGGTCGAGGAATCCGGAGACGAGGCGGTCACCGTGCGCGAGGGCACTCTCGGTGAACCCCGGAAGCCAGCCGAGATCGCCGAAGAGGTCGGCGGCACGGCCGGGCAGCGCCGGAACTCCGGGCATGTCGCCGCGGGCGGCGAGGTCGAGCAGGTGCGCGGCGTACTGGCGGCGCAGGATCTCCACTGCGGAGGGGAAGCTGCCTGGCGGGGCGATCTCCCCAGCGATCATGTCGAGCGGCTCCTCCAGGTAGTAGCGCTCGCGGGCGCGGCGGCCGACCAGGGTCAGCAGGAAGGCGTTGCCGGAGCGGCGTCCGGCGCGACCGGCGCGCTGCACGTAGTTGGCCGGACCGGTGGGCAGGGAGCCCAGGACCACGGCGGACAGGGCGCCGATGTCGATGCCCAGTTCCAGGGTGGGGGTGGCGGAGAGGACGTTGGGGTCGGTGTAGCGGCTTCCGCGTTTGAACGACTCCTCGACCCGTTCGCGCTGGGCGCGGGTGAGCTGGCCGGTGTGTTCGGCGGTGGTGATCCGGAAGGGCTCGGCCTCCCGGTAGAGGCGCCGGTAGTAGTCCTGGCGGAACCGGCGGTCCTCGTCCACGGTGAGGTTGCCGGTGCACCGGTAGCGGGGGCAGGCCACGGCGTCCCAGTCGTCCAGATGGACGGGGTGGGCGCTCTGGCGCCAGTTGCACACGTGGCAGCGCAGTCCGCCGTTGACCACCTGTTCGTCGTCCAGGAGCCGGACCTGGACGTGTCCGGGAGTGAGGCCGTAAACGTTGACACCCGCGTCGGTGGCGGTGCGGGTGAGCACGCCCTCCTCGTGGAGGAGCTCCAGGAGACGCCGCAGATAGCGGGGCGCGGCCTCCGGCGGGAGACCCAGACAGCGCGTGGTCCAGTCCTGGTACCAGGTTCCGCGACCGGTGACCGAGTCGAACTCGCTGCGTTCCTTGCGGTCGTCGGTGAGGAAGCGCGGGGCGGGCAGTCCTCGGGGGAAGGCGGGCATGCCGTCGGGGCGTTTACCCCAGATGGTGCCGAAGCGCTTGGCCCCGACGTTCTTGATCCAGGGTTCGAGCCACTCGTGGCTGATTCCGCCCCGGGTGCGCAGGCGTTCGAGGAGCCCGCGCACGTAGCCGCGGAAAACTGCCGGGGAGGGGCGGCCCTCGATCTGCTCTCCACTGTGCTGGAGCAGGTCTGCGGCAAGGGCGGCGATCCGGTCGGGTTCGTCCAGCCGGACCTGGGCGACGGCGGTCCGGGTGAGTTCGAGGGTGCGGCCCTGCCGGGAGCGCAGCCCGAACTCCAGCACGGAGGTGAAGGCCAACCGCTCCCCCACCAGGTCCCACTCACGGGCGCCGCCGGCGCTCTCCCCTGCCAGGAGGCGGTCCATGCCGGGCAGGTCGTGCATGTCCGGGGGGACCACACAGGCCAGGTAGGCGGGGTCCTCGGCGCGGGCGACGGTGTCGGCGATGAGGTCGTTGAGGTCCAGCGGCGCGCCACCGGTCTCCTCGTGGTGTTCGCGCAGCCGGGAGGCGAGCAGGGCGCGGGCGGAGAAGGTGTAGGAGCGGTTGGAGACGAACCCGGCCCGGTGGGCGGCGTCCTGTACCGAGTCGCTGAACATCAGCGTCTTGGGGGTCTGACCGTCGTGGGCGAGCTGGCCGCCGGTGAAGAGTTCGGTGACGGAGACCGAGGCGAGCGCGGCCAGACCCGAACCGAGGAACCGGGTGCCCTGGTCCGCGGCGCAGGCCGGGCAGCGGTCGTTCTCGGCGGCTTTGAAGGACTCCTTGGTGTGCGAGATGTCAGCGAGCACGAACACGCCGTCGAGCTGCCCTGCCTCGTGTTTGGCGAGGTCGGTGGCGGGATTCACCGGACGCACATGGTTACCGGAGGATCGCAGCACCAGGGTGGCGGCGGGGTTCTGCTCGGCCTCAGCGCGGCTGGCCCGGATGAGGGGGCGGACGAACTTCTTACTGGCGATCGCACCCCGGTAGACCTTGTCCGGGTCGGTCAGCAGGTCAGCCGGAGCGGACTCCTGGGAGAGCGCTGCCCATCCGGAGCGGCCGCAGTGACGGCAGTAAACGGCTGGCAGGCTGACCCGACCCAGGTCGGAGGTGGTGGTCTCCGAGCCGAGGGCTGGCGGAGCTTCCCCGTGCCAGGCGAAGGAGGGTTTGTCAGCGACCGCGCGCAGGAGCCGGGAGACCGAGCGGACCCACAGGTGGGTCTCGATGGTCACCAGGGGACGATCCCGCTCTCCCTCAGGGGTGTCCGGGTGGCGGGCGATGGAGAGCAGCGCGATGTAGCGGGCCAGGGCCTCGGCCGCGTGTTCGGGGGCGCTCCTCAACGCGATGCCCCAGGCATAGGCTCCCCGTTCGGGGAGCTCTTCCAGGACGGCGGTGAGCGGCGCGACCGTGCCGTCGAGGATGCTGAGCACGGCCTTGGTGAGGATGTGCTTGCGCAGGACCTCACCGAGTTCAGGCGGGGTGAGATCGTCGCGGCCGGTGAACTCGGCCATGATCCGCCCCATCGCTGTGGGGTCGGAGTGCGGGTCCTTGATCTGCGCGACGTAGACCGGGTCGGGCACTGGGTACTCGTACTCGATCTTGCCCATGAACTCGTTGATGGCCAGGCGGTCCTCACCGACAACGGAATCCGGACCGAACTCGCTACCGAAGACGGTGGAGGCAACCTCCCGAATGCGAGCGGTGGGGTCGTGGTCCTTGGCAGCAGGGGTTCCCGGGGTGACACGGGCACCGGAGGGGCCGGGGGTTGCCAGGCTGTCGGGCCCGTCCTGTCCGAGGGTGGCGCTGGTGGCCACCGGGCAGATGTCACCGAGCGGACGGCCCGGACGGGCGTTTCCCGTGGCGGCGGCCAGACGGCGGAGCAGCATGGCGACGTCGGTGCCTTGGGCGCCGTCGTAGGTGTGGAACTCGTCGACCACGACATAGGTGAGGGCGGAGTCCTTCCAGAGCGGAAGGTCCTGCTCACGCTGGAGGAGCAGGTCGAGCATCTTGTAGTTGGTGATGAGGATGTCGGGGCGCTGGCGGCGGATCTGGGCTCGGGCCGTGCTCACCCGCTGGTATCCGGTCTCCGGGGTGTCACCGATGTAGAGACCTGCGGTGACCTGGGACAGGGCGGGCTCGAGTAGGAGTTCGTTGAGTCGCTGTGCCTGGTCGGTGGCGAGCGCGTTCATCGGGTAGAGGAGGACGGCCTTGATCCCGTTGTTCCCGGCGGCGCGCTCACGACGGCAGTGGTCCAGGAGGGGAATCAGGAAAGACTCGGTCTTACCGGAACCGGTGCCCGTGGTGATGAGGGTGGGCTCGGCGGGGCTGTTGAGCGTGGAGAGGCGTTCCCAGGCCCGGGCCTGGTGGAGGAAGGGGCTGAAGCCGGGCGGATGCCATTCAAGGTGGCTGCGCCAAGAGTCATCCGAGGTCCGGAAGGGTGTACGGACCCGGAGGTAGGTCCCCCGGAAGATGCCCTGGACGGGGTCGGTGAAGAAGGCTTCGAGGCTCTCCCGGACGGGTTCGTCAGCGAGCGCGAAGGTGGTGGAGAGGTACTGGGTGATGTTCCGCTTGACCTCTGCGGCGGCGAGCGTGGGCTGCATGGTCAGGCCTCCCCATCCCAGGTGCCGTCACGCTTGGCACGCTCGACGATTTCGGTGAAGTGAGCGTGTGCCTCGCGGTACTCGCGTTCCCGGTCGGCCTTGTAGAAGGGCGCGGAGTAGCCGTCAGGGACCGTGTCGGTTGGGTCGTCCTTGTCCAGGTACTTCTGAAGCTGGAGGAAGTCTTCCTTCGACTGTCCGTGACCGAAGGCGTACCGGTCCTCCGCGATCTTGCGACCGTCCGCGTCAAACCAGGTCCGATCGTCACGCCCTGCCAGAATCTGGAACCGGGCTTTGTAGATGGCGATCAGTTCTTCGGCACTCATGCCCAACCAGGTCGCGACGAGTGCATCAAGTTCAACCAGGGCAGCACGGCGTTCGTACTCGGTACGCAAAGGTGAGGGGTACTCCCACTCAGGGCTGATGTCCCCCAAAGGTGACAGGCGAGGCCATTCGACGGCCCAGGAATCCTGCATCCAAGAATCGTCGTAGAGCTCGGACCACAGAGGTGTGTAGGCATTGGTGAGGCAGTTCAACCGCATGCTGCGGACCATCAGTGCGGTTTCCAAAGGGTGACCTGGGGCAGGCGCGGGCATCTTGTTTGCTTCAGCTACCTGTAGGTGCGAGCGCCCCGTGATGCGTAGGAGGTAGTCCAGCGGCAGAGCAGCCCAGAACCCGGCGTTCAAGACCGTAGTTCGATCGTCCCTGACTCGCATCGAATGGACAGTGTGCACATGAGTAGGACCAGGAGGGATCAGAGCAGCGTTAAGACTTCTCTCCGTATCGAAGGGGATCATCACTCTCCAGGATAGCCGGAAGTACTCTGAATAGTGCCTACCATCCCATATATCCTGAGCTGCGAGAAATTCTTCACTCCCCGAAGCTCGCTCATAGTTAGCCGCAGGAAGAAATTCCTCTTCGATAAAAAGCGGATCCACCGAAGGCCAGTCTTTGGCATGCCGGAAGGGGATATTTGGCTGCTGAAGAAAAGGAGCCCCCGGAGAGACATGGGGGCCCTGAAGAACCAGCTCTCCAAGGTGAGCTACTTCAGCATTATTCCATCTAATCAAACCCGATTTCTTATCGTTTGCCTCATCAAAACCACGACTGATATAGACCCCTTCACTGTCCAGCCTTTCGCCATAACCAGACAGAGACCGAACAGCGCCAGCCTCGGAACTCGTGACCAAGTGCAAAAGCGCAGCTTGATCCGCACTCCCAGGGGAACCAGTGACATCTTGCCACTCTCGCAAGACCTCGTCGTCCACCCGAACCAAACGCTCATGATGCGGACGGAGATCCCACTTTCCTTCATGCTTGACGCCAGGAATCTCACCCAAACCATCATGTTGCAAAGATCCAGCTACAACCGACGCCCCATAGAGCCAGCTCATGTTAACAAAGTCAACGTATTCACGCCCCTCGCCATAGACGTGAACTCCAAACTCTCGACTCCTCCCCACCGGACTCGGGAACGCCCAATTCCCAGCATTGACAAAGTGAGCATGAAATCGGAGCCTACGATAGGCCTCAGCCCTCAAATTTCCTTCCTTCACTCCACCAAAATGAGTGTCAGAATGAAGCATTGACGCAAAACCTGAAGCCCCCAAATTTCCCCATACGCGACACATGAAAGCACGGTAGAGATCAGGCTGAGTCCCCGCCATAAGCGGATAAACCGCCTCACTAGACAGGAAACCACTAAGGCCAGAAATTTCTTCCAGCTCCTTCAGAAAATACGCACAAGGAGCCTCAGAGTCGAGACGTGCAATCTTGCGTTGGTACTTCACGTCAGCCGGAGCCTTCTCAACCAGCTTGAACCACGGGTCGATCTCAGCCAAGACGCTATCTTCCTCCCAGCGCGGCCGAACCCACGGCGGGTTACCTACCTGAATATCAAAGCCACCTCGACTCTTGAACAGGTGAGAGAACTGCAGCTCCCAGTGGAAGAAGCCGTGCCGTTCAGCGAGGCTCTCCACCTCGCGCAGCCATGGGAAAAGCTCACTCAGGCGATACTCAGCTTCCATACCGGTGACGGCGGGAAGTGAGTGCTCGGCCTCGTCAAGGTCGGCGAGTGTGTCAAGGTCACCGAAGATCGTTCCCTCGACGTCTTTCACACCGATCAGGGCCTCAGCGAACTTGAGCCACGATTCAAGATCGACAAGCGCCGAACTCTCACGCATCGAACCGAACAGCGTGCCGTCCCTCCCGGCACCGCTCAGGTCCAGTGTGCTGTCCAGACGCTCGTAGACCTCGTCGCTGCTGTCCAGCAGCCCGGCCTTCTGCACCGGCCAGAACCACAGCGCGCACCAGGCGTCCATCAGTGTCTTAAGGCGCCAGTACGGGGTGCCCTTCTGTGTCAGGTTGTCGAGTACCTCTTCCCGCGGGATGACGTCCTCGGGCTGATTGATCCACTTCGCGCCATAGACGTCAATGGTCCTGCTGATCTCGCGCTCAGACAACTCCAGGCGCCGGATCACCAAGCCCCACAGGAACTCCGCCCGCTTCGACAGGGCCTGCAATCGCCGGAACTGGGAATTCTTCCCTGTCGTCTTCGGCCTCTTGCGCATCGCCTTGCGCCAGGCGTTCAGCTTGGCGGTGTCCTCCGGAGCGAGGTTCTTCGCCTCCTTCTCCGCAGCGACACTGCCCCAGCCCTGGGCGGGCAGTAGGAAGTGGTGGATGTATCCGGCCTTGATATCGCCGTCGCGGAACGGCTGATCTTCCGGCGCGGACTTGAGCCATTCGCCCTTCTTCACTGTCTCGGGGGCGTACAACCTCCTCCCGGCCCCGATCAGCGAATTGCCTCGCCTCAGGTGCAGACCAAACCACGGCGCCTGCAAGCCCGGGTACATCACGTTCAACCAGAGCGAGACCTCCGCCAGCTCCACCGCTGTCCCATTGAGATCGACCCCGTACACCCGGTGCAGGGCGATGTAGGCCTTGACCTTCTGCAGCTCCACGGCGTAGCGCTCGGGGTCCAGCTCCTCCCCGCGCTCGGCCGTAGCCCGTTTGAGATACTCAACCGCCACCTGGTTGATCGCCTCGTTGAGGAAGGCGCCCGAACCCAGAGCGGGCTCGCAGATGGTCCACTCCAGCAGCTCCCTCGCAGGAGTCGTCTCGCCGTTCTGGTCGAGCCGTTCCCACAGGGTGAGCTGGACGGTCAACTGAGTCAGCGACTCCGGTGTGTAGTAGGAAGCGCTGGTCTCCCGGTCGCGCCCGGCCAACCGGTACACGAACGACCCGGGCTTGTAGACCACGATCGGGCGGTCCTTGCTGGACTTGCCGTTCTCGTCCTTGACCCGCACCCACACGTCGTCGCTGTAGTCGTCGACCTTGGACGCCGGGATCATCCACGAGCCACCCGACGAGTCACCGTTCTTGGCGGCCTCGTACAACTCCTCCTGAGCGATGAACCCGGTGTAGGACATGAGCCCCTCGTACACCGCGCCCAGCTGGTTGATGCCGAGCTGCGCGTACGAGATGAACCCGCCCCGGCCCTTACGGCTCCCGCGCGAGATCATCAGCTTGCGCAGCACCTGGTACAGCGCTTCGTTGCGCAGCCGGGTGTCCAGCATCCGCACGCCCGGCTCATCCGGGTCGTCCTCCGGGTGCGGCAGCCGGGTACCGATCAACCGGGTGCGCTCAGGGTCGAACAGGTCGGCCTTGAGCGGCTCGAAGCGAAGCCCGTCCCCCTCCGAGAGCCCCGCCGCCTCCTCCTCGGAGAGCTGGCGCCCGCGCGGATTGTGGCCCTCGTTGACCATGCGGACCAGCAGGTCCAACGACTGGTACAGGTGTGTGCTGCGCCGGGCCTCCTCACCCACCAGGTCGTTGACGACCAGGTCGCCGAGCCGCGCCATGCTGTAGCCCTGGACATAGCCCTCGTCGTCGGCGGGTACCACGCCCAGCTCGGGCCGGGCCTCCGCGTACAGCAGGAAGAGGATCCGGTACAGGTAGCGCAGTGACTGGCGGGCCAGTTCGTCGGCGAAGGTGCGGTTCGACTTGGTGTCGATCCGCTCGGGGTCCACATCCTGATCCCGTAGCCGAGCCAGGACCTCGTTGGCGATGATCTCAACCGAGTCCCGCAGCCCCTCCCGCAGCTCCTTGGACACACCCACGGCGTGCTGGCGGGAGGCGTCGACGAGGGTTGCGATGGGTTCGGTGCCGCCCTCCTCCGAGGGCAAGAGTGCGTGGGCGCCGAAGAGCGCGCCGATGGTGCCGAGTTCGTCGGTGTCGTTGCGTCCGAGCGCGGTGTCCAGGCTGGCCGCGAGGTAGCGGCCCTCGCCCCACACCGAGCGGTCGGCGAGGGCCACCACGCCCCCGGACAGGATCAGCACGTAGCGCAGGTTCTCGTCCCGGGCGAACAACCAGGAGACCAGTTTGGTGCCGAGGGTGATCTGTTCGCGGCCGCCCAGTTCCACAGGGTCGATGAGCCAGCCCGCGCCGTTCTCGTCCAGGGCGGCGTCGGGGTCAGGGGCCCAGCCGCACTCGACGGCGGCGACGGTGCCCTCGTACAGTGCCAGCCGCACCGGGACCAGGTCGTCGCCATGGGAGAAGGGCGGCTCCAGCGGCTCGTCCTTGGGGCTGAAGCCGAGCGCGGTGAGCACGTCGCGGTGCAGGGCGCGCAGAAGACTGTGGTGGGCATCGACCTCGGCCTCGGTGGGCTCGGTACCCTCACGCACCTGTTCGACGTGGTCGGCCAGTGCCGGGCGGACCTTGAAGTACCGCGCCTTGAGCTGGCGCAGGCCCAGGCGCGGGGTGACGGGTTCGGGGCTCCTCGTCTCGTCCCGGGCCCGGGCGTTCTCCTGTTGCTCCAGCTCGGTCCAGCCCTTGAAGGGGCCGTCCTTGCCCTTGAGCTGTTTGGGCAGTACCTCGGCCAGGTAGTGGGCGGAGAAGTACTCTCCCCGGTTGGCCAGCGAGTCGTAACCCATCAGTTCTCCCCCTTCACCACGGCGAGGACACGCAGCAGCGGTTCGCCCGCCGTGCTCATCCTGCGCATCAGGCGCTGCTGTTCGGCGTAGGTGTCGTGCACCCGTTCCTTCTTCCGCTGGCCGCGCAGGTCCTCACCCAGGCCCTCCAGGCTCAGCTGCTGCCACTGCTCCAACCGCTGCTGGGGGCGGGCCAGGTCCTCCTTGATACGGGCGTCGTACTCGGCGCTGCGCTCCTCCAGGTGGGCGCGGGCCGCGCGGACCGCCGCCGGGACCAGCTCCTGAAGACCAGTCAGGTCCCCGAGCTGGCCGGTGTTGACCATGCCGGTGCCCACCCCCGCCCGCCGGACGGCCTCGAGCATGTCCTCCAGCCGGGGCTCGCCGGGCAGGCCGGTGACGGCCATCCACTCCACCACCGTGGGCTGGCCCAGCTCGTTCGAGTAGGTGCCCTGGACCAGGAAGACCGGGGCATCGACGTCTCCGCGGATCACCGGGGCCTCGTTGCGGTGGGTCTGGACCTGGACCTTGTCCACCAGCCACTCCACCAGCGGGTGCAGATCACTGACGTAGCTGGTGTCCGGCCAGGTGGTCTTGGTGGCGCGGGCCTCGTCGAGGCGTTTCTGGGCGTGCTCACGATCGAAGGTGACGCGCAGCCGCTCCTTGACCTTGAGTTCGCGCAGGTAGTCGACGGGCAGTGCGCTGAGGCGGTGGGCCAGGTCCCGGGGCGGTTCGAAGGCGAGGATGCGTTCGTCCTCGTCGACGGAGACCTCCCCGGCGACCGTGCTCAGCGCGGCGCGGACGAACTCCTCCGTGGAACCGAAGAGCTGGGGTTCGGGGGCCCGTTCCGGTGCGGCCTCCCCCTCGGGCACGCCCACGTCGCCGAAGAGCACGTCTCCGACCCAGGCCGAACCCTCTTCCTGCTGGTGGTGCGCAGAGTCCAGAGACTCGTCCACGGTGCGGCCCTTGAGGAGGTCCTGGATGAGCCGGTCCTCCTCCTTCTTGGCGCTGAAGAGGCCGGTGACCGTTTCGGCGGTGCCCATGGCCCGGTGGGCCTTCTCCTCGCGGTCGAGGAGCCTCTCGGAAACTGCGGTGTCGTCCTTGGCGCCCTCGACGGCGGAGGTGAGGACGAGGGCGCGGAACTGGGGGCGGTGCTTCTGCCCGAAGCGGTCGATGCGGCCGTTGCGCTGTTCGATCCGGATCAGCGACCAGGGCAGGTCGTAGTGCACGATGTGATGGCACTGGCGGTGCAGGTTGACGCCCTCGGAAGCGACGTCACCGGTGACCAGGACGCGGACCTTGCTGGTCTCCAGGGCGAAGTCGCTGATGATGCGCTGCTGTTCGGTGTCGGAGAGGCCGCCGTGCATGAGCGCCACTTGCTCGGGCTTGAGCCCGAGTTCCTTGGGCAGGGTCTCGTTCAACCACTCCAGGGTGGGCACGGACTCGGAGAAGACCACGGCTCGGGTGGAGCTCTTCGCACCGACCCCGATGTCCTTGAGCTCCCCCACCAGACCCTTGAGCTTGGCGGAGTCGGCGCCGCCGATCTCAGCAGCGAGGTCGCGAAGGTTGAGCAGGGCCTGGTGCTCGCGCTCGTCCTCCCCGTCCTTGAGCACACCTGTACCGCTGTGGGCGATGGTCTTCAGCCGGTTCTCGACTGTGGTGGCCAAGGCGACGTGCGAGGACAGGAAGGCCTTCAGCAGGGTGTACGGGAACAGGCGGCGTTCCATGCGGACCACCGGGCCGCCCTCGCGGTCCCCCTCTGCCAGCCACACCTGGGTGAGTTCGGAGAAGACCTTCTCCTCGGCGGGGGTGGCGGGTACCCGCACCGACACCGACGGGCCGCGCTCGGGCCAGTCGTCGCCCATCTCCGCGCGCACCTCGGGATGCACCTTGGTGCGCCGGATGTAGAGGTGTTCGATGTCCTTGGCGGAGTAGTCCTTCGGGTCGGCGATGGCGGCCGGGTCGAGCAGGCGGATCAGCTCGGCGAAGGACTCGGAGTTTCCGTTGTGCGGGGTGGCGGAGGCCAGCAGAAGAGCGTCGGTCTGGGCCGCCAAAAGCCGGGCGAGCTGGTTGCGGAGGTTGCCCTCGTTGATGAGGTTGTGCGACTCGTCGATCACCACCGCGTCCCAGTGCATGCTGCGTAGGTGCTGGCCGTACTTGCCCTGGTTCTTGAGGGTGTCCACGGAGATGATCGCGCGCTTGAAGTACAGGAAGGGGTTGCGGCCCGCGGGGATGTCGCGCTGGACGCGCTCCAGGCCCACCGAGTCCAGGCGGACCAGCGGGATGGCGAAGCGGGTCCACAGTTCCTGCTGGAACTGCTCCAGGACCTGCTGCGGGGTGACGACGAGGATGCGCTCGCCTCGGCCGCGGCGGATGAGCTCGGCGAGGATCAGGCCGATCTCCAGGGTCTTGCCCAGACCCACCACGTCGGCGATGAGCACGCGCGGGCGCAGCTCCCGGAGAGCGAGTTCGGCGGGGCGGCGCTGATATACGAGGTCCTTGAGGAGGAACTTGTCCGGCATCGCCAGGCGTCGCTCGGACTGGGGCAGCGGGGTACGGCGCAGCACCGACTCCAGGTAGAGGCGGCTGCGGGCGTATCCCGAGGAATCGTCGTGCACCAGTCTGGTCCGCTCGGGGTCCAGGGCGGTGACCTCCTCGATCCCGGTGAAGAACACCGCGTCCTCACCGCGGACGAACTCCGATACCCCGACAACCCTGACCATGTGCCCGTCCACCGCCGAGGCGGCCGGGGTACAGGTGCGCACCATCCACTCCGCGTCACGTACCTCCACCCGAGCCCCGGGGGCGAACGGGCTCGTCTGCGTCGCGTCTGCGCCTTCGGTCACTGAACGACCCTCACTGTCCGCTGCGAATCGAGATATCCGGATCGCCCTGCGATCCGACCTGGGTTGGTTGTGGCACGTGGATCCCTGAGAGGTCACGCGCCAAGGGCGGTCCCGGTTGACCCGTACGCCGCGTACTCGGAAATCGGGAGCGCCTTGTTATCGGGAATCCATCAGGCGGTGACGGAGCCCCGGTCCCGGAAACACTGGGCTTCGGGCGGTGCCGAGCTGTCAGGCGGCGGGACGGGCATAGGCCTTGCGCAACCGCTCAGCCGTACGTGCCGCGCGGCCGCCCCGCTTCCCTGCCCAGGGCCCGACCGTGCGGGAGGGGTCAACCGTCTCCACTCGGGTGACGGGGGCGTGCCGCTTGGCTGGCGGAACCTCGTCGGTGAGACCCGTGCCCGGGACGTACGTCCGCTCCGCGAGACGCGCCCTGGCAGCCGCGGGTGACAGGTGCTTGGCGGCGAGCTGTTCGGTGAGTTGCGCACGCACGTCCGCCAGACTCGGCCGATCTTCCGGCTTGAACGCCAAGAGCTCGGTGACCAGAGGGGCAAGCCCTGTGGGGACCCCGGAAAGGTTCGGCTCGATGACCGGGTTGGCCGCAGCGAAGCCCAGGGCTTCCGGGGTGGTTCCCTCGTACAGGTACTGACCAGAGGTGGCGAAGACCAGCAGCGCCCCAAGGGCGTACACGTCTGCCCCGGCGCCCACCGACGTCGGAGCGGTGAACTGTTCCGGTGCCATGAAGCGAGGGGTACCCAGACGCATGTTGGTGTGCGTCAGGTCGCCTCCAGCGCCACCGATGGCGACCAGCCCGAAGTCGACTACTTTGGGGCCGTCGGGGCCGAGCATGACATTGGCCGGTTTGAGGTCGCGGTGGAGCAGGCCAGCGGTGTGAATGTCCGTGAGCGCGTTGGCCAGCACGAGGCCCAGCGCCGTACCGGTCACCTCGTCCAGGGGATCATGCCGCTTGAGGTAGGTGGCCAGGTCGAGGCCCGGTACATACTCCAGGGCGAGCCAGGGGATCTCGTCGGCGTCCTGTCCGGAGTCCACGAGCGCGGCCACACCCGGCCCCTGCACCATGCCCAGGGCCGTGGACTCGCGGTCGAACCGCTCGCGCAGATCCCTCTGTTCGAGACCCCCGACATGCAGGGTCTTGACCGCGACCAGTGAGTCGTCATCGGTACGCCCCGCGTAGACCACGCCCATGCCGCCCTTGCCGAGCCTGCCCAGGATTTCGATCCCGCCAAGCACACGGGGATCTGCTGGGGTGAGTGACTGCATTGGGGGACCTGCCAATACCTCGGGAGCCGCGCGTGAGTCGAGGGAGCACACGGTCTGCGGACCCAGATTATCGCCGCTGACCTGCACACTGATCCGGGACCAAAGTCCCTTTCGGAACTCTGGCCACATGCGGCCACTGTGGGCACACCCCTGGAGGGAAGGGGCCCGTAAGTGACACGGCAGAACGGTTCACGTGGACGATCGAGCTCTGGAATCGTGGGCGTATGCCCCACGTCGAGGTATCACAGGATTCGGATCACCAACTCGCGCTCCTCGCACGCTGGGAGGGATGCAGCAAGGGCGAGATCATCGCCCGGCTCCTGACCAGACTGTCCGTGGAGGAGTCGTCCCTGGGGTCCGCGAAAGCGGGAGTGAAGGTCCCCGTGTACGCCAACTACAAGAAGCAGCGTGTCGAGGGGTGGTTCGACCCGGCGACGCACATGCTCGGTATCGTCTCGCCTCCGTGGGACGGCCAGGTGTTCGACGATCCCAGCCCTGCAGCCGGCGCGGTAGTGGAACGGGCCAACTCGCTGCTTCCCCTCGAGAAGAGAGTGAGTATCTCGCGCAACGGCTGGATCTTCTGGAGGCTGACCGCAACGGGGGAACAGATCCAGTCTCTGCGCATCGGAAAGGCGGCGGAACAGCGTTCCTAGCCCCTTGAGCCACCGACCAGCAGCCCCAAGTGCCCGTGACTTGCTCAAGGAAGCGGTGCGGTGGCGGCTGCCCCGCCCTTGGAGACGGCCGCCACCGGCTACATGGTCGAGATCACCAGAGTTCGAGGACCGGGGGCAGGAGGCGGGTGAGGGTCTGGGCTTCGAGGACCTCGGTGAGGCCGGTGGGGCTGGCGATCCAGTAGGAGCCGGTGCGCTCTCCGTACCAGATGATCAGGTGCGGGTTGCGGGCCTGGAGTGAGGCGGCGAGGGCGTGCTCGGAGCGGTATTCGGCCAGGTGGCCGCCCAGGCGGGGCAGGTGCTGGGCGCGGCGCTTGCGGCAGGAGTGGTGTTCGCAGGTGGTGCAGGCCGGGCCGGAGAGCGGGTTCCGGCCGAGAGCGTCGTTGGAGGGTCGGGGTGCGGGGATAGGATGCGTCACTGATCCTGCTTTCTGACTTCGCTAGGTCTGGAATTCGGGGTTGTGTGGGGGCCCGGGAATCGCTGCAACGCTTTCCTGGGCCCTTTTTCGTGCGTGCGTGGAGCTAGTGGTTCAGGTGGGGCCAGATGCTGTCCTCGAAGTCGTAGGCGAGGAAGCCCCAGACTTCGCGGTGGCTGGGTCGGCCGTTGACGTTCGTGGACGCTGATCATGCGGTCGGTGGTGACCCCGTCGTCGCGGCAGATGACGCGGAGTCCGTCTCGGTGGCGTTCGCACAGGAGCCCGGTAGCAGCGTCCGGGCAGTCCGGAGCGGGAGTGCTTGAGGGCGTTGCTGGCGAGTTCGGAGCCGATGAGGGTGAAGAGGTAGCGGTAGTCGGCGCTCTGCTCGGCCGCGCAGCTGTCCAGGAAGGCCCGCACCAGCGGGAGGAAGAGCGGGGAGGCGCCGAAGTCGTAGCGGCGGGTCCTGTAGTGGGGGCGGTCGGGTCGGCCGTTGAAGTAGTGCCGGTAGGCGTGGGGCACGAGTTCGTGGAGGGCGATGGTCACCTGGGCCATCGGGGGTACGGGGGCGAGAACGGGCATGACGAACAGACTCCTTACGCAGGCGGAAGCAGTGAGTGGGTCGAGGGAGTGCCCGCAAGGCCGATGACCTTCACGTTTCCCCCACGGAGGGAAAGGGGCACGGCGTAGCCTGAGCACCAGAGATCCTGCGAACTTTCTGTGAGACCCCGGTCACTGTCTACACATCCATCATGTTTTGGAGATTCTCTGGAGTCAAGCCGAATGGAGAATCTCCAGGAAGTTTTGATAGATTGCCTCCATGAAGCCCTCCTTCAGCCCAACCATCAGGCGTCGCCGCCTTGCTCGCATCCTGCGTGACCTTCGTGCGGAATCCGGTGACACTCTCGACATCGCTGCCAGGAAGTCAGGGGTTCCGCGTGCAACCCTGGGCAAGATGGAGACGGCCTCACTCAAGCGCATTCGAGCTGCCTACATCGACTGTCTCGCGGAGATCTACCAGGTAGACAAGAGCGCTTGGGAAGGTATGCACCAGCTCGCCAAGGATGCGGTTGAGCCGGGCTGGTGGTCCAAGTACAAGGACGTCTTCAGCCCAGCTGGGCTGCCGTCCTTCGAGGTGGAGGCCTCGTTCATTCGCGTATACGAGGCGCAGGTCATCCCCGGGCTGTTGCAGACCCCCGGGTATACGAGAGGTGTGTTCTTGGGTGCCAACGCCTACTCAGAGGAGCGCATCCATCGCCACATCCAGGCGCGCATGGAGCGTCAGGAGATCCTGAACCGGCTTCACCCTCCGGAGTATGCGGCGGTCATCGATGAGGGTGCTCTACGAAGGCACTCTGGTGATGCCTCGAACATGCGGGAACAGTTGCACCACCTCGTGGAGATGGCGACACGACCCAACATCGCGATCCAGGTGCTCCCGTTCTCCGCAGGCCTGCACGCTGCCAACCTGGGCAGCTTCCAGATCATGGAGTTCCCGGAGTCCAACGACCCCACCATCGGGTACTCCGAAACACCAACATCCACACTGTATGTGGAGGATCTGGAAGAGATCCGTCGATACGATGCCATGTGGCGTGAAGCAAGCAGCGCTGCTCTTACAGTGGCCGAAACCATAGACTTCGTGCATGACGTTGCCGAGTCAATAAAGGATTGATCGTGACTGACCCCGTGTTTCGCAAGAGCAGCTACAGCGGAGCAGGTGAGAACTGCGTCGAGGTCGCGGACCTGCACAGAGGTACAGCCCTACGGGACTCGCAGAACCCCACGAACGGGAACCTCCCCTTCCCTATTGCCGAGTGGACCGCCTTCCTCCACTCCGCCCGCGAGCAGCACTGACTCGTCGTCTCCCCTGAACCGGGGCGGGGTCGTGTGCAGGATCGACATCCACTCATTACCCTGTCCACGGTGTCTCAGGACGAATCTCTCGATTGTCCTGAAATGATCTTGTGACCTCTGGTTGACTGCCTCTCATCCCCTCGCTTCTCCCTCTCGGAGGCGATCCCACCCACGGACAGGGCAGTCCGCCAGTCATGCCATCAACAGATCCACCCCTGCCTGTGGGCAACCGCCCCCAGGGCCTGCTCGCCGCGCAGTTGAAGGCGCTCGCCGCACCGATCGCCAAGCACAGCGACTCGGTCATCGAGGACCCGCAGCTGCTGGACGTGGCCATGGCGGTCTTCCACGCCTACACCACCGGAACACCGAGGAGCGGGGGCTTCACCCGGGGCGAGCTTCGGGACGCCTGCGCCGGAGTGGCCGAGGTTCGAGACTTCGAGCAGCGCTTCAACACCTTTCTCGCCTCGAACATGCTGCTCCCCTCCTTTCCCCGACCCCACGAGCACCGGTACATCCTCGAACCCCTCAGCATGGTCTTCCTGCTGTTCCTCGAACGCGTCAGCCGCCAAGGCGGGATCACCGAGGTCCTGGTTCTTCTGGACAACACACGCTCCGCGATCGAGCGGGGCCAGGCCAGCAGGGCAGGCGTCCACCAAGCCCTGTTGCGCACCCGGCAGACGTTGATCGTCTTCACCGATCACCTGCGTTCGATGCTGCGGTCACGCCCGCTGAGAGAGCTCATCGTCGAGCAGGAGCGCTACCGCGACCCGGGGCTCGTGAAACAGGTCGGGGAGCTCCAGAAGCTGGTGGCCGCGCACTTCCAGGACCTGGAGCGTCCCGCACGGGAGGCGCTGGAAAGCGCCCAGGACTATGCCGCCGCGACGTCGGACTTCATCGATCGACTCATCGACGCCGGAGCTCTCAACCGGGGATTCGACCTCTTCCACCCGGAGCAGTACAGGGACGCGGCGAAGAAGCGGAGCATGAAAGAGCTGGCGGCCGTGTTCACCCACGTGGTCGTGGACCCGCCCGACCTCGGGAGCTCTCCCGCCGCACTCATCGAAGCGGTCGAGGAGCTCAGCCCCACGGGCCTGCCCCCAGGAGCCCCTCCCCCTCGGCCAGAGCGGAACGCTCCCCAGGACAACCCGCTGCAGGACATCGCCCGCAAGGAACAGGAACGCCGCCGCCACATGCTGGAACAGGCCGAACTGGTTCTCGGCGAACGCGACAGCGTCGACATCACCGACCTCCTGCGGGACCTCGGCTGGCCGGGAGGCATGCGGCTCCTGACCGACCTGATCAGCGTCTCCGGGCCGGACGCCCCCTACGAGGTCGAGATGACGGAGGGGTTCTTCGTCCACCCGGCCGAAAAAATGACCTACCTGTCCCAAGTGAAACTGCACCGCAACCCCAAGTGGGGGCCGGACGCCGCCGGGTACCACCCGCAGCACGACCCGGACGAGGGGAACGGCATCCCGTGACCGAGACCAAGAGCGTGACCGACCCCGGCCCTTTGGCCCTCGCCCGCATGCGCGCCCTGGGCGCCGCGCCGATCCGCTCCGACCTGCCTGATGCCGTCATCGTCGACGAAGCCCTCCGGGCGGGCCGGTCCGTCCTGGACGTCGTCCGGTGGGGCGAGCCCGCGCACATTCTGGGGTGGGTGGAGGGCCATGAACCCTCCCAGGAGGAAGGGACCGGGCTGCACCACCCGCAGCACCCCCAAAACGAGCTGGAGGTCTTCGCCACCTGCCTGGGTTGCTGCTGGCGTGAATTTCACGCGGAGCCCTGGCCCGGGGTTGCGTGTGAGCAGCGGGAGGTGCTGGAGGCCCTCGCCTGGGTGAAGGAGGATGACAGTCCCCGGGCCCTCGGTAGCTACCGGAGAGCCCTCGCACGACTGGACCGCTCCCTGTGGGTCGAGCTCTCGGGCACCGGAGTCCGGCTGGGGCCGCGCACCGCCACCTGGTCCCGCGGCCAGACCGCGGAACTGCGTGAAGTGTTCGACCTCCTCCCCCGGCTCCCCGAACACCAGCCCGGGGGGAAGCTCCGATGACCGAAACCACTTCGGGCGAGCGGTGGCCCGAACTGAACGATCTCACCCCGGAAGAGCAGAGCGAGGTACTGGACGCCATCGCGGCGGTGGAGTCGTCCCGTTCCCCGGTTCTCGCCGCGCACTTCCAGGCCCTCCTCGATCCTGAACTGCGCAATTGCGTCAAGAGGTGTCTCAGTGAGGCGGGGCGAGTCCTCATCGAGGTCGGCCCTGGATACACCTCCGGCTACGCCGACCACATCACGGACGCACTGGTGGCGGAGCGGTCCGGAGCCCTTCCCGCCGAGGAACGGGCGGTGCTCGCTTTGGTCCTGCTGCGCTGTGTGGCGATTCCGCAGGCAGAGGGCAGGGTTCGTCGGGAAAGCCTGCTGGATGCTCTTCCCGTGCGCCGAGACCTGATCGAGGAGTCCATGGTTCCGAAGGGGGTCGTGCGTGAGTCCCTGCGGCGCCTGGCAGCGCGCGGGCTGGTCTGCTTCAGCGGCCAAGGGGGCGGTCTGGTCGGGCCCGGACCACAGCTCAACCGGCTCACCGACGCCGCATCCCAACGTCTACGCGAGCAGATCACCCTGGTCACCACCACCGACGAAGGACTCACTGACAAGCTCCGCCAGCACCACCGGCGCGACCTCGCCTCGGTGAACCCCCGCCCCCACCTGTTGGCCCCGAGTGAAGACGCGAGTCCCCGCCCCACCACCCGCGACACCCACACAGAACCAGAAGAGGGCACACCATGAGCCTCCTGCCCGAACAGGCGACCGAGCACCTCCAGGACACCGGCAGCACAGGGCTGGTCGGGGCCCGGAAGCTGGTCGCGGTGCAGACCTTCGACATCGGCCGCCTCACCACCCACCCGGTTCCGATCGTCCCGTCGTCCTTCGTCGCCGTCTCCGGGGAAGGACCCAAGGGTGACTCCAACGGTTCCGGCAAGACCACCTTCCTCAGCGCGGTCTCCCTTCTTCTCGCGGACCCGCAGTGGCGCCTCAAACGCGATGGCGGGTTCGCCAGAGGACTGTTGTTCAGCCCGGAGTCCGCGGGCTCGGGAGAGGGCGGCGGAGCCCGACGCGGCTACATCGTGGGGGTGTTCTCCGATGAGGAGGGCAAGAACCTCCTGACGGTGTGGCTGCGCATCTCCAGCCAGACGCCCTACCTCCAGATGCGGTGGGTCAGGGACCTGCACGTGGCTGTCGCCGATACCGACCAGGAGCGTTCCGATCAGGCCGACGCACTGTGGGGACAGCTGCCCGCCAAGTCGAGTAACGGCGCCCAGAGCATGGGCGAGTTCCTGTACGGGGACGCCCCGCGCTGTCTGGCCTACCTGGACACCTCGATGCGGCCGATGGTGGCGTCCCTCCTATCCCAGCAGATGACCTCGATGGCCCCCGACGCCATCGGTGACGCGCTCATCGCCCTGACCGGTCAGTCCCGCCTGTTGGCCAAGGAACAGAAGGGCCGCGTCAAATACGACGAGGCGGCCCATGCCCTGCAAATTGAAGAGGTCAACGACCAGAACCGGCGCATCGCCGAGGCCGCACAGCTGGCAGCCATCGACCGCCGCGACCTCGCCCGGCGGGCGCTGACGACCGCGAACCGATCATGGGAGCTCCATCTGGCCGTCGGCCTCGGGGAGAGGGAGGAGGAGCTCACGGCGGCGGCAGCCGAACGCGAACAGGTCGAAGAGGACACGGCCCAGGCCAAGGAACGCAACCTCGAGGCCAAGGCACACCTGAATCGCCTGCGCGGGGACACCGGCTCGCAGAAGGCAGCCCGGGCTGCAAAGGAAGAGCGCGAACGCCTCGACCGTGCGAGGACGCGACAGACGGAGATCGTCGGGGAGCTCCACAGCGACGTGAAACAACTGACCGAAGAACGCAAAGGCCTACTCCGCCTGACCGATCGCTTCGATGGGGTCGACGTGGACCAGCGCCAGGCGGAGTTCGAACGGATGCGGGAGCGACTCGACTGCACCGTAATCCTTCACGGGCGTTCCGTAGCCCGGCGCGAGGAAGCTGAGCATCACCTGGAGCGGGTCGGTGCCGGTGAGGACGGCACCGCTGGTGAGGCCGTGCGAAGGCTGCACAAACTGGGGGTCCGAGCCAGGGGTCTGCTGGACTCCGTCGTGCTCGACCAAAGCGCACGCCCGGAGTGGGAGGCCCACCTGTGGCGCTTCCGGAACTCCGTCGCGGTGGCGGCAGAGGACGCGGAGTTCGCGCTGCGTTCGCTCCAGGACTTTCCAGGTGTGTCGATCATACGTGTGGACGGCTCCCCGGATGGTGCGGCCACCACGCTACTGGACGGGGTAACCGCTCCCCCGGCCTTCGGCGCGTTCCTGGAAGCGGTCCGTTCCCGGTACGTGTTCGCCAGCGGACCGGACCGCTCGCACGACGCCGACCTGGACGAATGGATGTTGTCCGGGTTCCCCGAGCCGCTGACGGGTCGCCAGGCCCGGATCTCCGTGGCCGAGTCGGAGCTGCGGGCCGCGGTACGGGCCGAAAAGGAAACGGGGCGGACGTTGGAGAACGCCCGGCGTGCCCTCCAACGCCAGCAGGAACTCCTGGACATCGCGACAGCGGCCGAGCGGCTGGAGGCCTGCCGGGAAGAGCTGCGGGTTGCCGAGGCCGAGCATGCTGAGGCTGTCACGGAGGCGGACCACCTCCAGACGCTCTGGACGGCAACGGATCGTCAGTACACGGAAGCCCGGATCGCGCTGGGCAACCACGAGCTCCTCGTCGCATCGGCTCAGCGGGAGCTACGGGCCGCGGAGGACGAGTTCGGCCGGCTCCGCCGTGATCTTCAGAGCGCCAACGAGAAGGTCGAGAGAGTCCAGCACGCGAAGTGGCTCCTCGCCTGGGGTGGTGACTCGGATTCCGCGAAGAAGCACATCGCCCGGGTCAAGGACCGTACCGAGCGTAGGCGCACGGCGCAGGACTGGTGGAACCACGCCTCCTCCTCCTTCCTGGAGGCGCTGACGGTGATCCGCCAGGACCGGGACACCTTTCCCCACACTCTGGTCAAGCTCATCGACTCCGCAGGGCGAAGCGTTCCCGCACCGGGCCAGGCCAGGGAAGCGCTCAGCACCGCTCTTCAACCGCTCGACGAGCTGTTGGAGGAGTGCGACATACAGGACTCGACCAACAAGACTCTCATCGCGACCGAACAGGAGGAGCGCGAACGCAACCTCACCACGGCTCGGCGGGAGGTGGACCGGCAGATCGAGTCGTTGGAGATCATCCGTGCCACCGTGGCCAGGTCCATCAAACTGATCCTGGCCAGGATCAGTCACCAGTTCGACGAGCTGGACCGGGAACGGGACGGCGGTTACGGCGCCCGCCTCGACTACGAGGTACTGGACCCCTCCGTGACCGGCTCCCGGTGGAAGGTGAACGTCGTCCCCCGGTGGCAGCGATCTCCGCAGGGGGCGTACGTCTCCTACCAGAAGATCGCGAACGGAGCACAGGTCAAGGTGTTCGCGATCCAGCTGGTGTTGGCCTCGCTCTTGGCCGACAGTGACGTACCCGGCCGGGTTCTGGTCCTGGACGAACTCGGCAACAGTCTGGGCGACGAGAACCGGCGAGACGTGTTGCGGGAGTTGCAGAAGGTCGCGGTCAAACAGCAGGTGACCATCCTCGGCACCTGTCAGGACAGTGTCATCCACGACGCTGTGCGGCACTGCGGCCAGGTCCTGTGGTTCAACCACGTGTCCAACAGCGAGGTCTACAACCGCCCCACCCGGTCGTGGGGGTCCGACGAAGACGGACGTCACGTCGAACATCTGGCCTTCTGGCTACGCTCCGGACGGGCTGTGGACTGAATCGAGCACCCCAACGAGCATGTCAGCCAGGCCCGGCAACACCTCTGTGTGCTGGGCCTCCTGTTCCACGCCCAACCCGGCCAGTTCCGGGTGGTCGGCGATGAGCGAGGCCACCGGCCGCAGGGCGTCCGGGGCCTGGTCAAGAAGTCCTGCCGCCTTCTTCGCGTCCTGCTCCCGCCGCTCCGGGGGCTGCGGGCGGTGCGGCCCTCGGAGCCAGGACTCCCCGGTCATCGCGACCGGGTACACATCCCGCTTCACCCGGTCGCGCAAGTTGGTGATGATCGCGATGCCGTGTGCGTCGAGGTCTCCCCACACCGCGATCGGCAAGGGCGCCAGCATCTTGAGGAACCCCACGAGTCCGTCGCTCGCGTACCCGGCTCCCCAGACACAGAGCCAGCCCTCAGTGATCGCCGGGATCTGGCAGGAGCGGTAGAAGGTGTCCTGGTTCTCCAGGACGAGAACACCACTGATCCCCTCCACCTGTTCCAGAGAACCGCTCCGGCGCACTCCGTTGGAGGGCAGTCCGGCCCAGGGTTCGGCTGTGACGGCGTCCACCGCCAGAGCGCCGTCCTTGTACCAGCGCAGGGGGCCCTTCACCCGGATCTCGTGGTCGGGGAAGTCGAACAAGTCGGAGATGTACTTTCCGAGCAGGTTCTCCACCGCGTGGACGCGAGCATCAGTCCAGCGTGCTTTCGTGCCGGCGGTGTGCGCGTGCGAACGGGAGGACACCTCACGCTGGGTGGGATGACGTTCGCCGCGATGCCTGTACCACCGGCACGCGACCCGAACCGCGAAATCGTAGGTGTCCCAATGCCCCGCCCTCGTCGCGGAGCCCCCGGGGGCTGCCCCGGCTTCGGAATTCAGCAACAGGTCGTGCTCCGTCTCGAGTTCGCTGATGCCCCGCATCAAGTCGAGGAGTCCTGTGCGAGCCTGCTCCGGGTTGACCCGGCCGAGGAGTTCCCGTCTTCGTTCATCGGCCCGCTCCGACCACAGCGGGGTCCGGATGATCTGGAGATACCTTTGGATCCGCAGGTCCCGCCTATTGACGTGGGCCTTCACCAAGACCGCGCCACAGCGGATCAGCTCATTGAGCACGTCGTTGGATCGGGAACCCCAGCGATCCTGGACGGTCTTCAGCTTGCGCGAGGGTTTCTCCAGCACCCACGCCAGGTCCCTGGGCTCAAGACCATCAGGGTTGGCAAATTCATCAGGAGGGTTCTCCGCGACCAGGAACACCGTGGAAAAGTCCAGCGTGCCGAACTTTTGAGGCGCTTCCTCAGCCTCCGGACAGCGGACCACGACCCGGACCCCGTCGGGCACCGGGCTGGCGATGAGGTCCTGTACATCGACCATGTGCTCTTCGTCAGGCACGAACGGGCTGCCCCTCCAGATCGTCGACCCCGTGCACCCTGTCGGCGGGGAAAGGACAGTCGGCATCTTCCCGGAGCCCCTGCAACGCGCCGTCCGGGTCGTCGGTGAAGAGCACCACCGCGAGCGACCGTGTGGCCCGAGAGCAACTGACGTAGAAGAGGCGGCGTGTGCGTTCCGGAGTATGGTCCTTTTCGGCCCGGATGTTGCTGATGTCAGAAGCACTCAGGTCCTCGAGGCCGAGGAGTTTCTCGTAGGAGTACTGGTTCCAGTTACTGCGGTCGTCCTCCAGCAGCACCAGGACCCGCTCGAACTCGGCGCCCTTGACTCCGTGCTGAGTCTGGTAGGGCAAGCGCCCCCGAACATAGTCGTAGTAGATCCGCACCTGTGCCGCGGGGCAGGCCAGGTAAGCGGCCATGGCCTTCTGAAGGACCTTCCGCTCGTCCTCACGGCTCTCCTCGGTCTGCTCTCCGCTGTCTTCCGCGGCCTCGCCTTCCTCCACCGGCAGCAGCTCCACGAACGAGAAGCCCTCATGCTTGAGGAGCTGTGCCTTCAACCTGGGGTCCAGCCGGATGAGTCCGGCCTTGAGAGCGTGCCGCAGCACGTCCGCGACCGTCTTAGTACTGTCCCTAGCGAGGATCTGGGCCAGGTGATCGCCATCGTCCTTCAGCTGCGGAAGCAGCTCCGCGGTGGCCTGACCGTCACGGAAGGAACCGAGCCGCGGGGAGAGCCTACGCAGCATTCCCAGAGCGGTGATCCCGTCCTTCTGTTCGATCGCCTCCACGAGCGGGACAAGCCGGTCAAGGAAGGGCCGAAGGCTCCAGTGTGCCCCTGTGGTGTACTCCTCCCGCAACTGTCTGGCATACCCCCGTCCAGTTTGGCGAAAGGCCTTGTCCACATCTGTGAAGCCCAGTCGACGAGCGGCCAACTGATGCTCCAGCACTAGGATCTTGAGGTTCCTCCCCTCTACTCCCTGGCTCCACAACAGGTCGTTCTGCCGAACCGCCAGGTGGTCCCGTACCCGGTCCAACCAGGAGTCACTGTCGCCTTCCGACGAGAGCACGAAGAGATCCGCGTCACCTGTCTTCGCTTCTTCCGCTCCCTCTAGTTTTCCCTGGACCTGAGTCAGGTCTCCGTCGTGTGGAGACATCCTTCTGATCTTGTTGATCACATCGAGAACCCGCTCGGGGCAGCGCCAGTTCTCCTTCTTACGGATGGTCGCCCAACTCTTGTCCGCTTCGATGAGACCGGCACCGGTCGGGAAGATCCGCTGCATCGGATCACCGAAGAAGCCGACGCAGAAATTTCCCCGTTCCTGTTTCTCGATGACCTGTAGGGCTTCGACCACCCGCGGGTCCGTGTCCTGACTCTCGTCGACCAAAACGTAGGGAAAGCGTTGGGCGACGATCGTGGCGAGGCGCTTCTCCTGCTTCATGAGCTCGGGAACCATACGCAGGACATCGTTGTGCCCGAGGCTCCCTTTCTTGTAGTTGCGACCGGATTGGTAGTCGAAGCGCAGGGCCGGATCTTCCAGGCCTTCCAGCGCCTCAACGTACCTCGCTCCCCTGGTTTCGTCACACTCCGCGATGAGACGGCGAATGTCCGCGCGCACCCATTCACGGATCATGTACTGGAAGGGTTGAACCACTTTCCAGAGGAAGCTGTGGATCGTGGAGACATGAAAAAGCGGGTTGGCGGCGAGCCGATCCTTGATCTCCTCCACCGCAACATTCGTGTACGTGATGCAGGCGACCTGGCGGCGCTGGCCCAGCAGGGCCGTTCCTTCAACTCGACCGATGTTCCGAAGGGCCTCCACCAACGATGTCGTCTTTCCCGAACCCGCTCCGGCGATCACGACGAACCCGCGCTTGGTGAAGGCTTCGAGGACCTCGCGGATCTGATCGTCCGCATCGGTCGGCTGGCGCACAGACGCAGAGCTCACAGGTCCGCCTCCCGGTCAAGCTCGTTGTTCAGCCAGCTCAGGCCCTCCTGGATGTAATGAGGGGTTTTCCAAGGCGATTCTTCGAAGAGATCAAAGAGAGTCAACGCAAGGTTGGTTTTTCCTTCTGGAGGATTGCGCACGAAATCGAATACTTCTTGCACCAGCTGCTTCGGAGAGATCTCCTCATCTGGCTCGAAGCCGATCTTCTTTCCGTATTCGCGCATCCACTCAATGTTCTCGAGAATCATGGCTTCCTCGAAAGTGCGACCTGCGGCCTGATGGGACTTTCCGCCCCAACTGATCTTTTGTCGGGTCTGATAGGCAACACGCACCAAGGAAGGGGCCACACCCTCCCTATTCTTGTCCTCTTTACCTTCCCGCTGGGTCTTCAGCAGCTCCTCGATGTCGTTTTTCCCCGGAATCCACTGAATGAGCGTCTGGTTGGAGGTCACCGCTCCGGGGGTGTCGACCGAACAGGCCTTCCTCCTCATCCCGCCCTCGGGCATCGCGACACTGTCGAGGTCGGTGATGACCAGTGCGGGCAGACCAAGGAACCGCACCAACGGCTTGAAACGAAGGGCATGGGATCCACCCACCTCGAGAAGGGAGATGTGCGAGCTCACCAGCTGTGGGAGCTTGCCCGGATCGGTATCGATCATCAACGGCAGCAGGACCCGCTCAGCGTCGCCCTCCACAAGGATCACCGCGTCAGCGAAGAAGAGATGGCAGTTGGTGAGCTTGAGGAAACGGCGCAGGAACCTGGGGTCGTCTGTCTCGAGTTTGGACAGATCCCTGACCTCGCAAGCAGGGGTACCGCCCGGTTCCGACAGGCGCCGGAAGTACCTGATCGGATCGAACGAGGTGTCGTAAATGATGTGGGGAGAGTGCGTGGTCACTACGAGTTGGGTGTGAAACACCTCAGACTCGTCCTCATCGACGAACTCCCGCGCGATCTTCAGGAACGCTTGTTGGAGTTGAGGATGCATGTGGGCCTCGGGCTCCTCGATCACCACGAGGTGGATGAGTGGCCGAACCCCCACACCCGCTGCCCATCGGCGGTGCATCTCGTGGATCTCGATGAGCATGAAGAGGAAGTTCTTGTAACCGAGACCGTTGAAGCGCTCGGGAAGCTGCCGCCGAGCGTCCTCCTCCCCCGGAGCGAACTGGTAGTACACCCAAGCGCTCTCAGCGAGCAGGGCATCACCGCTCTGCCGACTCCGTACGCTCAACCTCGGATTGCGGATCCCCGGTCCGGCGACTTTGTTCAGCCGGGCGAAGGTTGTGGCGAACTTTCCAACGAGATAGGACTCCGCCTGCTGCTCCGAAGCCTTCAGGGCCTGGTGTGCGGCGTGATCGATATCGTCCGAAGCAGAGTAGTCGAGGAACCGGCGAACATGCCGGGACAGATCCCGACCTTTGGACGTCTCGTCATCAGAGAGGAATCGCTGGGCATCGACCATGTCCACATGGATCAGGCTGTCAACAAATTCCCTGGCGGACGCCGAAGAATCAGCCAGCCTTCCAGTGGCGTCGTCCCCCTCACAGGCCGAGCCCTCCCGCTCGAACGAGTCGGGATCAAGCACGTGGTAGCGGAACTCGTAAGCGGAGTTCAACTCCCGATCCAGATAGTCACGCAGATCCTCCGGCCAGGGAGCGAAGATTGCCTTCTCGTTATCAGGCTGCTTTTCCCTGGCCTTCCGGGCGTTCTTCCGAGCAACCATAAACCGTTCAGCGAGATCTTCTCTCGGCGCGAACTCCAGCCGGAGCGCCACTCGACCGATGTCCTCGGACAGGTCGTGAAAGGACATCAACTCGACAACTCGATACCAGTCCTGCCTGTCGACCTCCAGCAGAAGGTCAAGGCGAATCTTCGGTAGCAACTCAGCTTCCTCCTGGCTGAGCTCTCTCACCCCCTGGAACTGTTCCCAGCATCCGGAGTTGAAGTCGTAGAACGTGAAGTCATTCTTCCGACGCTCGAAAAAGAAGCGGAAAACATGGGTCATCGATGTTTTCCCACTGTTGTTCGCTCCGACGAAAACCGTCGAATCGGGATCAAGGTTCACCTTGACCGAACGCAGCCTCCGGAAGTTTTCCACACGAACTGACTTGATTCGCATACGCACCCTTTATAAAACCCGAAGACAAGCGCGACAAGAAGCACAGCCACGAGATCGGGACACGAGAAGAAACGACCGCGGAGCCATCGGCAAGAATCGTACCCCACCCCTCATCGACACACGACCACTTCAGCGATTCTCGGAACCAAGATTTTGCAGGATCTCCGGTAAACCAAAGGAACACCCAAAGCGTCGACTCGAAGCGAATACTTACCACTATCGAAGCCGCCGCTCAAGCGATCGGAAGGATCAGGGAGCAGCCGATCAAAGCTTCCATGTCGGTCCGGGCGCTGAAGCGCGCTCTTTGGGTCAGGGCGGCATCCGCGCTGTGGCGCGCCCGACAGGAAAAAGTGAGGCAGCCCTCTCGGGTAGGTACGTGAACCTACCAAGCATCTCAGTGACGCGCTGCTGACTCCACTCCGATACCGTGGCCCCGCTTCTCAAGCAGGGATGGGTCCAGCTCCCAGGGGCTGAATCTTCCCTCAGGGGAGACCGGAGGAGGTCGTGCCTCTGCGTCTGGAGTTCGGCTTCTCCCTCGGCGGCGCCTGGATATCGACCAGGAACGCCACCACTTCATCTAGGAGGTCTCCTACGACGGCCCCGAGCCTTCGCCGAGCGCGACGGTAAGAGAGGGACTTCCCCAAGCGCGAGGCCATGGCCCGGCCCCCGAGGACTACCTGCTTTGCACCGAGACCCGCGAGCTCACCCGGGTCTGTTGACCCGGATATCCTCCTCACCCACCGCTAGCAGGTGCGCGCGACGCTCCTCCGAGGCCAGCGGGCCGCCCACAGGAGGGCATCGGCCCGCCGTTTGATCTCGGCCGCCGCATCGTGCCTGCCGGTCTGCTGGTAGAGCTGAGCCAAGTACGACATGACCTGACGGGCGTTTCTGACATCGCCCAGGTTTTCGAAGATCGCGAGCGCCTCACCCCAGGCGGCCTCGCTTTCGTGGAAGTGGCCCGGCTGGTAGAAGAGCGACCCTAGGCCCAGGTAGGCGCTTCCGAGAGTCATGGGGTCCCCTCCGTCCGCAGAGTTGTCGCGGGCCATGCTGAGATAGGCGAAGGCCTCAGCAGCGTTTCCCATGCTCAGGTAGACCCCGCCGAGGTTCAGGCAGGCGCGAGCGAGCGAGCGCACCTCCCTGCACTTGACATAGATGTCGACGGCGGAATGCAGACGAAACAACGACTCTTCCGAACGCCCAAGCTCATGCAGGGCGTTGGCGGCGTTGACATAGGACCTGGCTAGATTGACTTCGGCGCCTGCTCTTTCGAATATTCGAGCGGCTTCGTCATGGCAGACCAGAGCCTCCTCGGCTCTCCCGAGTCGGCGCAACAGCACCGCTCGAGTGTCAGCGGCGCTCGCGACCAACTCCGTGTCCCCGGCCAGAATGGCATGGTCGTGGGTAAAATCGCTCATACGCATGGCGCGTTCTAGATCCCCGGTGTGCCAGGCGTTGATTGCCAATAGCAGCGCGAGTCTGGCCATCTCTTGCTGGTCCCCGCCCTCCTCGGCTGCCTGGTAACCGATCCGGGCGATGTCGTCGAGTTGCGCATACCTCAGCCGACTGCGGAGAAAGCCGGTCAGGATCCTCGGCAGGTTGGCGGCGTGGACCAGCTCCCCGATTTCTTTCGCCCGGAGAACCGCTGCGGTCAGGACGTGCTGCTCACTCTCCAACCATCGCAGGGCCTGACCCATGTCCGGGAACCGTGACGTGTAGGGCACAGAGTCCCCCACCAGAAGACCGGTCGCGGCGTCCTCGGCCCTGTTCCTCAGGTAGGCGATCAATCGAACAAGGTCTCTCCGGTCTCCGGGGTGATTCCGGGGCTCCTCCGCCTTCTCCGATGCAAACTCCCGGGTGAGATCGTGCATCCGCCAACGTTCATCGCCGGAGGCATCCAATAAGCTCGCTCGAGCTAGAGTCGCCAGGATCCTGCGGGTCTGCGGCTCCATCATGTTGACTAACACCGCCGCGCTCCGTGTCGGCGCGTCCGGCCCCGGGGCGAGGGCCAGAGTTCGGAACAGACGAGCCTGTTGTTCGTCCAAGCGGCGATAGGACAGGTCGAACGCCAAACGGACTGCGTTCTCCTCCCTTTCGAGGCCGTCCAGTCTGCTCCCCTGGAGGTCGTCGGCCATGTTGGAGAGCCTCCGCAACGGTTCGTCGGCGAGGATCGCCGCGACGACACGTAGCGCCAGCGGCAGATGGCCACACAGGCGAGCGATCCGCTCAGCTTCCCGGGGTTCGGTGTCCGTCCGCTCGTCAACCATTCCCCTGGTATGCACGAGACCACGGCGCAACACCTCTACCGCGCATGCGGTGTCCAGCTCGGCCAAGTGGTGCACCCGCGCCCCGATGTCCAATCGATGACGGGAGGTCACCAGGAGGGCTGAGTTACCGTCGCCGGGTACCAGGGGGCTCACCTGTTCGACCGATGAGGCGTTGTCCACGATCACCAGAACTGCTCCGCCCCGGTCTGCCCGCCGTTGGAGCTCCGAGCGATACAGGGCCGTCTTGCCTTGCGTGCTGGGCGGGATGTTCTCCGCATCGATCCCCAGAGCACCCAGCCAGTCAAAGAGAACATCTCCGGGGTCTACACGCCGCTGGGGGTGGTAGCCGAACATGTCGTGGTGGAGAACCCCGGCAAACCAGCCGTACTCATCCAGGGCCTGAGCGGCCACCTGGCGAGCCATTTCGCTCTTGCCCACGCCGGGCATTCCCGACACCAGCACGATCCGGCGCTTTCCACGATCCGGGCTCAGGGCCTCCATCACTGCGGCCATGTCCATGCTACGTCCCGTGAACACCGACGATAGCGGGGGTAGCCCTCGTAACGCCTCGGGGCGCGGAGCTGCCGCGTGATACGTGAGGTTCTGTCCCTGGAGCACGGTGCCGTACACGTCACCGTGGACCCGGTTCTCCACGCCCAAGAGCTCGTTGGTCATAGGGGGTACCCCACTACAGCAGACGCCACTAGTCCTGGGAACCCTACGGGGCCGGAGAAACAGCAGCATCATCTGAGGTGCGTCAACCTATCCGAGACACTGCCGGAACAGCGAAACCGCGCGACGGCAGCACCCGCTCGACGTCGGCGATGACGACTAGGGGCCCGATCCGGGGCGCCAGAACTCGAGTCCGTGTATCGGGAGCAGTGAGCCTTTTCCTTCCTGCTACTCGAAGTTGGAGCTGCGACACCTAAAGCTGCGGTCCTCTCCACCGAAGCTGCGGACGCGAGGTGAAGAGCTCGACTCGCCAGACAAGTTCTTTCCCCCGAGTTCACCGCCGCTGACTTCCTCAGAAAGTCGTACTGGGCGAACAGGGGCAAGTTCGACATGCCCAACGAACGATTCACCTCCTACTCTTCCAACACCTCCACCGAGCTCGCCGCGACCTGCGTGCTCGGTTGGGCCGTGTGGGACGCTCACGGACCCGAAGTTCAGGGCGTCGATTTCGGCACTCCCCATCGAACGATCGGGGATAGCCACGCTGACGGCGCGAGCACCGGCTTGAGGCAGGTTCTTGGATTGGTGGCGGGTTGGGTACCGAAAGTTGCCGGATCGTCACCACGTGGGTGCACTGTAAGAGAATGAAGCGCTGCGATTTCTGTGAGCTCCCCATCGGGGAGGGCTGCGCCTGTGCGCTGCCACGGGACTACATCGGGAGCTGTGGGACCGGGACGCCGTTCTCGACCGTGAAGCCGTACCCGACCGGCGACGCCATCATCATCTCCCTTCGGGGCGTGGCCCACCGGCTGGGCTGCTCCCACCAGTCCGGCTCGGACGTCAGGGCCCCGTTGTGGGGCTGGATCAACTACCCGGACCCGGAGCTGTGGCAGCGGATCAGTGAGAGTTCGCCGCTCCGCGCCACCGCGGGCAACACCAGGCGCGCGGCCACCCGGCGGTGCCGGAGCTGCGACCACTGACGGACACCGGGACGGGTTCCGTGAAGCCGTCCCGGTACCGCGTCAGCCGCAGTTGCAGTCGCACCCCTCACAGCAGGAGCAGTTGCTACAGCAGTTGCACGCCTGGCAGCAGGTGCCGCAGGTGTCGGACACGCAGGCGCAGGCCTCGCACCAGGAGTCCCGGGGCTCGCCCGACCACGGGCCGGGGTGGGGGTCGCGGCAGCAGAACTGGCACGTGCAGCACATGAACAGCGCCGCGGCGCAGCCCGCGAGGAGGCCCCGGCCGCGCTGCGGTTCCCGGAACCCGGGGGTGTCGCAGGAGCAGGCGCCGCAGCAGCCGCCCTTGCCGGAGCGCTTCGCGCCCTCTCCGCCGTGACCGGAGTGGCCGCCGTGGCCGTGGTGATCGCCGTTGCCGCCATCGCCGGGGTAGTCGACGTGGTCGCCGAGACCGGGATGGCCGCTGTGTCCGCCGTGGCCCGCGTGGCCGCCATGGCCAGGGTGCGGATTGTGGCCGGGGTACCCGCTGTGACCCGGGTGGCCGCCGTGGCCCGGGTACGGACCCTGACCCGGGTGGCCGCCGTGGGCGAAGGTACGGGCGACGGCCCGCTTGAGCTCCTGGACGAGGAGGACGCGGACCAGGCGGTCGTCGGTGAACTCGGCTTCCCGGAGGGCCAGGTCCACCCCGAGGACGGCGTCGTCGCAGAGTTCCCGTGCCCGGCTGACCGGGGTGCCGGTGGCGGTGAGCGGGTTCCACGAGCCGTTGGCCAGGTCCTCCTCGCGGTCCTCGACCGCGTCCAGCAGGTGCGCCACCCGGCCGAAGAGGCGTCCCGCCTCCCGGAGCGGGGCGGCGTTCCCCGGGATCCCCGCCAGGGCGGCGGTGTGCGCGAAGGCCTCGCCGGTGGCCTCCTCGGTCGGTCGGGTGACGGTGAGGACGTCGGTGCCCTCCGTGGCGGAGAGTTCGGCCTCGCGCTGGCGGTCGACCACGGCGGCCAGGGCAGTGCCCTCGAACCCGAGTCCGCCTCCGGTCCGCTGGGCTCCGTTCCGCCATCGGGTGGCCACGCGACCCGCCACGGCACGCACGCCGGGGCGGGCGTAGGCTCCGTCACCGTCCTCGATGTGGTCGCTGATCTTGGCTGACGCGAGCATCAGGGAGACCGCCGCGGCGAGGTGGGCGCCGGAGCCGTCCGCCACCTCGGCCCCGCGCATGCCGCGCAGCAGGCAGCGGCCCGCCGTGCGGGTCCCGGCCTGGTCAGGGGACTGGGCGGCGGTGAGGACCGACACGACCAGGCCGTCGTAGTTGGTGGCGACCCTGGAGGCCTGGCCGTGGTCGTCCCTCAGGGCGAGGCACAGCCCGCACATGTGGGACATCCACTCCCGAGCCAGGTCCTCGGACAGCGTGTGCCGACAGGGCCGCAGGATTCCGAACACGAACCGCCACCTCTTCTCCCGGTGCACCGAGCGCGCACCGACGCGGGATGTGACTCCCGGAAGGGGTGTCCGGTTCGCAACGATTCAGCGGGCCAGGGGCGAACCGCAGCACTTCTTGTACTTGCGGCCCGAGCCGCAGGAGCAGGGGTCGTTGCGTCCGGGGCGCGGTGCGGTGTCGAGGGGCGGGTTCGGGGCGCCGCCGAGGTCGGCGCGGGCGTCCAGCGGCGGCAGGTAGGCGTCGGTGGAGCGGGTGGCCAGGTCGTGGGCGTCCGGGGCCATGCCGAGCGCCTCGCGCATGCGGGCGCGGCCGAGCAGCGGCATGAGGCCGAGCCGGTTGAGCTCGGCCACGGTCTCCGGCGGCTGGGCGAGCATGCCCCGGCAGACGACGTTGTAGCAGTGCAGGGCCTTCGCGTAGTCGCCCCGCGACGCGAGGTCCTCGGCCAGGAGGACGGCCACGCCGCGATCCGGGCCGGAGTCCATGAGTTCGTCGAGCAGGGCGTCGGCCTCGTCGGCGCGCCCCTCGGCGCGCAGCATCCCGGCGATCTGGTGGGTCGCGAACTGGCGGTGTCCGGCTTTCGGCGCGTGTTCGCGCAGCGCCCGGGCGAGTGCGTGCGCCGCGCCTTCGTCCCGTCCGCGCAGGACGTCCACCGCGTCGAGGAGGATCTCACCGGCCTCCTCGGGGTGGGCGGTGAGGTCCCTGAGGTGTCGCTTGGGCAGGTCCAGGTCGCGGATCGCGTCCCACAGCGGCTGCGGGACCGCTGCGGGGGCCGGGGAAGTGTCGGTCATCCTTCCAGGTTAGGGCGTGTCCGGTGGGTGCTGCCCGTCACACGGGACGTCAACCCCACGGGGTGAGGCGGCCGAGGAGGTCCAGGACGCCCAACCGGGTGCCGGAGCCGACCTCCAGACCGATGACGAGGGCGGTCACAGCGAGGGCGGTGACGAGCAGGACCAGGGGCCAGCGCCGCTTGCGCTCGGGGGTCTCGGGGAAGGGTTCCGCGTCGATCCAGGACTGGTCCAGGCGGGCGATCTCCCTGCGGAGGTCCTGGACCTCGGTGTGGTAGCGGTCGCGCTCGTCACGGACCCGTTGGAGTTCGGCGCGTTCGGCGCGGACGGCGGCGCGCGCGTCGACGACGTCGACGTGGGCGCCCTCGGGGCCGCGTTTGGAGTGCCACCGCTCCAGGCGTGCGAGGGGGAGGTCGGCGTACTGGGTGGGCCAGTTGTCGTCGGGATCGTCGAGGTTCTCGTCGGTCTCGGGCTCGGTCTCGGCCGCGTAGTCGACAGGTTCCTGTTCGGGGAGGGGGCGGACGGCGAGGGGTGGTGCGTCCTCGGGGGCCCTGGGCTCGGGACGGTCGGTGGAGGCGGCGATGGTCCAGGTCTCGCGGGGCTCCTCGTCAGCGGCCGTGGACCGTGCGGCCTCGTCCCGGGACACGGGTGGGTCGGGTTCGGTGCTCGGGTCCTCGGGTGCTGCCGGGCGTGGGGGCCGACCGAAGATCGAGAGGGGGTCGTGCTCCGGTTCGGGCCCGGGTCGGCGCCGTGCCACCCCGAGGAAGGTGTGGCTCCGCCCGCCACCGGCCCAGGTCTCCTGCTCGGCGGTGTCGGTGTCGTCGTCCGCGAAGGGGTCGGGGGCCTCTTCGAGGTCGTCCTCGGGTTCGGGTACCGCCTCGTCCGTCAACGGATCAGGGGCCGGTGTGTCCGCCCGCGAGGCGGGGGTGGGGTCGATCCCCGTCGGCGGCGAGGGGGCGAAGAACGAGGGCGTGCCCCGCTCCGTCGGGGCGCTCTCCCCCGGCAGCTCCGCAGTGGCCTCCTGAACGGCCACCGGCTCCTCCACCAGCGGGACGGGGGCGGGATCCAGCCAGTCGCGGAGGAGGTCGCGGCGTTCACCGAAGGTGGTGGCCTCCGGCACGCCCCGTTCCCTGAGGTGGTCGGCCAGGGCGTCGCCGCCCTCCTCCCTCAGGACGGTGACCAGACCCTCCGCGATCCTGAGGTGCTCCCCCGGGACCGGGGAGAGGAAGGGCGATCCGGCGGCGGAGGAGGGTGGCACGAAGGCCAGGTGGGGACCCTCTTCCGGGTCCGTGACCGGCTCGTAGGTGGAGAAGGACCAGCTCCATCCGGCGGCGGGCACGGCGGCGCGCGGAGTGAGGACCTCGTGCAGGACGCGGTGCATGCCCCACAGGAAGCGCAGCTGGGTGGCCTGCCACAGGTCGGCGTGGTCGGGGTCGAGGGTCAGGCGGAGGGGGCGGTCGGGGTGCGCGAGCGCGTGGGCCACGGCACCGACGAGGACGGGCTCGCCCTCGATCCGGGTCTCGGCGGCGCGCCGGTCGCGGGTGCGCAGGGCGCCGGGGGCGGCGGTGCGTTCCCAGGGCGCGGGGGCGGGCAGGGTTCGCATCGCGGCCCAGCCCGGCTTGGGCGGCCTGCTCGCGGCGGGCCGGGTGTTGGGGTTCTCGTGTAAGGCGAGGACCCGGGGGAGGTCCAGGCCACGGGTGGGCCCGACGATCGCCCAGGCGTGGGCGTCGCGGACGTCACCGGGCCACCGGTAGACCAGGGCGCTCTGGCCATCGGGGTAGTGGTGGGCCCAGAGGGTCTCGGGATAGGCGGCCGGGTCGGTGCCGGGAAGCGCCGACCGGTAGTCGGCGGTGAGGGCGGGGATGAGGCGGTCGCGCCAGGAGCGCAGGACCGGCTGGTCCTGCTCCGGGAGGGAGGTGGCCGACGGTCCCGGCCCGACGCGACCGAGGAGGGTGGGTTCGGCCCAGGCGAAGTGGATCTGGTGGTAGGCACCGGAGTCCGCTTCCGACGCCGTCGTGCTCTCGGGCAACTGGGCCCCTCCCCCTGGTTCACGGATCTGCGGTGCGCGCGGATCCGCCGCACGCCTACCTAGGGAAGGTATCCGCCGGAAGCGTCAGGAAACCGCGAAAGCGGAGTTATAGGCACACTTGCGCACTTTGTCGGTTCTGGTCAGCGGGCCGCCGTGAGCCGGGCCTGCTGCGCGGGCGTAAGGGTCAGGTCCAGGGACTCCAGCGCCTCGTCCAGCTGGGCGATACTGCTGACACCGACCAACGGGACAACGCTCGGCTCGTGGCCCGCGAGCCAGGAGAGCACCACCTGGTTGCGGGTGGCTCCGGTCTCCTTGGCCACCTCGTCCAGGGCGGCCAGACGCGCGGCGGTTCCGGGGTGGTCGTAGGCGTACTCCAGGGGGCGGTCGGGGCGGGTGTAGGCGCCGCTCAGCAGGGAGGTGTACGCCACCACGACATGCTCGCGCCCCTGGGCGGCCTCGGCACGGACGTAGTCGAACAGCTCGGGGGTGGCGTGCATGTGTCCTGCGGATGCGAGCGGGACGTCGCCACGGGGCTGGAGGTAGCTGTAGCGGTACTGGAGCACCCGGGGACGCGGCCACCCGTGAGCCTGTGTCACGGCGCGGGACCTCTCCAGCCGCCACGTCCGGTGGTTGCTGAGCCCGAGTTCCCGGACCGTTCCCTCGGAGACGAGCCGGGCGAGGGCCTCCATGGTCTCCTCGAGCGGGGTGTCGGGGTCCTCCCTGTGGGCGTACAGAAGATCGAGGGTGTCGACCCCCAGGCGTTGGCGGCTGCGCTCGGCGGCCGTCGCCACGGCTTCCGCGGAGAGACCCTCCGCCGCCTCCAGGCCGGCTCCAGGCATGGTCGGTTGGGCGCCGATCTTGGTGGCGATCACGATCTCGTCGGTCACGCCGCGCTCGCGCCGCCAACGGCCGAGGAAGGTCTCGCTCTCGTCTCCCCGGCCTCCCTCGATCCAGAACTGGTAGCAGTCGGCGGTGTCGACGAAGGCTCCCCCGGCCTCGACGAAGCGGTCGAGGATGGCGGCGGAGGTGGCGGCGTCCGTGGTGCTGCCGAACTGCATCGCCCCCAGGCACAGGGCGCTGACGGTGCGGCCGTTGATCGTGGTGTGTCGCATCAGGCGCTCCCCCCGGCCACGGAGGCCGCTTCCGGGACGTCGTCGGCGAGCACCCCCGCGTAGTAGTCGATCTTGTGCTGGATCGTGGTCTGGCGGCGGCGCAGCTCCTCGACGCGGGCGTCGAGGAGTCGTTGGTGGCCCTGGAGGACCTCGAGGCGGTCGGGGATGGTGTGTTCGCCGCCACGGACCAGTTCGGCGAAGTCGCGCAGCCGGGCGATGGGCATGTCGGTCTCGCGCAGACAGCGCACGAGGTCCAGGAGATCGACGTCGTCGGAGCGGTAGCGGCGGTGGCCGTTGGAGGCGCGCTCCACTCTCCGGAGCAGGCCCGCCCTCTCGTAGTACCGCAGGGTGTCGAGTGTGAGGCCGAAGCGCTCAGCGACCTCACCGGGGGTGTAGTAGTCCTTCATGCCGCAAGCATGCGACCTGGAGCGCACTCCAGGTCAAGTCCCGGCGCGAAGTTCGTTCCGTGAGGGGGACCGAAGGGGCGGGCGGGGCGAGGATCAAGAGTGGGACCGGGCGTTTCCGAACCGGGCAGCGCGGAGCCCGGCCCGGCAGATCAGAGGGCACGGGAAGGGCACCGAACGACACCGCCGGGGCGACCCACGAGCTCCACCTCAGCGCGTACCGGACTCCGCGCTGCCCCGGATGGCGCCGACCACGGCGTCGGTGAGGTCGTCGATGATCTCCCGCTCGCTCACCTCGGGGTGTTCGAGCCACCACTCCCCCGCCGCCTGGACCATGCCCACGACGGCGTGCGCGGCGATCTGGGCCCGCAGTCGTCCCTTCATCCGGCCCTCGGTGATCAGCAGGTCCGCGAGCTCCTCGCCCAGGCGGCGCACCATCAGTCCGAGGTCGCTGCGGGTGCGGACGTCCTCCGACGTGGCCCGGTCCATCAGGAACCGGTAGAGGTTGAGGTTCTGCGAGATCATCGACAGGTAGGCGCCGACCGTGGCCCGGGCGCGCACGTCGAAGTCGGTGTGCTGGTACAGCTCGGAGCGGATGGCCTCGATGAGGGGGTCCACGTGACGCTGGGCCAGAGCCCGGTAGAGGCCGCCCTTGTCACCGAAGTGCCGGTAGAGGATGGGCTTGCTGATCCCGGCCTCGGTGGCGATGGCGAGCATGGAGGCGTCGGGGCCGTCGCGCTGGATCACCCGGTCGGCGGCGTCGAGGATCGCCCGCCGCCGCTCCGGGTCGCGGCCGCGCCCGCTCCGTCCCCGCCGGGGCGCCGGCGCGGGGGTGTCGTCGTCGGGCGCGGTCTGCTGTGTGTTTTCGAGGGCCACAAGGGTTCACCGTACTGGAGGGCGGGGCACGGCGGCCCGGACGCGCCCCTCAGGTACGGATCGCGATCCAGGTGGCGCGGGCCAGGGCGAGCGGACGGCCGTCGGCGTCGTGGAGGGAACTGGCCGTGTGGACCTTGCGGCCGTCGACGGACTCCAGGTGGCCCATGACGACCTGGGTGGAGCCGACCGGGGGGAGTGCCAGGACCTGGACGGTGAACCGGCCCAGGACGATGGGTCGGCCGGACACGTCGCTGGACCAGCCGCCGGGGCAGTCCAGTGCGGCCCAGACCTGGGCGAGGGCGGCGTTGCCGTCGCCTCCGTCCACCTCCGGGCGGACCTCCCAGGTGCAGGCGACGGTGTTGCCGACCCCGTCGGGTCCCTCCCCCGGACGGACCCGTCCCGCGAACAGGCGCAGACCGTCGCCCGCCGCGCGCTCGGGGCCGCAGCTGTAGCAACGGGGGAAGGGGTGCGCGTCCAGCCCGCCGTAGCGCTTCCGGGCCTCCTCGGCCTCGGCGACGGTGACCGGCCCGCCGGGGATCAGTCCGGGGTCGAGGGGGTCGACGGTCACGGCCTCGGCCACCAGGCGGGCGCGGTCCTCGGCGGTGGGGTCGACCAGGCGCAGGCCCTCCTGTGAGGAGCCCTCCACCGTCAGGGGGCGGTCCAGCGGGGGCGGGTTGCGCAGGGTGACCTGGACAGCCGGGCCACCCGGTGCGGTCAGCTGTGCGGCCAGCAGTCCCGCGCTGTAGCCGCCGTTGCCGGAGCCGTCGGGGCCGTTGAAGGCCGCCGGGATGGTGAGGGTGGGGGCGCCGTTGCCTGGTGTCATGGGCCACAGGGTAACGGGAGCGGCGCGGGCGGGACGTTTCGCCTCGGCGGGCGGGCGCGAGGACTCGGCGCGTCCCCCGAAGTGCCCCCTTCGCGCGGGACCGGGTTGGCGGAACGCGTGCGCGCCGACCATGCGGAACCTCGCTGGTGGAAGCCGGGGTGCGCCCCGGGATCCCGGTCAGGGTGGACCGAGGAACGGGCCGATGACCTGGCGCTTCCCGAAGCGGACGTGGCGGGACGCGGGGTGCCCTCACCCCGTGCCCCGCCACGGACCGCCCGCTCCGGAGGCTCTGCAACCTCCCTAGCGGATCGGCAGGCCGGTGATGGTGCGGCCGATGATGAGTTTCTGGATCTCGCTGGCGCCCTCGAAGATGGTGAAGATGGAGGCGTCGCGGTGCCAGCGCTCCACGGGGTAGTCCCTCGTGTAGCCGTTGCCGCCCAGGATGCGCAGGCAGTTCTGGGTGACGTAGGTGGCGGTCTCGGAGGCGTAGAGCTTGCTCATGGAGCCCTCGGCGTTGGTGAAGTCCTTGCCGTTGCGCGCCATCCAGGCCGCCCGCCACACCAGCAACCGGGCGGCGTCGATGCGGGTGGCCATGTCGGCCAGGAGGAAGGCCACGCCCTGGTTGTCACCGATGGGCCGACCGAACTGCTCGCGCTGGGTGGAGTAGTCGCGGGCGTACTCGTAGGCGGCGCGGGCACAGCCCACCGCCATGACACCGACGCTCGGGCGGGAGGCCTCGAAGGTCTTCATGGCGGCCTGGCCCTTGGAGCGCCTGCCCTCCCTGGCACGGGCGATCCGCTCGTCCAGCTTCTCCTTCCCTCCCAGGAGGCAGGAGCCCGGGACGCGTACGTCGTCCAGGACGACCTCGGCGGTGTGCGAGGCGCGGATGCCGTGCTTGGCGAACTTCTGACCCTGGGACAGGCCGGGGGTGTTCGGCGGAATGATGAACGACGCCTGCCCGCGCGAGCCCAGTTCCGGTTCCACGGAGGCCACGACGACGTGGACGTCCGCGATGCCGCCGTTGGTGGCCCAGGTCTTGACTCCGTTGATCACCCACTCGTCCTTGGCCTGGTCGTAGACGGCGCGGGTGCGGATCGCGGAGACGTCCGAACCCGCGTCGGGCTCGGAGGAGCAGAAGGCGCCGAGTTTGACGTCGTCGGGGGTGCCGAACATCTGCGGCACCCATTCGAAGAGCTGTTCCTGGGTGCCGTTGGAGGCGACGGAGACGGCGGCCAGGCCGGTGCCGGTGATCGCCAGGGCGATGCCCGGGTCGCCCCAGTACAACTCCTCGAACGCGACGGGGATACCGAGGCCGGTGGGCTCCAGCCACTGGTTGGCGAAGAAGTCCAGGGAGTACAGGCCGATCTTGGCGGCCTCCTGGATGATCGGCCAGGGGGTCTCCTCGCGCTCGTCCCACTCGGCGGCGGCGGGGCGGATGACGTCGGCGGCGAACCCGTGGGCCCAGTCCCGGACGTCGCGAACGTCCTCGCTCAGTTCCAGGCTGAAGGCGGGAGCGGTGGCCTCACTCATGCGATTGCGTCCTTTGTTGGATCCTCCGGGAGGCGGAGGGACGACCAAGAAGTGCTACCAACGGTAACAGTCAGCCCCCGGCGCACACAACGACGCGTTCCCTCCCGAACGGGAAGAGTCCTGACGCACTCCTGTCCGGTGTTTGCCGGTCCGCTCCCACACTGGAGGAAAGGGGGTGTGAGCAGTGCCTGGAACCGTGTGGACCGGAACGATCAGCTTCGGACTGGTGTCGGTCGGCGTGCGCATGTACTCCGCACGCGAGAGACACGGCCCGACCGTCCACCAGTTCGTGCGCGGCACCAACGCGCGCGTGCGCTACCAGCGAGTCAACGAGGACACCGGCGAGCGTGTGGCCAACGAGGACATCGTGAAGGGAGCCGAGGTCGACGAGTCCGACTCCTACGTCCTCCTGGAACCCGCGGACCTGGAGCAGATCCAGCCCGGACGGAGCAAAACCCTGGAGATCACCGGGTTCATCTCCGCCGACGACGTCGATCCGCTGTGGTTCTCGTCCACCTACTACCTGGGGCCGGACAAGAGTTCGGCGAAGCCGTACCGGCTGCTTCTCGCCGCGTTGGAGGAGTCCGGCCGGGCGGGCCTCGGGACGCTGGTCATGCGCAACCGACAGCACCTGGCCCTCGTCACCCCGCAGCAGGGCGTCCTGACGGCGAGCACCCTCTACTGGCCGGACGAGGTCCGCGACCCCGAGGACGTCATGCGGCCTCCGGCGGGCGAGGTCGACCAGGGCGAACTCAAGCTCGCCTCCCAGCTGATCGACGCCATGACCGCCGAGTGGGAGCCCTCGCGGTACTCCGACGAGTACGAGCGGCGGCTGGAGGAGCTCATCGCCACCAAGGCCCGGGGCGGAACCGTCAGCTACGAGGGCCGGGAGCCCGAGGAGAAGGGCGAGGGCAAGGTCGTCGCGCTGGACGACGCGCTCCGTGCGTCGTTGCGGCAGCGGCGCGAGAAGCGGGCCGCGAGGTCCGGACGCCGTGGCGGCGCCCCGGCGCCGCGCTCCTCGGACGACCACCGGCCCACCAAGGGCGAGCTCATGGAACAGGCGAAGAAGCTCGACATCCCCGGCCGTTCCCGCATGACCAGGGACGAACTGGCCGACGCCGTCGCGGACGCCGGCTGACTACTCCGTGCGCAGGTCCCGGGGCACGTCCTCGGGCGCCAGGTCGGGGCGGGCACGGAGGAACTGGACGACGTGCCGCCACCGGCCGGCCACCTCGGCCGAGTCCGGGCACACCTCCACCACCAGGTCCGGGACGACCCGCGTGTAGGTCTGGCGGGAGGCGTCCCCGCCCCACGTCGCGGCGAGGAGCCGGGGCCAGGGGTGGTCGTCCGTCTTGACCACGTGCCCCGCGAGCTCATCGGACTCCTCCGGGGAGAGGTCCGAGGTCCGACCGGCCACCCGCAGCTCACCGGTCACCGAGTCCACACGGCCGAGGATGAGCGCGCGGGGGGCACGCGCGTGCCCGACGATCCCGCCCACGATCGCCTCGGTGGTGACCCGGTGCTTCCACTTGCGCCAGTCCCTGCGGCCCGGCCGGTAGGAACGGCGCGCGTCCTTGATCATCACGCCCTCCACACCCACGGCGGGCATCTCCTCCCACCACTGCATGGCGACCTCGGGGTTGTCGGTCTGCCAGCCCAGCGTGAGCGGTGAGGGCTGCTCGACCAGGCCCATCAGACGCTCCAGTTCCCCGCGCCGGTGGGAGAGCGCCCGGTGCGTGAGGTCGCGGCCACCGATCCTCAACAGGTCGAACACCACGAGGTGACACGGGTCGGTGCGCGCCAGCGCGCGGGCGTGGCGGACCGAGGCCCCGTTGCGCCTCAGCAGGGCACCGAAGTCCATCCTCCCGTCGTCCGCCCACCGGATGATCTCCCCGTCCAGCAGAGCGCCCTCGGGGAGCTGCCGGTCCAAAGCCTCGACGATCTCGGGGAACCGCTGTGACAGCGACCGCCCCTGCCTGCTGTCCATGCGCACGGGCCCGGTCTCGGCCAGGCACCGGAAACCGTCCCACTTGGGCTCGTAGAGCAGGCTCTCGCCCGTGGGGAAGTGATCGACGGCGCTCGCGAGCATCGGTTCCACGCCCGCCCCCTACCCCGCACCAGCTCATCGGGAGACCAACACACCGCTAAGGGTGGGTCGGACCACCGCCCCACGGTGCGCACCCGTCCCGCACGGCACTTGACACGCGCGCGGGCCCGTCTGAATGATGCGGATCCCACCCCCACCCCCTTCCGGAGGCGACCATGGCTTCGCACTACGGCGACTACCAGCTGGAGATCCACCTCGACGGCCTCACCGGTGTCGTTCCCTCCCGCCCCTTCACCTTCGCCGAACTGGAGCGCCGGGCCGCCGAGGCGCTCCCGCCGTGGGTGTGGTCCTACGTGGCGGGCGGCGCGGGCGACGAGCACACCCAGGAGGCCAACACCACCGCGTTCCGACGGTGGGGCCTCTACCCCCGCATGTTCGTCGGCGCCAGGGAACGCGACACCGCTGTCGACCTGTGCGGGCTCCGCCTGCCCTCCCCGCTCATGATGGCCCCGGTCGGGGTGGTGGGCCTCTGTTCCCAGGACGGGCACGGGGACCTGGCCACGGCGGAGGCCGCGGCGCGTACCGGGGTCCCGATGATCGCCTCCACCCTGTCCCAGGACCCGATGGAGGAGGTCGCGGCGCGGTTCGGCGACACCCCCGGGTTCTTCCAGCTGTACACGCCGACCGACCGCGAGCTGGCGGAGAGTCTGGTCCGCCGCGCCGAGACGGCGGGGTTCGCGGGGATCGTCGTCACCCTGGACACCTGGGTCACCGGCTGGCGTCCGCGCGACCTGGCCACCGCGAACATGCCGATGCTGCGCGGCCACTGCCTGGCCAACTACACGTCCGACCCGGTCTTCCAGGCGCGGGTGGGCGCGGACGCCCCGCGCGACACCGTGGTGGCGCACTGGGCTGGCGTCTTCGGTAACCCCTTGACCTGGGGCGACCTTCCCTGGCTGCGGTCCCTGACCGACCTGCCGCTGATCGTGAAGGGCGTGTGCCACCCCGACGACGCCCGGCGGGCGGCGGACGGGGGCGTGGACGCGATCTACGTGTCCAACCACGGCGGCCGCCAGGCCAACGGCGGCATCCCCGCCCTGGAGTGCCTGCCGGACGTGGCCGCCGCCACGGACCTGCCGGTGGTCTTCGACTCCGGGGTGCGGTCCGGCACCGACGCGGTCAAGGCCCTGGCGTTGGGAGCCACGGCGGTGGCGGTGGGCCGACCCTACGTCTACGGACTGGCCCTGGGCGGGGCGGACGGGGTGGTGCACGTGCTGCGGTCCCTGCTGGCCGAGGCGGACCTGCTCATGGCGGTCGACGGCTACCCGTCGCTGAGCGACCTCGGCCCGGACACGCTGCGGGACCTGCGCGCCTGAACGGTTCCGGGAACAGGAGGGAGACCACGAGGGGGCCGACGCGTGTGCGTCGACCCCCTCTCACGGGTGGGGTCGGAAGGAACGGAGCTCAGTCCTGACTGTGGCTCTCCAGGAAGGTGTAGACGTCGTGCTCGTCGACACCGGGGAAGGTGCCCGACGGCAGGGCCGACAACACGTGGGAATGGGCGCGGGCCGAGGGCCACACGTTGCCCTCCCAGCGGCTGGCGAGCTGGGCGGGCGGACGCACGCAGCACTCGCCGTTGGGGCAGTTGGACTTGGTGCGGTTGGTCGTCTCGCGGCCACGGAACCAGCGGGACTCCTTGTAGGGCACGCCCAGGGTGATGGCGAAGTTGCGCTCTCGGCTGGGGTCGACGTGGGCCACGCACCAGTGGGTGCCGTTGGGCTTGTCCGTGTACTGGTAGTAGATCGAGTACCGGTCCGGTGACTGGAAGACCTGGCGGCCCGACCACTGGCGGCACATGCGCTGGCCCTCGATGGCGCCGGTGTCGTCGGTGGGGAAGACCAGCCCGTCGTTCTCGTAGGCCTTGTAGATGATGCCGGTCTCGTCGTTGCGGATGAAGTGGCAGACCAGGTCCAGGTGGCGGTGGGCCAGGTTGGTGAAGCGGTGCGCGGCCATCTCGTAGGAGACGGAGTAGACGTCCCGCAGGTCCTCGACGGACAGGTCGCGCGCCTTCTTCGCCTCCTGGAGGTAGGTGACCGCCGTGGACTCGGGGATGAGGACGGCGGCGGCGAAGTAGTTGGCCTCCACGCGCTGGCGGAGGAAGTCGCCGAAGTCGCGGGGCTGGTTGTGGCCGAGGATCACGTGGCCCAGCGTCTGGAGGAGGATCGTGCGCGGGCTGTGCATGCCCAGCGTGGTCTCGCGCTTGAGGTAGATGCGCCGGTTGACGTGGTCGGTCAGGGAGCGCACCGAGCGGGGAAGGTCCTGCACGTACTTCAGGGAGAACCCGTGGTGGGTGGCGATCGCGAGGATCTGCCCCTGGGAGAGCGGTCCCGCCGTGTAGTTGACCGCCGAGAGGGTGTCGGCGGCCGCGGCCTCGATGGTCTCGAAGTAGTTGCCCCGCTCCCGCATCTGGCGGCGCAGGTCGGCGTTGGCCCGGCGCGCCTCCTCGGGGGTGGCGGTCGGCTTGGCGTTGCGCCGCTTGAGCTCGTCGTAGAGCCCCACGATGTGTTCGAGGACGTCGTTGGGGACGCGCTTGCCCACCTTCAGGTGCGGAAGGTTGAGGCCCTGGTACAGGGCGTCGCGCTGGGCCTCCTCCACGGAGATCTCCAGCTGCGCGCGGCGGCTCGGGGGCTGCTTCGACAGGAGTTCCTCGACGGACACCTCGAGGGCGGAGGCCAGGGACGTGAGGAGGGAGAGCTTGGGTTCGCGTTTTCCGTTCTCCAGCAGGGAGAGCTGCGAGGGCGCCCGCCCGACACGTTCCCCCAGGTCGGAGAGGGTCATCCCGCGCGCCTTGCGCAGGTGTCGGAGCCTCTGGCCAAACGTGATGAGATCCAGGTCACCTGTCAAAGACGGTATTTCTTCAGCACCAAAGTACGCCATGGCTTCATCTTACGGAAAGAAACAACGATCTTCACCCGATTTCGAATGGAAAACCCCTGGATCTTGCCCAAGAATCATAGTTACCGGCGGGGAACTTACCGCTCAGGGGCTCACCCCCTGGCCCTTGGAAGGGCTCTCGACCGGTGCGAAGACCTTGGGGACTACACGTAAGGCGGGAACGAACATGAGCACCAGCGCTCGACGTCAGGAAGCCAGCGCCGCACTCCAGCGCGACTGGGAGACCAACTCCCGGTGGGCCGGTATCGAGCGCACCTACTCCGCCGACGACGTCGTCAAGCTGCGCGGTTCGGTCACCGAGGAGCACACCCTGGCCCGGCGCGGCGCGGAGCGCCTGTGGGACCTGCTCCACACCGAGGACTACGTCAACAGCCTCGGCGCGCTCACCGGAAACCAGGCGGTCCAGCAGGTCCGCGCCGGTCTCAAGGCCATCTACCTCTCCGGGTGGCAGGTCGCGGCCGACGCCAACCTCTCCGGCAGCACCTACCCGGACCAGAGCCTCTACCCGGCCAACTCGGTCCCGGCCGTCGTCCGCCGCATCAACAACGCGCTCATGCGCGCCGACCAGATCACCTGGTCCGAGGGTGACGACACCGCTCCCGAGTGGCTGGCCCCGATCGTGGCCGACGCCGAGGCCGGGTTCGGCGGCGTCCTCAACGCCTACGAGCTCATGAAGGGCATGATCGCCTCGGGCGCGGCCGGTGTCCACTGGGAGGACCAGCTCGCCTCCGAGAAGAAGTGCGGCCACCTGGGCGGCAAGGTCCTCATCCCGACCAGCCAGCACGTCAAGACCCTGAACGCCGCCCGCCTCGCCGCGGATGTCGCCGGTGTCCCGTCCCTGGTCATCGCGCGGACCGACGCCCAGGCCGCGACCCTGATCACCAGTGACATCGACGAGCGCGACCAGGCCTTCACCACCGGCGAGCGCACCGCCGAGGGCTTCTACCGCTTCCGCAACGGCGTCGAGGCCTGCGTGGCCCGCGGCCTCGCCTACGCCCCGCACTCCGACCTGCTCTGGATGGAGACCGCGACCCCGGACCTGGAGGTCGCCCGCGACTTCGCCGAGCGCATCAAGGCCGAGTACCCGGACCAGATGCTCGCCTACAACTGCTCGCCCTCCTTCAACTGGAAGCGTCACCTCGACGACGCGACCATCGCGAAGTTCCAGCGCGAGCTGGGCCACATGGGCTACAAGTTCCAGTTCATCACCCTGGCGGGCTTCCACTCGCTCAACCACTCGATGTTCAACCTGGCCAAGGGCTACGCCCAGAACGGCATGACGTCGTACGTCGAGCTCCAGGAGGCCGAGTTCGCGTCCGAGGCCGACGGCTACACCGCCACCCGTCACCAGCGCGAGGTCGGCACCGGCTACTTCGACGCGATCAGCACGACCATCTCCCCCGAGGCCAGCACCACGGCTCTCACCGGCTCCACCGAAGAAGACCAGTTCTCAGCGGCTCACTGACCCTGGTCTTCGTTCCCTGAGGCCGTCCCTCCCCGCTTTCGTGGCTGGGGCGGGGCGGGACGGCCTCCCCTTGGCCGTCGGCCATGCGCGGTCCGTGTCACTCGCGTATGACCGGCGGCCTTCGTATGCCCGAAATCCCCCGTGACCGCCCGCGTGGGGGCGGCCCGCCCTATACGGTGGCTCCAAGCGACGGGAGCGGAGCGCCACAGCCCGCCCGCGCGGGTCCGCCGGCCGCCCCCACGGCCCCGGGACGTTCCGGACGACCTCCCCGAGCACCCGACCTCACACACGGAGCCGACGTGAAACTCGACGACCTCAGCAGAGTGACCCTCTCCTCGACCCGCCGCGTGGTGGCCGCGGGCGCGATCGCCGCCGTCGCCGTCCTCGGTGCGGCCGCCTGCGAGAACACCGACGACCTCGAGCAGGAGGTGAAGGACGGGATCGAGCAGGAGGTCGAGGAGAACATCGAGCAGGGCATCGACGACGTCATCGGCGGCGACGACGAAGGCGACGGCGGCGACGAGGACGGAGACGAGGGCGACGACGAGTAGGTCGTGCCCCACTCCGTCGACAGCGCGTAGATTCGACGCGTGACCGACAGAACCGAGCCGAACCCGCGCGCTCCCCTCCCCTCCCCCACCGGCCCCGCCGAGGCGGCGCGCGCGGGAACCACCGTCCAGCACCTGCTCGCCAGCCGCTCCCTGATGCGCTGGGAGGTGCTGTGCGTCCTCGCCCTCTCCCTGGGCGCCGCCGCCGTGTCGGCGGTCATCTCGTTCCTGGGCGTGCTCACCTCGCCCGAGTCGATGGCCGACCAGACCGCCAACCTCATCCGCTCGCGCGCCGAGGACCGGCCGTGGCTGGACCTGTCCTTCCAGCTGTACGCCGTGGTGTTCGCCTTCGCTCCCGTCGCGCTGGTGGTGTACCTGCTGCACCGGGGCGGCGAGTCCGCGCGCACCGTCGGCTTCGACCTTCGCCGACCGGGGTTCGACCTCGGGAGCGGGCTGGCCCTGGCCGCGCTGATCGGCACCGGGGGTCTGGTCGTGTACCTGGTCTCCTGGCAACTCGGGCTCACCCGCACCATCGTGCCCAGCACGCTGGACGGCAACTGGTGGGACACCCCGGTCCTGGTGCTCCAGGCGCTGAAGAACGGCGTCCTGGAGGAGGTGATCGTGGTGGGCTACCTGCTGCACCGGTTGGGGCAGATGGGGTGGTCACCGTGGAAGGCGGTGGTGGCCAGTTCGGTCCTGCGCGCCTTCTACCACCTGTACCAGGGGGTCGGGATGTTCTTCGGCAACCTGGTCATGGGGCTGGTGTTCGGCTGGTTCTACCTGCGCTACGGGCGGGTGATGCCGTTGGTGGTGGCCCACACGGTGATCGACGTCGTGGCGTTCGTGGGCGCCGTGTACCTCATCGGCCGGATCGACTGGCTGCCGGTCTGACCCGGCGCGGGACTCAGCCCGCCTTCGCCGCCCTGGCCGCGATGGCGTCCTCCAGGTAGCGGGGGCGGGCGATCAGCAGGCCCACGACGAGGTTGAGGAGCACCAGGCCGACGACCATCGCCATCGAGGCGTGCCAGCCTCCGCTCACCTCGTGCAGGAGTCCGAACAGGAACGGTCCCGCTCCGCCGATCAGGTACCCGAGGCTCTGACTGGAGGCGGACATGGCCGCGGTGCCCTCGGCGGTGCGGGTGCGCACCGCGAAGATGGTCAGCGCCATGACGAAGCTGCCCAGGCCGATCCCGATCAGGGTCGTCCACACCCAGGTGCCGTTGAGCGGGGACACCCACAGTCCGGCGAAGCCGACCAGGTACGCGGTGACGAAGAGCAGCACGAAGGGGCGCTGGTCGCGTACACGCACGATGATCGAGGGCATGGCCAGTGACATGGGGATGCCCAGGGCGGAGAGGTAGGCCAGCATCACCCCGGCGGACTGGGCGTCCAGTCCCTGGTCGCGGAGCATCTGCGCGAACCAGCCGAACATGATGTAGGCGATGGAGGACTGCGTGCCGAAGTAGAGCACGGACTGCCATCCGATCCCGGTGCCGAGCACCTGCCGGACGCCGAGCGCCTCGCGGGAGTCGCCGGGCGCGGGTTCGTGGCGCAGGGCCAGCAGCCACGGCAGGGCCGCCGCGAGCCCGAAGAGGGCGTAGGAGCCGAGGGCGATCCGCCAGTTGCCCGTGGCCTGCTCCAGGGGGACGGTGGCGGCGGCCGCGATCGCCGTTCCCACGGCCAGGCCGGTCGTGTACACGGTGGTCATCAGGCCGACGCGGTGCGGGAAGTGCTGCTTGACCAGGGCCGGGAGGATCACGTTGCCGACGGCCCCGCCGGAGAGAGCCACGGCGCTGAGGGCGAGGAACAGCCAGGGTTCGGGGGCCATCGCCCGCGTGACGAGGCCGAGGGTGACGGCGGCCAGGGCGAGGACGAGCAGACGGTGGGAGCCGAGACGGCGGCTGAGCAGGGGGGTGAGTCCGCCGAAGACCGCGAAGCAGAGGACGGGGAGCGTCGTGAGGGCGCCGGCGCCCACGGCACTCATACCCAGTCCCTGGGTGACCTCGTCGAGGACGGGGCCCACGCTGGTGATCGCGGTGCGCAGGTTGAGCGCCGCCAGGGCGATCGCGACGGCGATCAGCAGGAGAGCCGCGCGGGGCGCGGCTCGTCGCTGTTCGGTGCCGGAAGGGGGGGTTCCCGGCGCGGTGTTCTCGCGCGTGGGGGTGACGCTCATAGGACGTGGCTCACAAATTCGTAGGATGACCCTATGTACTTCATGAGGATAACGCATTGCCGTTCGTGGCCTATTCCCGCGCGCAACTGGTCTAGGCTCCGTCCTTAACCGTTCCCTACCCGTGCGCTGGGCCTGTCATCCGGCGACCCGCCCCTAGGAGGTATGAGCGTGCCCCTCGCGTCGACACGCCGGACCGGTCTCGTCGACCAGGTCATCAGTCAGCTACGAGCCCAGATCGACTCCGGTGAGTGGGGCGTCGGTGACCGCATCCCCACCGAGTCCGAACTGTCCGAACAACTGGAGGTCGGCCGCAACACCGTCCGCGAGGCGGTCAGAGCCCTGGCTCACGCGGGTCTGCTGGAGATCCGACAGGGCGCGGGGACCTTCGTCCGCGCCTCCAGCGAGCTCGGCGGGGCCCTGCGGCGCCGCCTCGAACGCTCCCGGCTGCGGGAGAACCTGGAGGTGCGCCGCGCCCTCGAGGTGGAGGCCGCGCGCCTGGCCGCGATGCGCCACAGCAAGGAGGACATGGCCGACATCGACCGGGCCATGGCCCTGCGCGAGGAGGCCTGGCGGACCAAGGACATGAGCGCCTTCGTGGAGGCCGACTTCACCTTCCACCGCGCGGTGGTCAACGCCACCCACAACACCCTGCTCATCGACCTCTACGACGACATCGCCCAGGTCGTCTACGCGAGCATCGCACACACCGCCTACGAGCAGAGCGACGAGGCCTCCGACCGTCCCTCCTCCGCCACCGAGGGGATCGACCACGCCGGTCTCACCGAGGCCGTCCGGGAGGCGGACCCCGTCCGGGCCGCCCGCGAGGCCACCTGCTATCTCGACGAACTGCTCTCCCTCACCGAGGACTGAGCGCGCCGGGGACGAACGCGCGTGGGCCCGGAACCGGTACCGGTTCCGGGCCCACGCGGTGGAGCGTCGTGAGGCTGCGCCAAGGGGCGCCACGGGGCGCGACGGGGTCGCGCGGTTCAGTCGCCGCCGTGGACGTCGCCCACCGCCGAACGCGGACCCAGCCTCGGGCGGGAGTGCCCCTCCGGGACAGCGCGACCGTCGCGCCGCGACCCGATCGGCCTCGGTCGGCCGCGTCGGGACGCCCGGTCGGCGGCACCCTCCCAGCCGGTCACCCTGGACGGGTCCAGGTCCAGGAGGTCGAGGGTGCTCTCCCCTGCGCAGACGGCGTCGATGAGTTCCCGGTCCCGGGAGACGCTGTCCATGGTCTCGGCGATGATCGCGCTCACCTGGCCGCGCGGCAGACAGACCACTCCGTCGTCGTCGGCCACGATCCAGTCACCCCGTCGGACCGGCAGCGGTGCGGGGCCGCTCGCGTCCATGGACACCGGCTGGCCCACGGAGCCGCCCGCGTCGTGCCCGGCCTCGCGGACCGCCACCCCGGCACCGAAGACCGGAAGCTCACAGCGGGCGATGGCGGCGATGTCGCGCACGCAGCCGTCCAGGACGATCCCGGCCACGCCCCGGGTGCTGGCGGCCACGGCGAGGATCTCGTCCACGTAGCCGTACTCGGACTCCCCGGAGACGTCCACCACCAGGGCGGAGCCCGGCGGGGCCTGGGCGATCGCGACGTGCAGCGCCAGGTTGTCCCCCGGCGCGCAGCGGACGGGGAAGGCGCTCGCGGCGAACGCGGCCCCCGGCCAGACGGAGAAGAGGTGGGTCCCGAAGGGACGCCCCCCGCAGCGGGCCAGGGCCACCGTCCCCACAGCCGTCAACGTCTTCGCAAGCGCCACGTCAGCCTCCATTACACCCGCGCCCGGTGCGGTCGGTTCGAACCGACCCCTTCTATACTCGCGGGTAACTTAAACGTGACGCAAGGCATGCGAGCCCGAAACACGTAAAAATGCTACCGATGGTTACATCAGGCCGGGAACCGTGTCCGCGCGGACACGGTCGGTGGCCCCGGCCAGGCAGGGTGACCAGCACGGTGTCAGAGCACCGACGCGACCGCGTCCAGGGCGGCGCGGGCGGCCGCCACGTCGTGGACCCGGAAGACGCGGGCCCCCTCACGGGCGGACACCGCCAGCGTGGCCAGGGTCCCGTCTCCGCGCTCGGTCAGTCCGGCACCGAGGGTCTCCCCCACGAAGTCCTTGTTCGAGACGGCCACCAGCACCGGCCAGCCGGTCGCCGCCAGCTCACCGAGGCGGCGGGTCAGTTCGAGTGAGTGGTAGGTGTTCTTGCCGAAGTCGTGCGTGGGGTCGATCATGACCCCGTCCGGGCGCACGCCGACCGACACGGCGCGCTCGGCCAGCTCGCACACCCCGGACACCACGTCCGCGACCACGTCCGCGTAGCGCACGCGGTGGGGGTCGGTGCGCGGAGCCAGCCCCCCGCTGTGGCTGCACACCAGGCCGGTCCCGAACTCCGCCGCCACCCGGGCCAGGTCAGGGTCGGCCCCCGCCCAGGTGTCGTTGATCATGTCCGCCCCGGCCTCGGCACAGGCGCGACCCACCCCGGCCCGCCAGGTGTCCACCGAGATCACGACGTCGGGGTGGCGGTCGCGCAGTTCGCGCACGAACGGCACGGTACGGCGGACCTCCTCCGCCTCGTCCACGTGCGCCCCGTACCCCGCCTTGACCCCTCCGACGTCGATGACGTCCACCCCGGCCGCCACCGCGTGGTCGGCGGAGGCCAGCGCGGCCTCCATCGCGTAGGTGGCGCCCCTGTCGTAGAAGGAGTCGGGGGTCCGGTTGATCACCCCCATCACCGCGAACCGCCGCCCCGCGAAGGTCCGCCCGCGCAACCGCAGTGTCCCCGGTTCGCGCCCGGCCTCTGTCTCCGGCGTTCCCGGACCGTCCGTCACCATGGCTCCATCCTGGGGCACGGGCGGGGCGGACGACCACCCGCCCCGCCCCCGCTCACGTCCCGGGCCGAGCCGAGGCGCCCCGGCGCCGTGAACCGACTCCGGGGCACCAAGGGCCGCCCCGAGTCAGCCCGGACCCCAGCCGAGCGTGCGTTCACCGCCACGGCGCTCCTTGCGGACCTGGAGATGGTCCCAGGTCTCCACGTGTCCGACCCCCGCGGTGCCCCGGATCCGCTCCAGCGCCTCCACCAGTTGGAATCGGTCCGGCGCCGTGAGCGTCCCGAGCACGTCGTAGCGGCCGAAGCCGCTGGCCAGGAACGAGATCCGCCCCATGTTGGCCATCGCCGTGCCCAGGGCGTCAGCGTCTCCCCGGCAGCGGAGTCCGAAGCCGAGCTGTTCGTTGGCTCCCACCGCCGACGGCTCCACGAGCGCGGTCACGTGGACCACACCCGAGTTGAGCAGGCGCACCACCCGGGACCGGGCCGCCGCCTGCGACAACCCCACCTGCCGGGCCAGGTCGGCGTACGAGGCCCGACCGTCCTTGAGCAACCTCCGAACCAGACGCCAGTCCAGCGCGTCCAACTCGATGTCGCGTAGTTCACGCACACTGCTGTGAGCGTCCTTGTACACGGCGTTGGCGCGGAAGACCTCCGCGCCCTCCACACCGGGCAGTGAGCGCAGGTCGGTGAGCTCCTTGGTCAGGGCGGCGTCGTCGGCCACCCTGACCTGCGCGACCGCCGGGAACCTCCCGGCGGCCTGCGCGGCGAAGGTCACGGCCTCGCGTTCCCCCAGCGCCTCGAGCATCGGCCCGACCGGTCCGCTGACGCGGAACGACACGTGACCGAGGACCTCCATACCCACGACCCCGGCGTGCAGCACGCCGACGATCCTGATCGCCCCGGACTGCACCAACTGGCGCACTCTGGCGCGGACCGCGGTCCTGGACAGGCCCACCCCGTCCGCCAGGGCCTGGAACGTCGCTCTGCCGTCCCCCTGCAACGCCCGCATGAGCGCGGCGTCAACCGCATCGAGCACGATGGTTGCCTTTCGTTCCCATGACGCCGCCCTTACCCCCGGACGACGCCCCCTCCTCCGGCCAGATCATCGCAGTTGTGGCGCCGCTTCACTACTGATCGCCAAAGAAATCGGTTGATTCACCCCTTTGACCGGCCGGACAGCGCCGTCCAATGCCCCAGCAGGCAACTCTCGACCACATAACAGACTTGTATAGAACACCCCTTATGAGGTGGCCACTGTGCACACAACCCCGACAAAGCGCCACACTGATCACACGGGTCCGCGTGACGCCCCCCGAGGGCGCCCATGGCACTTCGCGCGGGACGACCGGCGGGCCGAGCCCCCGCGCGCACCCGGGAAAGGGCACGACCACAGGAAGTGACCGCCCCACGGAGTCCGTGGCGCGAACAATCAGGAGTTGAGGACGGGGCGGCCGTGATCGCCCCGCGGCTTGAGAGGAAACGCTGGTGGCAGCGGAGGACGAGCGGCGGGACGAGGCACCCACACGCCTGAGCACGGGAAGGGCGCTGCTGTGGACGGCCGCGTCGCTTCCCCTCCCCGGTGTGGCGCACCTGCGCATGAGGCGCCGGTTCGCCGGGACCGTGATCCTCGGCGCCTACCTGGCGGGGATCGCCGCCCTGGCCCTCTGGGCGTTCCGGATCGGCACCCACGAGTCCGGCGCGATGACCGCGCTGGCCGGGATGGCCGTGCGGGACCACTGGCTCCTGGGCGTGATGGGCGCCGTCTTCGCGGTCGTCGTCCTGTGGCTGACCGTGATCGTCCACTCGTGGACCCTCACCCGGCCGCAGGGGGCGCGGTTCGGTCAGCGCCTGGTCGGCGGGGTCGTGGTCCTGCTGCTCTGCCTGACCGTCGGGGCACCCGCGGCATGGGCGCTCCACGGCGGCTACACGGCCTACGAGACGCTGTCCCAGGTCTTCGACGCCCCCGAGCGCGACGATCTGCCCCCACACGACGAGGCCGACCCCTGGTACGGCGCGGACCGCGTCAACGTACTGCTGATCGGAGCGGACTCGGCCGACAACCGGTACGGAGTGCGCACGGACACCATGATGGTGGCGAGCGTCGACACGGAGACCGGCGACGCAGTCCTGGTGGGGCTGCCCCGCAACCTGGAGAACGTGCGCTTCCCCGAGGGCAGCGCGCTCGCGGAGCGCTACCCCGAGCCGTACGGCTTCGACCTGCTGCTCAACGACGTGTACCAGACGGTCGCCGAGGAACCCGACGAACTGGCCCTCAACCCGATCTCCCAGGACCCCGCCGCGGACACCCTGAAGAAGGTGATCGGGTACAACCTCGGCCTGGAGGTCGAGTACTACGCGATGGTCGACATGATGGGCTTCCGCGACCTGATCGACGCCGTGGGCGGAGTGCGGGTGCGGATCGAGGAGCCCATCCCGTACGGGGTGCACGGCGGGGTACTGGAACCCGGGGTGCGCCGCCTCGACGGCCACGAGGCGCTCTGGTACGGGCGCTCCCGGATCGGATCCGACGACTACGGGCGGATGGGTCGCCAGGGGTGCCTGGTCAAGTACGTCGCGGAGCAGGTCGACCCGGGCACGATCCTGACGAGCTACCGGCGCCTCGCCGGGGCCACCAAGCGGACGCTCACCACCGACGTTCCGCAGTCGAAGGTGCCCGCCTTCATCGAGCTGGCCGACGAGCTCACCGACCACGGCGACATGAGCGCGCTCCAGCTGTCCCCGCCGCAGGTGTCCACCGGCAACCCGGACTGGGACGAGATCAAGGAGCTGGTCTCCGAGGCGATCGGGGCCAGCGAGGAGAGCGCGGGCGACGCCCTCCCGGACGAACCCTCCGCCTCTCCCGACGCCGACGGCCCCGAGGACGTCGAGAACCCGACTCCGGAGGAGTGGGAGGAGTGGGAGGACGACGAGCGGACCGAGTGGCAGCGCTACACCGGTCTGGACGAGCCCTCCCCCGCCGACCCGGGCCGCCAGGTCGGCTCGGAGGCCACCGACCTCGGTTCGATCTGTCCCTGAGCCGACCCGGTTCGGTCCCCCACACCCCGGTCCCGGAGTCCACGGCCGTTCGTGCCCCGGGCGTGGCCGCGGTGACCTCCGCGTCGCTCACGGTCCGATGCCCCTGGGGGGTTCCGGCAAACCCCGACGACACAGGGTGACCACTGTCGGACAGTTGGCCACGAACCGTTGTCCGGCCCCCGAGGGCGTGTGAACCTGACGCGGTGACCACAGCGCAGCTCTGGACTCTCGTCGCCCTGGGTGCCTTCCACGGCCTGCACCCCGGCATGGGATGGCTGCTCGCCGTCAGCAGGGGACTCCAGGAGGGCGGACGCCGCCAGGTGCTCACGGCCCTTCCCGCGATCGCCGCGGGGCACGCGGCCAGCGTCGCCGTGGCGGCGGTGGCGATCACCGTCACGGGGTCGTCCACCGCGTCGGTGCTCTTCCCCGTCCTCGGCGGAGGGGTGATCGTGCTGCTGGGACTGGTGATCCTCCTGTCGCGCCAGCACTTCCACTGGCGGGACGTGCGCCTGTCGCTGTGGCAGCTGACCGCCTGGTCCTTCCTGATGTCCTCGGCGCACGGGGCCGGACTCATGGTCATGCCGGTGCTCTCGGGGCGGCTCGACCACACCCACGTGGAGGGCGGAGGCCACGCGGGACACGGGGCCTCGGGCGCGAGTGGCTCCGAGGCCCCCGCCGCGGCCACGGCGGGAGCGACGCAGGCCGCCGAGGGGGCGTGGAGCCTGTGGGACGCCACCCTGCTCGGACTCGCCGCGACCGGGGTGCACTCGCTGGCCATGCTGGCGGCCGCGGGGGTGGCGGCGCTGATCGCCCACGACTTCCTCGGCGTGCACGCGCTGCGTTGGAAGGGTGTGACCATGGACCGGGTGTGGGCGTTGACCCTGCTCCTGGGCGGCGTGATGGTCCTGTGGTCGGTGTGGTGACCGGCGCGACCCTCGTACCCGGAACGACCCCGCACGCTTGATCCGTGTCACTGCCGGGAATGAGAGTTGTTCCCGTTGTGTCCCATAGACGGAGGAGTCTGCGAGGGGACCGGACAGTGACGGGCGCCGGGACGACGACGGCGACACGGCCGTCCCGTCCCCCGGCGTGGAGGGGCGGAGTGCATGACCCACAGAATTCCCGGGGCCTCCCGGGTCCACCGACGATGGCACGGGCTGATCCTGTCCGTGGCGGCGCTGGCCGTCCTGGCCGTGATCGCCGTGCTGGGCACCCAGTGGGTGGTGGCCAACCAGAGCCGGAGCTTTCCCACGTCCACGCCGTGGGGTCCGGACTGCTCGGTGTGGACCGGGGAGGACCAGGTCAGGCTCGACCGCGACGAGGCCAAGCGGGCCAGCACCGCGGCGGCCGTGATCGCTCAGGGGGACGACGCGCCCATCTCCGCACCCGACGTGGACGACATCCCCGTCGAGGTCATGGACGTCCTGGTGAACGGGCCCGCGGATGACGCGGGGCCCTCGATGAGCTGCCGTTACTCGGGCGAGGAGGTCGAGTTCGAGGAGGAGCTCGGCTCGGGACTGACCCCGCGCGCCAAGGCCCTCAAGAAGGGGATCGAGAACGACTTCGCCGACACCGAGATCGGCGGGTTCGTGGCCGGCGGGTACGACACCGGCCACGGTGAGGGCTCCGCCCACTACGAGGGGCGGGCGCTCGACGTCTTCTACCGGCCGGTCAACGAGGACAACCGCCGTGAGGGGTGGCTGCTGGCGCACTGGCTGATCGCGCACGCGCCCGACTACCAGATCGACGTGATCATCTTCGACGACAAGATCTGGAGCACCCGGTACCCGTCGATGGGCTGGCGCCACTACGAGGCCGACCCCGACAACGAGATCCTGCGGCACCTGGACCACGTGCACGTGGACGTGCTGCGCGGCCCGGACCCCGACGACGGTTCCTGACCGTGCCACGGGGCCCCGGGGCCGAACCCCCGGGGCCCGGCCCCTCGCCCCCGTCGAACGTGTCGCCGCTCCCGGATCGGCGGGGAGGTCAGTCGTCCAACCGGAAGCCGACCTTCAGGCCCACCTGGAAGTGGGCGACGTCGCCGTCCTCGATGTGGCCCCGGACCTCGGTGACCTCGAACCAGTCGAGCCCGCGCAGCGTGGCCGAGGCCCGCTGGATGCCGTTGCGGATCGCCTGGTCGAGGCCCTCGGGAGAGGTTCCGACGATCTCCGTGACGCGGTAGGTGTGGCCGGTCATGGGTGACTCCCTGTGTAGTCGGTGGCTGGGGCCTCGCGACGCGGCCCCGCTCCCTGCCTGCCCTCAATCCCCACTGGCCACACGGGGCCCTCGATTTACTCCAGGAACCTTTCCGGAGAACGGATCGGTGGACTTTGCTGATTGTTTCTGAGGACTTTGGCCCCGGTTGGGACGCGCTTGGCCAACGAGGCAGTGGTTCCGACCTGGGAATGGGGTCGGGGAAGGGCCCCGGAACGGCGGGTGAAGTGTCGGACAAGACCTGACCTGGGCCTGAGTGCCCGCCCTGGCGGGACTGTCCCGAGACAACGTCGTAACTGACTCTTGACGTACCCCGGGGGGCGTCGGTGTACATTGGGTCTAGCGCTTCGGTCCCCCGTCGAAGCGCGGGACGATGTTTCGAGCCCCCGTCGAAACATCGCGCGACGCCGGGTGGTTTGCCCCCGTAACCACCCGGCGTCGCCTTTTGTTCGCATCCGGCTGGCGGGAATACCCGATGGTGGCCGGGGCTTGACCACCAAATCCGCTTTGTCGCCTGGGGGCCTGCATTGGGTAATACCGCACCGGACACACACTGCTCGCGCAGGGACTGCCGTGCTCCCGCCGAGTGGGCGCTCGTGTGGAACAACCCCAAGCTGCACACCCCCGACCGCCGCAAGGTGTGGGTGGCCTGCGACGAGCACCGCGAGTACCTCGCCAACTTCCTCGGCCTGCGCGGGTTCCTGCGGGAGACCGTGCCGATGGCCGACTTCCTGGGGGGCGACGACGCCGGTCAGGACGGCGCGGGCGGGCCCGGCGCCCGCCCCTGACCCGCTGTCCAGCGGCGGTGCTCCAGGCCCTCAGCCGGACCGCCTCGTGACGGCGCCGCGCGTCTCGGTCCGGGGCCGCTCCCGTGGCTCACGTGCCGTTCCCGACCCGTGCCCTCTCGAGGCGGTCAGCTCCGCCCCGAATCCCCGGGGGTCCAGGCGGCGCGGGCGCGATCGAGGGCCTCGGGGGTGTCCACGTCGAACTCCTCGGGGGCGCCGGTGAGCGGTACACGTGCGGGGTCGAGGGGTCCGAGCAGTCGGTGGAGCGAGCGTCCGGTGTAGTCGTCCAGGGCGGCGCGCAGCGCGGCGGTGTCCCAGACCCCCGTGAGCCACTGCTCGCGGCCGGTGGCGTCCACGAACACCGCCCCGTGGGCCTCCCCCGCCTCGCCGCCACGGAGCGCGGCACGGAGGTCGGCGAGGTGGCTCGGGGCCAGGTGGGGCAGGTCCGCGGCGAGCAGCGCCACGCGCTCCGCGCGTACCAGGGCCAGGCCGGTCCGCAGGGCGGGGACGGGGCCCGCGCCGGGAGGGTCCTCACGGACGTAGCGGGCACGGGGGCTGTCGCGTTCGGGTCCCACCACGACCACGTCCGCGTGCGGTGCGTGGGCGCGCACGGCGCCCACCACGTGTTCCAGCAGGGTGCGTCCCGCGACGGTGAGGCCGGGTTTGTCGGCGCCGCCCATACGGGTCGCCGCGCCCCCTGCCAGCACCACCGCGTCGAGGTTCTCGGTCACCCTCCCAGCATGCCGCACGCGGCGACCGCCGTGAGGGCGGGGGCTCACCCCTTGACGCACACCACCTGGCGCAGGTGGGCGACCACCTCGACGAGGTCGGTCTGCGCCTCGATCACCGACTCCAGGTCCTTGTAGGCGGCGGGGATCTCGTCCACGACGCCGAGGTCCTTGCGGCACTCCACGCCCCGGGTCTGTTCGACGAGGTCCGCGCGGGTGAACGTCTTGCGGGCCTTGTTCCGGCTCATGCGGCGTCCGGCGCCGTGCGAGGCGGAGTTGAAGGAGGCGGGGTTGCCGAGGCCCTTGACGATGTACGTCCCGGTGGCCATGCTCCCGGGAATCACGCCGAACTCCCCGGCCCCCGCGCGGATCGCCCCCTTGCGGGTGACGAGCACGTCCACGCCGTCGTAGGTCTCCTCCGCCACGTAGTTGTGGTGGCAGGAGATCCGCTGCTCGAACGTGGTGCCGGGGACGCGCTCGGCCAGGACCTGGCAGGCCAGGGCCATCATGACGTCGCGGTTGCGGCGGGCGTAGTCCTGCGCCCAGAACAGGTCGCGCCGGTAGGCGTCCATCTCGGGGGTCCCGGACACGAACACGGAGAGATCGCGGTCGGGCAGGTCCTGGTTGTGCGGCAGGGCCCGCGCCTGGGTGATGTGGTGGTCGGCCAGCTCCTTGCCGATGTTGCGGGAGCCGGAGTGCAGGACCATCCAGACGACCCCGTCGTCGTCGAGGCACACCTCCAGGAAGTGGTTGCCGCCGCCCAGGGTTCCCATCTGGCGCCGGGCACGTGCGTTCCGGGGGTGCACGGCGGAGGCGAGCCCGTCGAAACCCTCCCAGAAGCGGTCCCAGCCGGTACCGCCCAGCCCGGGGACCCGCGTGGGGTCGACGGGTTCGTCGTGGGCGTGGAAGCCGACCGGGATGGCGGCCTCCAGGGCCGAGCGCAGGGACCGGAGGTCGTCGGGAAGGCGCTCGGCGGTCAGGCCGGTGCGCACGGCGGTCATGCCACAGCCGATGTCGACGCCCACGGCCGCCGGGCTGACGGCGTCACGCATCGCGATGACGGAGCCGACCGTGGCCCCCTTGCCGTAGTGGACGTCGGGCATGACGGCCAGGCCGTGCGTCCAGGGCATGCGCGTGACGTTGCGGAGCTGGACCATGGCGGCGGACTCGACCTGCCCGGGATCGGCCCACATGCGGATCGGTACCAGGTCGCCGGGGACTTCGGTGTAGGGCATGGGGGACCTCCCGTTCTCTCGTTCCCGCCCCGGGGCACCGGCGTTCTCCGGTGTCGGTGCCCCGGAACATCAAGTCAGAGCAGCGGGAGGACGGCAACCGGTTTATCCCGGTAGCTCCCCCTTGGCGGCCGGCGCGGCTCAGCCGCCGATGGCGGACATCGGGCGGGCGGGCTGGAGGAAGCTCGGGTCGTTGATGCCGTGGCCGGGCAGCTTGGAGGCGACGGCGGCCCGCCAGCGATCGGCGATCTCGTCGTCGGTGGCACCCTCGCGCAACGGGGTGCGCAGGTCGGATTCCTCCCGGGCGAAGAGGCAGTTGCGGATCTGGCCGTCGGCGGTGAGCCGGACCCGGTCACAGGCGCCGCAGAACGGGCGCGTGACCGAACCGATCACCCCGACCGTGGCCGGTTCGCCGTTGGGGAAGCTCTGGCCGCGCAGGCGGAAGAGCTCGGCGGGGGCGCTGCCCCGGGTGTCGGCGTCGGCCGCGTCGAGGTCGAACTCGGCCTCCAGCCGCGCCAGGATCTCGTCGGCGGTGATCATGGTGTCCCTGCGCCAGCCGTGCTGGGCGTCCAGGGGCATCTGTTCGATGAAGCGCAGCTCGTAGCCGTGCTCCACGCAGAAGCGGAGGAGGTCGGCGGCCTCGTGGTCGTTGGCCTCGCGCATGAGCACGGCGTTGACCTTGACCGGGGTGAGTCCGGCGCTCGCGGCCGCGGCGAGCCCGTCCAGGACGTCGGGGAGGCGGCGGCGCCGGGCCAGTTTCTCGAAGACGACGGGGTCGAGGGTGTCGAGGGAGACGTTGACCCGGTCCAGCCCGGCCTCGGCCAGGGCGGGCGCGGTCCGGGCGAGCCCGATCCCGTTGGTGGTCAGCGCGGTGTGCGGGCGGGGGCTGAGGGCGGTGGTGCCCGCGACGATGTTCACCAGGCCGCGGCGCAGCAGGGGTTCACCACCGGTGAACCGGACCTCGTCGATCCCCAGGCGGGTGACCCCGATGCGGATCAGGCGGAGGAGTTCGTCGTCCGTGAGCAGCTCGGGTTTGGGAAGCCACTCCAGTCCCTCCGGCGGCATGCAGTAGGTACACCTGAGGTTGCACCGATCGGTGAGCGACACACGCAGGTCCGTCGCCACGCGGCCATAGGAGTCAGCCAGCACGAGCGTCATCCTCCTCTCCAGTCCGGATTTGGCTGTCGGGAAAAGCTCGGGGTACGCCCCACGGGAGGGGTACCCCGTCATAAGCGTAGAAGATCCAGTTTCACGGCAAGTCGTATCGATCGCACCATTTGGCATATTTCGGCAACTCGCACGAGATCACACCGCCGTATCCGACCGATACCCCAAACGCGCACCGCGGCCACGGCCCCCGCCACGTCCCCCGGCGGTGCACCCGGGATGTTCTAGGGTGACCACTCCGGCGGCGACCACCCGATCGTCGCAGACGGCAGCGGCAACGAGGAGGCAGGACACGGTGATCAGCACACGTGAGTGGGGGCTGGCCGGCGGACCCGACGGTTCCGGGAAACTGGCGGCGCGGGCCTGGGCCCCGACCGAGGGCGAACCGACCTGGCTGGCCGTGCTCGTGCACGGCTACGGCGAACACCTGGGCCGCTACGACCAGGTCGCCCGGGACCTGTGCGCCGCCGGAGCGGTGGTCTACGGAGCCGACCACCGGGGCCACGGCGGCTCCTCCGGGGAGAGAGTGCTCATCGAGGACTACGCGGGGGTGGTCGAGGACGTCCACCGCGTCGTCACCCAGGCCCGCACCGCCTACCGCAGCCTCCCCCTGGTGATGGTCGGCCACTCCATGGGCGGCCTGATCGCCACCCGCTACGCCCAGGTGAACCCGGGCGCGGTGCAGGCCCTGGCGCTGACCGGTCCGGTCCTGGGCCGCTGGTCCGCCCTGGAGGAGATCGCCGCCGCCGAGGTGATCCCGGACGCCCCCATCGACCCGGCCACGCTCTCCCGGGACCCGGCCGTCGGCGCGGCCTACGTGGCCGACGCACTCGTCTGGCACGGCCCGTTCAAGCGCGCCACCGTGAACGCCCTGCTCACCGAGATGAAGCGGGGCAACGCCGCGGGCAGTCTCGGCTCGCTCCCCCTGCTGTGGGTGCACGGCCACGAGGACCGGCTGGTGCCGCTGTCCGACACCAGGGTCGGTATCGAGGCGGTGGCGGGCGAGGACGTCACCGTGCGCGTCTTCCCCGGCGCGCGGCACGAGGTGTTCAACGAGACCAACCGCGACGAGGTGATCGACGAGGTGGTCCGCTTCGCGCGGCGCTTCGCCGTCTGACCGAGCGGAGCGCACCCGACCACCGGACCGGTGGGAGCTCACACGTACAGCTGCCCGCGCGGCTGCGAGGGGTGGGCCAGGGTCTCGGCGTAGGCCGCGGCCAGCCGGTCCACGGCGTCGACCAGCACGTCCGGCGGTCGGGTGTAGGCCAGACGCAGATAGCGCTCCAGGGTGCCGTCCACCCCGAACACCGGCCCGGCCGCCGGGTGGACCCCGTGCCGGATCGCGGCCTCCGACAGCGCGGTCGCGACCGGTTGGGGCATCGCGGCCCACAGCACCAGGCCGCCCCCGGGCACGCTGGGCCGCCAGTCCGGCAGGCGCTCGCGCAGCGCGGACAGGAGCGCGTCCCGGTTGCGGCGCAGCTGACGGCTGCGCTCGGCCCGGATACGCAGCACGTCGGAGAGCAGGTGGGTCGCGGTGAGCTGGTCGTGCACCGACCCGGCCAGGTCGACGCGCTGACGGATCGCCATGATCCGGGTGACCATGGGCGGGGTCGCCCGGACCCACCCCACCCGCAGTCCGCCCCAGAACAGCTTCGCCACCGAGCCCACCGTCAGCACGCGCCCGTCGGTGTCGTACGCGGCCACCGGGGCGGGCAGGTCCCCGGAGTCGATGGCCAGTTCGGCCCCGGACTCGTCGATGATCAGGTGGCTGCCCGCGCGCCGGGCCTCCCGGACCAGGACCCGGCGCTCGTCGTCGTCCATGAGTGCGCCGGTCGGGTTGTGGAAGTCCGGGATCATGTACGCCACCGAGGGTCGGCGCTGCCGGAAGGCGTCCACCAGGTACTCCATGTCCCAGCCCTGCGGGGTCACCCCGGTCGTGCGGACGCGGGCGCCGTTGCGTCGGGCCGCGTCCAGTCCGTGCGGGTAGGTGGGCGACTCCAGCAGGACCTCGTCCCCCTCGTCGACCAGCAGTTCCATGGCCAGGGTGACTCCCTGCTGGGCGCCGCTGGTGACGAAGATCTGCTCGGGCGTGGTGGGCAGCCCGCGCTCGACGTACCGCCGGGCGATGGCGTGCCGCAGCTCGGGGAGACCGTAGGGGTAGTACCCGATCCCACCCACGTGGGCCGCGAGCTGTTCGGAGGCGTGGAAGGAGGCGGCCCGCAGTCCGTCGACCGCCGGGGGCGCGGCCACGCCGAGGTCGATCTGTTCGGCGGCGGGGACGAAGGGCGCCGGACCCCGGGTCCCGGAGTCGGGCAGGACGGTCCAGCTGCCCGCGCCCTGCCGACTGTCGAGGAAGCTGTTCTCCCGCAGCCAGGCGTAGGCGGCGGTGACCGTGTTGCGGCTGACTCCCAGCGCGGTGGCGAGGTCGCGTTCGGCGGGCAGCCGGGTGTGCGTGGGGACCCGACCGTCCAGGACCAGCCCGCTCACGGCGCGGGCGATCGCGAGGTAGAACGGGCGTTCGACCGGGGCCTCACCGATCAGCCGGGCGAGCAGCCGACCGTTGATCCGCCGTGTGCCACCACCGGTCCGGGGGTGGTCGGTGCGCTGCCTCGCCATGGGATTCACCTCGCCGGGGGAGAAATCGGGCCAGTTGCCGGGATTGGCTCTTCAATCCGAGCACCACTTGAGCCACGATACCGATGTGGCCCCCTCTGCGGATGGTCATCCAATCACCCCATGAATCTCTTCACGCGTCCGCGTGAAAGTGGAGGCCGGCCTTGTCCGAACGAACCCCGAGCCCCGTGGTTGCCCTGGTCCGACGCGTGCTGATCACCCCGGTCCTGCCGCGCCCCCGGCTGCGCCGCCTCACACAGCTCTACCTGGGCCTCTACCTGTTCGGGCTCAGCGGCGCCCTGCTCCTCCGGTCCGACCTCGGCGCCATGCCCTGGGACGTGCTGCACCAGGGGCTGTCCCTCCAGACCGGCCTGTCGATCGGCACCTGGAGCGTCATCGTCGGCGCCCTCCTGATCCTGCTGTGGATCCCGCTGCGCCAGAGGGCGGGACTCGGCACCCTGAGCAACGTGGTGGTGGTCGGCGCGTCCGTGGACCTCTCCCTCTGGCTGCTGCCCGCGCCCGAGGCACTGGGCGTCAGGATCGTCCTCCTGGCGTCCGGGGTCCTGGTGTGCGCGATCGCGACCGGCCTCTACATCGGCGTGGGGCTGGGCCCGGGACCCCGTGACGGCCTCATGACGGGGCTGGCCGCGCGCGGGCTGTCGATCCGGCGGGCCCGCACCCTCATCGAGGTGACCGTGGCGCTGTCCGGGTTCCTGCTCGGCGGCACCGTCGGTGTGGGGACGGTGGTGTTCATGGTGACGATCGGACCCCTGGCGCAGGTGTTCCTCCCGATGCTGCGCATGCCCGAGGAAAAGCCGGAAAGTCCCGCCCCGTCGGGCCGTTAGCCGTCCCGTCACCTCCCGTTGATCACCGCGTCATAACTTCTCCCCGACGGAAGTCACCCATACCGCGACATACTTCCCGCACGCCCGGATGCACGTGCATCCACCCGTAGCCAGGCCCCCGTGGAGCATGGAAGATGGGGACCGCGGTGACCGGTGGGGGACGGGTCCTTTCCACAACCGGCCTTTTCGCCTGCCCGCGCCTGGGCACATAACCGGGTACGAGGCAGCTGCGGGCGGTCCGGGGGGAGACATGACCGGAACGGCGCCCCGATCCGGAGGGTCGGGCGACGGGTCCCCGACGAGGGGCGCACACGGGCGTGCGCGCGGAGGCGACGCTCCCCGTGGCGACGGGGCGGCTCACGCCACCGCACAGACGAAGACGACGTGTTGGGGGTGAGCCGCGTGCCCGGCTGGATTGAGGACTACGCAATGATCGGCGACATGCAGACCGCCGCGCTGGTCGGGCGGGACGGGTCCATCGACTGGGCGTGCCTTCCCGACTTCGACTCCTCGGCCTGCTTCTCCGCGATCCTGGGCGACGAACAGAACGGGCACTGGACCCTGCGCCCGGCCGACGGGGCGGAGAAGGCCGACCGGCGCCACTACCGGGGCGAGACCCTCATCCTGGAGCAGGAGTGGGACACCGACACGGGCTCCGTCCGGGTCATCGACTTCATGCCGCCCCGGGGCGGTGCCCCGCACATCGTGCGGATCGTGGAGGGGCTGAGCGGCACCGTGCGCATGAGCACCACCATGCGCATCCGTTTCGACTACGGGCACGTCGTCCCGTGGATGCACCGGGCCGGAACCGAACTCGTCGCCATCGCCGGTCCCGACGCGATCTGGCTCAGCGCCCCCGTCGCCCTCAAGGGTCACAACTTCACCCACGACACCACCTTCGACGTCACGGCCGGACAGCGCGTGCCGTTCGTGATGACCTGGCACCCCTCCCAGGTGGAGGAGTCCGACCACCTGGACGCGGAGAAGGCCCTCTCCCGCACCGAGCGCTTCTGGGAGAAGTGGGTGGACCAGTGCACCTACGACGGCCCCTACCGTGAGGCGGTGGTGCGTTCCCTCATCACGCTGAAGGGCCTCACCTACCGCCCCACGGGCGGGATCGTGGCCGCGCCCACCACCTCCCTGCCCGAGGAGATCGGCGGGGTCCGCAACTGGGACTACCGGTACTGCTGGCTGCGCGACGCCACCATCACCCTGGAGGCGCTGATCCGCTCGGGGTACACGGACGAGGCCATGGCCTGGCGCGAGTGGCTGGCGCGCGCCGTCGCCGGCGAACCGCAGCTGATGCAGATCATGTACGGCATCCGTGGCGAGCGCCGCCTCACCGAGTGGGAGGCGGAGTGGCTTCCGGGGTACGAGTCCTCCGCCCCGGTCCGGATCGGCAACGCCGCCGTGGGCCAGTACCAACTGGACGTGTACGGCGAGGTCATGGATGTGCTGCACCTGGCGCGGCGCTCGGGCATCCAGGGCGGTGAGCACCTGTGGGGCCTCCAGCGGTCCCTGGTGAACTACCTGGAGTGGTGCTGGGACGAGCCCGACGAGGGCCTGTGGGAGGTGCGCGGCCCCCGGCAGCACTTCGTCCACTCGAAGGTGATGGCCTGGGTCGCGGCCGACCGCGCGGTCCGCAGCATCGAGGAGTTCGGCACCGAGGGGCCCATCGAACGGTGGCGGGCCCTGCGCGACACCATCCACGCGGAGGTGTGCGAGTACGGCTACGACCCCCAGCGCAACACCTTCACCCAGTACTACGGCAGCAAGGAGCTGGACGCGGCCCTGCTGCTCATCCCCGAGGTCGGGTTCCTCCCGTACGACGACCCCCGCGTGGTCGGCACCATCGAGGCGATCCGCGAGGACCTGATGGTGGACGGCTTCGTGCTCCGCTACCGCACGGACCTGGAGAACTCCGCCGACCAGCTCCCCGGCGACGAGGGCGCCTTCCTGGCGTGCAGTTTCTGGATGGCCAACGCCCTGCTGTCCATCGGCCGCCAGGACGAGGCCCGGGAGCTGTTCGAGCGGCTGCTGTCCCTGCGCAACGACGTGGGTCTGCTCGCGGAGGAGTGGGACCCGAGGGGCGGCCGCCAGGTGGGGAACTTCCCGCAGGCCTTCAGTCACGTGCCCCTGGTGACCACGGCGCTCAACCTCGCGGACCGCCAGGGCGGTTGGCGCGCCGACTAGGTGGTCCTTCCCGGGAACGCCCCCGCGCCCAGGCGCGGGGGCGTTCCCGTGCGTGTCGACAGAGGGAGCCCCGTGGCTTCCGTCCGCTCCTTTCCCACCTGGGTCGATGGCGGGTGCGGGTCCGCCCCTGCCCACGCGCGCCGCGTAGCCGTGACGCGGGTGTGACGGTTCCGGGTGCCGAAACGGGTCTGGATGTCCGCGGCTGCCACTAGTGTTCTGGCCATGCCGAACAAGGACCTGCACGAGATCATGGACAGCGGTTGGGCGAAGGCGCTGGAGCCCGTCGCCCCGCAGATCGCCGCTATGGGCGACTTCCTCCGCCAGGAGGTCGCCGAGGGCCGCACCTACCTCCCCGCCGGGGACCACGTCCTGCGTGCGTTCCAACAGCCCTTCGACGACGTGCGCGTGCTGATCGTGGGCCAGGACCCCTACCCCACCCCCGGGAACGCCGTCGGGCTGAGCTTCTCCGTGGCGCCGGAGGTCCGTCTCCCCGCGAGCCTGCGCAACATCTACAAGGAGATGGGCGAGGACCTGGGCACCCCGATGCCCTCCAACGGCGACCTCACGCCGTGGACGAAGCAGGGCGTCCTGCTGCTCAACAGGGTCCTGACGGTGGCTCCGGGCAACGCCGGATCGCACCGTGGCAAGGGCTGGGAGGCCGTCACCGAGCAGGCCATCCGTGCCCTGGCCGAGCGCGGCAAGCCGCTCGTGTCGATCCTGTGGGGCCGCGACGCCCGCAACCTGCGCCCGATGATGCCGGGCATCCCGTGCGTGGAGTCCGCGCACCCGAGCCCGCTCTCGGCCCGCAACGGTTTCTTCGGCTCCAGGCCGTTCAGCAGGACCAACGAGATGCTCCGGGAACAGGGCGCCGAACCGGTGAACTGGCAGCTGCCCTAGGACGTCCCACCGGGCGTGAGCGTCCGCCCCCGCGGGCGCTCGGCGACGGACAACCCCATACTCGCGCAACCCCTTCTGACGTGCGGACTCGATGCCACCCCCGGTGTCGGGTCCGATCGCGTTCCCGCCCCCAGACACCCCCGGACGTGGAAGAGGCACCGATGGCCAAACGGCTCACCTACAGTGACGCGCTCAGGATTCTCGGCGGCGGCGACTCGGAGGCACTGGACCTCGCGGAGAAGGTGGCCGACGGCGGGCTGGGTCTGGTGGGCGTCCCCGACCTGTTCGGAATGCGCGGCGCCCTGGTCAGCAAGGGCCGCCAGCTGTTGGAGGGGCTGGGCGGCAGGCTCCGTGGGGAGAGCCGACTGACCCGGTCCGAGAAGATCCAGGCCGCCCACCAGATCCTGGTGGTCACCTCCGTCTTCGAGGCCGCCGACGAGGTGTTCACGCGGGTCGGGATGCCCTTCGGGCTGGACGACCTGGAGATCACGTCGGACGAGCAGTTCGCGCTCCTGGGCGCGCGTCTGCTGGAGCTCCCCGGTCCACGACCGTCCTTCCCGATCACCCACTCCGGCCATCGGAGGGAACGCGGCACGGTGACGGCGGAATACATGAAGGGCGTGGCCGCCCATCTCAGCGACTTCTTCTGCGCTCTCGCGGTCGTCGAGCGGCACGGAATCACTTGGGAACACCACCTGATGAGGAAGTTCAGGAGCGCCATGGCCCAGGTTGCCCCCCGCCGCCTGGACGAGAACATCCGGCGGTTGGGGGCCGAGATCCCCGAGTTCGGCATGTGGTTGCACACGAGTGAGCACGAACGGACCCGGGAGGAGATCGGCACCGGCCTGTCCGACCTGCACGAACAGCTGGCGCGTATCAGCTCCACGCGTCCGGTCACCCGGAGGAGGCAGGAACTCACCGCCTCCTACCAGGCGGTGCTCAACCGGCCGATCCTGCGCTCCGACGACGCACCGGCCGGGCTGGTGCTGCCCTCCCTCCGCACGGCCTACATCCCGCCACGCGGGCGGGTCACCATGGCGCACGAGACCCACAACGCGGCCAGTGACGCCTGGTGGCAGGACTTTCCCGTCCAGGACGACCTCCAGACGATCGTGGCCTCCCTGATCACGCATCCCCGGGCCACCGAGTACCCCACGGTGATCCTCGGCCACCCCGGCGCGGGCAAGTCCAAGTTCACCGAGATGCTCGCCGCCCAGCTGCCGCCGGAGGACTTCCTCCCCATCCGCGTGGAGCTGCGCGCCGTCAGCCCCAACGCGCCCCTGCACGTCCAGATCGAGGACGGGCTCCGGGCGGACCTGCACGCCAGCGTCTCCTGGCGGGAGCTGGCCGACGACGCCGACGGCGCGCTGCCGGTGATCATCCTGGACGGCTTCGACGAACTCCTCCAGGCGACCGGCGTGGACCGCTCCGACTACCTGGAGCGGGTCCAGGAGTTCCAGCAGCGCCAGGAGGCCCTGGGACAGCCGGTGGTCGTGATCGTCACCAGCCGCACGCTGGTGGCGGACCGGACCCGGTTCCCCCCGCTGACCACCATCATCCGTCTGGAGGCCTTCGACGACACCCAGATCGAGCAGATGCTCGCCGTGTGGACCAGCGCCAACACCCGCGCCTTCGGGTCCGCGAAGCTGAGACCGCTCACCCCGGAGGCGGTGCTCCGCTACCGCGACCTCGCCGAGCAGCCCCTCCTCCTGATCATGCTGCTGATCTACGACGCCCACGGCAACGCACTGCTCGACGCCTCGGACGACCTCTCCCACGGTGAGCTGTACGAGCGGCTGCTCACCATGTTCGCCCGGCGCGAGGTCGACAAGCACCGGCCCCATCTGGGCGGTCGTGACCTCGACCGGGCGATCGAGGACGAGCTGCGGCGGCTGGAGGTGGCCGCGATGGCGATGTTCGCCCGGGGGCGCCAGAGCGTACGCGCGGAGGAACTGGACGAGGACCTGGCCGTCCTCATGCCCGAGGCGGCGGAGAACCCCGACGACGCCGACCTCCACGGCCGGATCGCCCCCGCGCACCAGGTGCTGGGACGGTTCTTCTTCGTCCACGAGGCGCGGTCCCGGACCACGGACGGCACCAGCAGCGCCTTCGAGTTCCTGCACGCCACCTTCGGTGAGTACCTGGTCGCCCGCATGGTGGTCGCGGCCCTGGAGGAACTGGTCGAGGACCGCGCCCGGGTGTCCCGGAGGCGGAGCCGGGCCCTGCACCTGGACGACGGTGAGCTGTACGCGCTGGCGTCCTTCGCGGCCTACGCGGGCCGGGACCGGGTGGTGACCTTCCTGGACGAGCTCCTGACCCGTCGGCTGGAGGAGGAACCCGCGCTACGGGAGGAGTTCCGGGAACTCCTCCTGGAGCTCTTCCAGGAGGCGCCCTTCCCCGCGGCCAACCGCTCGTTCCCCGGGTACGAACCCCTGCGGATGCCCGTCACCTCGCGGGAGGCGCGCTACACCGCGAACCTGGTCACCCTCCTGATCCTGGTCAGCGAGGAGCCGGTGCCCCTGGAGAGCCTCTATCCGGACTCGGACGACCCCTGGCGCGCCTGGCGGCGAACGGTGGCCCTCTGGCGTGCCCTGTCCGCCACCCAGTGGTTCGGGATCGTCGACTTCATGCGGATGCGCCACCTGGGCTACTGGAAGGGCGAACGCCCGTTCAGCGCCCTCACTCGCGACCACGGCGAACCCGTGAACGTCGGTGAGTGCGTCGGCTTCGAACTCCGCGCCGACTCCCCGGGGGATCCCTCGACCCTCAACCCCTATGAGGTGGAGGTCCCCTACTCGACGGTGGTCTCGCGGCTGCTCCGCTCCACGGCCATGCGCGCCAACGGCACGGCCTCCCGGATGGCCCTGTTGCTGACCCCGTACCTGCGCTACGTCTCCGACGACCTGGGCACCTGGTACACCAGCGGAGACCAGAAGTCCTGGGTCGAGACCCACGAGGTCCTGCGCCTGCGCCTGGAACCGATCGACCAGATCCCGGAAACCCTGGTCACCGACCGTCTGAGCAGCTACTCGCGCCTCATCTTCCGTGACGAACCCGACCAGGTGGTACTCACCGTGCTGCGGCAGGCCGTGGAGGACCTGCGGTCCTGGCCGGACCAGCTGAGCCCGGACTCCCGGCTCGCGCTGTCCCGGATGGTCCAGAAGGCGCTCCGCGGCATGGTCAGGAGACAGGCCACTCCCCCGGCGGTGTGGGACTCCTTCCAGCGGCTCAGGCGGGAACTGCTCCGGTTCGTGGGCCGGCTGGAGAACGAACCGATGGACGGGCCCCGGGACACGCCTCCGTCCCGGCCCGTGCCCATCGGCCGGGCCGCCGCCTCGGGGGACGACCCCTTCGGGTATCCCGGTGGCCTGGCCGAGCCCTTCGAGCACCCCGGTGGGTCGGCCGGGCCGCCCCCGGACGGTCTCGGTTAGTCCGCCAGGGCCCTCCTGACCAGGGCCGGGACGACGTCACCGATGGGATCGCGCAGGACCGCGCTGGCGTAGTCGTCGTACGGGGTGGGTTCGGCGTTGACCACGAGCAGCGCGGCCCGACCCATCATGGCGACGTCGCACAGCCCGGCGACCGGGTGGACCGTGAGCGAGGTGCCGATCGCCACGAACACGTCGCACTCGCGGGCGGCCTGGGCGGCCCGTTCGATGACCTCGGGGTCCAGGCGCTGACCGAAGGAGATGGTGTCCGTCTTCTGGATGCCCCCGCACACCGGGCACCGGGGGTCGGACTCCTCGTCGAGGCGATCGAGCACCTCCGGGCTGGGGGTGCGCAGGCCGCAGGTCATGCACATGACCCGGAGCATCGTGCCGTGGACCTCGATGACCTCGTCCTCGGGCACCCCGGCGCGCTGGTGCAGGCCGTCGATGTTCTGGGTGACGAGCGCGTGCAGGCGCCCGGCGGCGGCCAGGTCGGCCAGCGCGCGGTGGGCCGCGTTGGGTTCGGCCTTCCAGACCTGGTGGGAGCGGCGGGCCAGCCAGGTGCGGCGGCGCACGTCCACGTCGCCCATGTAGCTGTCGATGTCCGACATCGCCTCGGCGTCGGGATCGGTGGTCCACAGCCCCTGGGGGCCACGGAAGTCCGGGATGCCGGAATCGGTGGACACTCCGGCGCCGGTCAGGACGGTGACGCGCCGCGCGGAGGCGAGCAGGTCCGCCGCGTGCTCGAACCCGTCCGGGTCGGCGAACGGCGTGGTGTCGTCGGTCATCGAGGCCATACCCCATTCTTACAGCGTCTTTGCACGGCTTTCCCCGGTCTTGGCCCAGCACGGCGCTTTCCGGACCGATCCTGCCCTTAACCTCGGGGAACGTGTGGGGCGGGTGCCACCAGGCCCCAGCCGATGCACACGAGGAGGGCAAAGGGTGCAAAAATACGACACAATCATGAAGCAGCCCTCCTACATCCTCGTGGTCAACGGGACCAAGGTCGAGCGCCCGGTGTTCGTGCTCGGCGCCCCCCACTCCGGGGTTCCGGTGATCGCCCGCGCCCTGGCCCGCGCGCCCGGCTTCCATATCGGCGCCGGATCCCCCGGTGTGCTCAACGCCGTCTACGCCGTGGCCAGGCGCCCCTCCCTGGCACAGGACAAGGTGTCGGGCACCGCGACCCTGCTGCGCGAGGCCTACGCCGAGATCTGGCATCTCACCCCCCTGACCTGCCCCAGGTGCCCCGGGCCCGGCGCCCGGGTACCGGCCAACGCCTCCGCCGAACCCTGCGAGCACAGCGCTGCTGCGCGCCGTTACGGCGACGCCAGCCCGGACCTCCTGTACTCGGCGAGCGCACTGCACGCCGCCTTCCCCGACGCGCGCTTCGTCCAGATCATCCGCGACGGCCGTGACGTGGTCGCGGACATGATGGAGGACGAGCGGTCGCTGGCCTGGCTCAAACCCAGCTTCATGAAGCTGGACCACGAGTTCCCCAACCACTTCTTCGGGTTGGAGGAGGAGTCGGATCTGGGTGACTTCACCGACGGGTCGGTGGCGACCAAGTGCGCGATGCGCTGGCGGGGCGCGGTGCGCATGTCCGCGCGACTGCGCAAGGAGATCGGCCCGGAGCAGCTGATGACCCTGCGCTACGAGGACGTGCACGGGCAGGAGATCGAGACCGCCGAGCGCCTCCTGGAGTTCACCGGCGCCCGGGTCCCGGCCAGCGAACTCCTGACCGACCACTCGTGGCGCGTGGGGTCGTGGCGGGAGCGGTTGACCCGCGGGGACCACGGTGACGTGCACGAGGTGGCCCGCCACGAACTCTCCCGGCTGGGGTACCTCTAGGCGTCCGGGACCCCGTGGGCGGTGAGGAGGGTGTCGGCGGCCGCGCGCGCCGTCAGGGCGGCGTCGGCCTCCCCCGTGACGTTGCGCGCGACGACGGCTCCCTCGTGCAGCATCGCCAGGACGGAGCCCAGCGTCCCGGGGGCGGTCGCCCCGCACTCCCGGGCGAGGTCGGTGTACAGGTCCCGCAGCCACCCCTTCTGTTCCTCGGCCACGGCGCGGCCGGGGTGCTCGGGGTCGGAGAGCTCGGCGTAGGCGTTGACCATGGCGCAGCCGCGCTGGTTCTCCTGCCGCATCCACGCGTCCAGGGCCTCGAAGGTCGCCCCGATCCGGGCACGCGGTGAGGCGTCCGGGTCCTGGTGCGCGGCGAGGAAGTCGCGCCAGCGGGCGTCACGTGCGCGCAGGTAGGCGACGACCAGCCGCTGTTTGGAACCGAACCGGTCGTAGATGGTCTTCTTGGTGACCCCGGCGCGCTCGGCTACCAGTTCCATGCCCACGGTGTTGATCCCCCGCGTGTAGAAGAGCTCGGTGGCCACGTCCAGGACGCGGCGCGCGGCGGGGGTGAGCCGGGGTGCCTCGGTGATGCCGGTCATCGTTTCCTCCTGGGTTCGGTGACTACATTGTGAGTATACCGACCGGTGTGTTTACGTGTGCGGCATGCAGATCACCGCTGAGCGCACACGGACCCGAACGACCTCCCGCCCCCTGATCCCCTTCCTGCTGGCCGCCGGACTCGTCGTGATGTGGAGCTCGGGGTTCGTCGGGGCCGAGCTGGGCACCCGACAGGCCCCGGCCACCACCCTGCTCGCCTGGCGTTTCCTCGTCGTCGGCGGGCTGCTCGTGGCCTGGTGCCTGTGGCGGGGAACCCGGATGGGCGGCCGCGACCTGGCCCTGCACGCGGTGCTCGGAGTGCTGGCCCAGGCCGGGTACCTGTACGGGGTGGTGGCCGCCGCCGAGGCGGGAGTGGCCGCCGGGACCAGTGCTCTGGTCGCCGCCCTCCAACCGATGGTGGCCACCGCGCTCGCCCTCCCCCTGCTCGGGGAGCGGGTGCGCGGACGCCAGGTGCTCGGGCTTCTGGTGGGCCTGGTCGGCGTGGCCATGGTGGTCGGCGCGGACCTGCTCAGAACCGGATCCGCCCCCTGGTGGGCGTACGCGCTCCCGTTCGGCGCCATGCTCTCGCTGGTGGCCGCCACCCTGGTGGAACGGCGCACACGTCCCGGCGGAAGCCTGGTGGAGGCGCTGGCCGTGCAGTGCGCGGTGAGCGCGGTCCTGTTCACCGGGCTGGCCGCCGCGACGGGGACCCTGGCCCCGCCCGCCGCTCCGGGGTTCTGGGCCGCGGTGGCGTGGGTGGTCCTGCTGTCCACGCTGGGCGGCTACGGGCTGTACTGGGTCAACCTGGCCCGGACCAGCGTGGCGCGGGTGTCGGCGCTGCTCTACCTGACGCCACCCACCACACTCGTGTGGACGTGGCTGATGTTCGGGGAGCCGGTGGGCGCGGGTGCCCTCGCCGGGATGGGGGTGTGCGTGGTGGCGGTGCTCCTGGTGCGGTCCCCGGAACGGTGACCGGGCGGGCGCGTCCCCGACCCTGGTGGTCGGGGCGCGGCCCGGCGCGGGTCAGTGTCGCGCGCTCTCGGGTTCCCCGGGCTCGTCGGTTCCGGGGCCGTCCACGAAGGGGTCGTCGACCTCCTCCACGAGACCGATGGGTCCCTCCCCGGCCAGCTCGGCGCTGTCACGCGGGTCCGGGATCACCGCGACGCACTCGAACTCGACCTGCGCGCCCTCCTTCAGGAGCTCGGTGACGCCCAGGACGGCCATCGGCGGGTAGTAGCGGCCCATGTGCCGTCGGTAGACGGAACCGAGCGTCCTGAGGTTGACCCGGTAGACACCGATGGAGGTGGTGTAGACGCGCATGCTCACCACGTGGGCGGGCTCGGCGCCCGCCGTCCGCAGCGCCTCCACCACGTTGGCGAGCGCGTGGTCGAACTGCTGCACCAGCGAGTCGCCGGTCAGCGCCCCGTCGGAACGCAGGGCGGTCTGTCCGCCCACGTACACGGTGCGGCCCGGGGTCACCACGAGGGCGTGTGCGTAGCCCACGGGGTCGGGAAGGGAGAGCGGGTTGATGATCTCGTGCGGTGTCTGGTCCATCGGCGGACCCTCCGTCTCGCTCGGCGCGCACCCGGGACTCCCCCGGGGAGAGCGTCGTCCGACATGCGGCTACCATGACCGCATGATCTCTTCCGTGCTGTCCGTCCTGGCCCTGACCGCTGTGGTCGGGCTCTTCCTCGCGATCTTCGTCGGCGGCGGCGTGTACGTCGCCCGTGTGCGCCGCGACGGCATCGACGCCACCCTGGCCGGTGCCCGCAGGCTCCGCGAGCTGCGCTAGCCGCTCTGGGCCGCGCCGCCACCGGCCACCGGTCGGCCGCGCGGCTCAGTCGCCGTCGAAGGCGTCCGGGTCCGGTCCGAACCGGTGCCCCTCGTCGAGGCCGTTGATCCGCGCCATGTCCTCCTCCGAGAGCTCGAAGTCGAAGATCTCGAAGTTGGATGTGATGCGCTCGGGCGTCACCGACTTCGGGATGACCACGTTGCCCAGCTGGACGTGCCACCGCAGCAGCACCTGCGCGGGCGTGCGTTCGAGTTCCTCGGCGATCTCCGTGATGAGCGGGTGACGGAGGAGTTCGCCCTGCCCCAACGGGCTCCAGGCCTCCGTGGCGATGTTGTGGTCGGCGTCGAAGGCCCGCGTCTTCTCCTGGGAGAGCAGCGGGTGCAGCTCGATCTGGTTGACCATGGGAGCGATCCCGCCCTCCTCCATGACCCGTTCCAGATGCGGCTGCTTGAAGTTGCACACGCCGATGGCGCGGGCACGGCCCTCCGCGTACAGGCGCTCCAGCGCCTTCCAGGTGGGCACGTAGAGGTCGCGTTCGGGCAGCGGCCAGTGGATGAGGTAGAGGTCCACCACGTCCACGCCGAGCCGCTCCGAGCTGGCGTCGAAGGCGCGCAGGGCGGCGTCGTAGCCCTGGTCGGAGTTGGCGAGCTTGGTGGTGACGAACACGTCCTCCCGCTGGAGCCCCGACCGGCGCAGCGCCTCGCCCACCCCCTCCTCGTTGCCGTACGCGGCGGCGGTGTCGATACTGCGGTAGCCCGTCTCGAGGGCGTGCGAGACCGCCTCGCCCACGGCGTCGTCGGGCACCTGCCACACGCCGAAACCCAGCTGCGGCATTTGCAGCCCGTTGTTCAGCGCGATGCCGGGAACCGTCATCGTCCTCATCCCCCGTACTCCCCGTCCGGCCCGGCCGTTCCCCCGGCCGACCGGTGTGTGACCGGCGCGCCCGGCACGCCGACGCTCGGTGTTGGACTCGTGCTCTCTCCCGGGCCTGTGTGCGCATACTGCCATGTCAGCGGAGGTCGGGCTCTGAGGCTGCGCCGCGCATGTGCACGGTTTTTACCCGGATGGTCGGTCTGGGTCGGGCGCCGGAGGGGGCGATAGGCTGCCCGCCCACGCCAGGGACGCGGCCGCGGGCCGGGGGACGGCGGAGGGGGTCGGAGGAGGGGCATGGGGCGTGAGGAGCGCGCGCGGGTCAGCGCCGAGCTGGAGCGCGACCGGGCCGGACTGGTCGAGCGGATCGTCTCCGAGGTCTACGCGGAGGTCCCCGCGTACCGGGCGCTGCACGGCTCCCAGTTGGCCGAGGTCCGGGCGATCACCGGCTGGCTGGTCACCCGGTCCCTGGAGCTGTGGGTGGGCGGCGCCCTCCGGCTGCCTCCGGAGGACGTGGAGCGGCTCCGTGGGATCGGGCGGGCCCGGGCCGCCGACGGGCGTTCGATCGGTGCCGTGGTCCGTGCGCACCGGGTCGGTTCGGCCACGGCTGTGCGGTCGCTGCGCGAGCGGGCGGGCGCGAGGCTCGACGCCGCCGACGTGTTCGCTCTGAGCGAACTGTGGTTGACCTCCCTCGACCAGATCTCCGAGAGTCTGGAGACCGGCCACGCCGAGGCCGCCGAACGTCTGGACGCGGACCGGGAACGCGCCCGGCGCGCTCTCCTCGACGATCTGCTGATCGGCCGCCAGGCCTCCCAGGGCGCCATCCGGGACCGGGCGCGCACCCTGGGCATCGCACCGCCCGACCCGGCAGTGCTGGTGGTCGCCGAGCCCGCGCGCCCGGAGGACGTCACGGTGGCGGTCGGTCTCGAACTGGTGGCGGAGGCGTCAGCGGGCGGCACGGACCCCCTGGTGACGACCCGTTCGGGACGGGTGGTCGTCCTGGCCGCTCCCAGGGACTCCGAGCGGGTCACGGCGGCGCTGGTGGCCCGGGGGTGGCGGGGCTGTGCCCTGGAACCGCGCGGGCTCGCCGACCTGTCCGCCGCGTACCGGCTGGCGGACGGCGCCGTGGAGACCGCTCCCCCGCACGCCTTCGGCGCGGACGGGCTACTGCGGGACTCCGACGCCCACGTGCTGGCACTGCTCAACGGAGGAGGGGTCGCGCCGACGACCGTGCGCCGGGTGGTCCTGGGGCCGCTGCTGGCCCACGACAACCGGCACCTGCTGGACACGCTGCGCGCCTACTTCCGTACCGGCGCGGCGACGACGGCGGCGGAGTCGCTGCACGTCCACGCCCAGACCCTGCGGTACCGACTGCGGCGGGTCCGTGAACTGACCGGCCACGACCCGCACCGCCCCTGGCCGAGGTTCGTGCTGGAGACGGCCTGCGCCGTGTCCCCCTGACCGCCCCCGCGCCACCGCGGCGCTCGGGTGGGTAGGAGACGGGGGAACCGCACCCACGAGGAGGGACCGGCGTATGCCCCCCACACCCCCCGCCCTGCACGGACCCGAGTTCGAGGCGGACCCCCACCCGGCCTACCGGTGGCTCCGCGAGCACGACCCCGTCCACCGCGTCGACCTCCCCGGCGGCGCCTGGGCGTGGCTGGTGACCCGGTACGACGACGCCCGCTCGGTGCTGGCCGACCCCACCATGCTCAAGGACCCCCGCCGCGCCGACGAGACCTGGTACCGCGCCGGTCTGGGTCTGCCCTTCGACCACCGGCCCAGCCTCGTGCGCAGCATGGTCAACGTGGACGCCCCCGACCACTCCCGGCTCCGGAGGGCGACCAGCGCGGCGTTCAGCCCGCGCCGGGTGCGGGCGCTGGAGGAGAGCGCCGAACGGATCGCGGGTGAACTCGTGACCGCGCTGGCGAAGGAGGCGGAACCGGACCTGGTGCGCGACCTGGCCTACCCGCTGCCCATCGCGATCATCTGCGACATCCTCGGGGTGCCGGAGCCGGACCGGCCCGAGTTCCACCGCCAGGCGGCGGTGATCGACTCCTCCTCGCCGGACGAGCACGAGGCGATCGGCGCGGCCACGGACTGGTTCGACGCCTACCTGGGTGAGCTGGTGGAGGCCCGGCTGCGCACACCTTCCGACGACCTCCTGGGCGACCTGGTGGAAGCCCACCGCGCCGGTGGGCTCACGCGCGACGAGGTGACCTCGACGGCGTTCCTGCTGCTGGTCGCGGGGCACGAGACGACGGTCGCGCTGATCGGCAACATGCTCCTGCTCCTGCTCCGCGAACCCGAGGAGCTGGCGCGGCTGCGCGAGGACCCGGCGCTGGTGGGACCGGCGATCGAGGAGGCGCTGCGGTTGGAGAGCCCGCTCCAGAACGCGACCTGGCGCTTCCCTGCGGAGGCCACGACCGTGGGCGGGGTCCGGCTGGAGGCGGGCGAACCGGTCCTGGTGTCGCTGCTGGCCGCCGGGCGCGACCCGCGAAGGTACGAGGCCCCGGACGTCTTCGACCCACGGCGCGAGGCATCGCACCTCTCCTTCGGTCACGGCGCGCACTTCTGTGTGGGGGCACGGCTGGCCCGGGTGGAGGCCCGGCTGGCGGTCACCGCCGTCCTCGAACGACTGCCCGGCGTGCGGCTGGCCGTCGACGAGAGCGAGCTGCGGTGGTGGCCGAGCATGATCATGCACGGTCTGTTCGCGCTGCCCGTGACCTTCGACCGGGGTGCCGTCTGAATCCTTGCCACCACATGGCGTGCGTTTTCTCTCCCGACAACGGTCCGTGACCAAGACTGGCTGGCGGAGCTTCCTGTTCCACGCAGCACACCGACCCGGAGGGGGACGCGCAGTGACCACCGCCGACCAGAGTTCGAGCCAGACACCCAAGCCGCGCAACAGCCAGCCGTGGCTCCACCAGAGGGGCGAGGAGATTCAGAAGTTCGGGACGGTCCGTCAGCTGCCGGTCGGTCTGTCCTACGACGCGCGCATGTACTCGTGTCAGCGGCTCAACCAGGTGCTGTCGGATCTCCGTATCCTGCACGACCTGTACAAGAAGCACCACTGGCTCATGCGCGGGCACACCTTCTACCAGCTGCACCTGCTGATGGACAAGCACGCCGGTGAGCTGACGGAGCTGATCGACACCGTGGCGGAGCGCGTCCAGACCCTGGGCGGGGTGGCGGTGGGAGACCCGAGGCACGTCGCGGAGCTCACCCGCATCCCGCGCCCGCCGAACGGCGTGGAGGAGGTCCCGGCGATGCTCTCGCGGCTCCTGGAGGCGCACGAGTCGATCCTGGAGGAGTCCCACGAGGCCGCCGCGCGCGTGCAGGAGCAGGGCGACGACGGCTCCAACGACGTGCTGGTCTCGGACGTGATCCGCACCAACGAGCTGCAGGCCTGGTTCGTGGCCGAGCACCTGGTGGACACCCCGCTCGTGCACGCCTGACCCGCTCCGCCAGCCGTCGTACCGTGCGGGAGGGCCGGGCCACGCGCCCGGCCCTCCGTCCGCGCCGGGACGGTGCGTGACGGAGTCGGTACGAAATCGGTACGGCCCGGGAGGAGTCGAACCGGAGAGGGGGGTAGGTACCGGGCGTCGCGACCCCCGGCACCCGGGGGCACCCGACCGAGCCCGTGCTCCCGCCCCCGGAGGTACCCCCAGTGTCCGCTTCCATCGTCCTGCCCCAGGTCATCCGCGTGGGCGCGGGGGCCTCGGCCGAACTGGCCGGGACCCTGGACGCCCTCGGCCTGTCCCGTCCGCTGCTGGTGACCGACCCCTTCGTCGCGCGACAGCCGTTCTTCCTGCGGCTCCTGGCCGACCTGGAGGGGGCGGGTCTCACTCCCGGAGTGTTCGCCGACACCGTCCCCGATCCCACGACCACCGTGGTGGACGCGGGGGTGCGGGCGCTGGAGGAGGGCCGTTTCGACTCCCTGGTGGGTGTGGGCGGCGGCAGCCCCATCGACACCGCCAAGGCCGTCGCCCTGCTGGGCGCGCACGGTGGGCGGATGCGCGACTACCGGTCACCCGTGGTCACTGACGCGCCCGCCCTGCCCGTGGTGGCGGTGCCGACCACGGCGGGCAGCGGCTCGGAGTGCACGCGCTACAGCATCATCACCGACGCGGAGACCGGCGAGAAGATGCTCTGCGCGGGGTTGGCGATGCTGCCCCGGGCGGCTCTGGTGGACTTCGAGCTCACACTGGGCATGCCTGCGCGTCTGACCGCGGACACCGGGGTGGACGCCCTGACCCACGCGATCGAGGCGTACGTGAGCGCGCGGGCCAACCCGGTCTCGGACGGGTTCGCGCGCGAGGCGATGCGCACGATCTTCGCCCACCTGCGGACCGTGTACGCCGACCCGGACGACCGGGCCGCACGCGAGGCGGTGATGGTGGGCGCCACCCAGGCGGGGATGGCCTTCTCCAACTCCAGCGTCGCCCTGGTGCACGGGATGAGCCGGCCGATCGGCGCGCACTTCGGGGTGGCGCACGGACTGTCCAACGCCATGCTCCTGCCCGCCGTCACGGAGTTCTCGGTGCCCTCCGCGCCCGACCGCTACGCCGACTGCGCACGCGCGATGGGGTTGGCCGCCCCGGACAGCACGACCGGTGAGGCCACGGGCGCCCTGGTCTGGGAGCTGCGCCTGCTCAACCAGGAGCTGGAGGTGCCGACCCCGCGCGAGTACGGGATCGGTCCCGAGCCCTGGTGGGAACTGGCCCCGCTGATGGCGGAGCAGGCGCTGGCCTCCGGGTCGCCCGGGAACAACCCGCGGGTGCCCGGGGCCGAGGAGATCGTGGAGCTGTACCACGCCGTGTACGGGTGATCCGAGGATCACCACCTTATCCCTACTATTACAGTAGGGTTTTCGGGTGACCCTGTTCCTCGCTGTCCTGGCCGGATTCTCCGTCGCCGCCGTCACCACACCGGTGGGGGTCTCCGGGGCCGTGCTGCTCCTGCCCGTCCAGCTCAGCGTGCTGGGCCTGCACGGTCCCGCGGTCAGCGCCACCAACCTGCTCTACAACGTCGTGGCCACCCCGCTCGGACTGAGCCGCCTGGCCCGCTCCGTGCGTGGTCACGGTACGGGGGCGCTGGTCGCCGCCGGGGCCGCGGTCCCCTGCGCGGTCGCCGGGGCCGCGGTCCGTGTGACGTGGCTGTCGGACCCGGCGCTGTTCCGGGGTCTGCTCGCGGTGCTCATGCTCGGCATGGGCGTCCGGCTGCTGGTCACACGGGCACGGGCCCGGCCCGCACCCGTGGCGGGGGGAGGCCGCGCGCGCACCGTCCCGCTCGCCCTCGCGGCCGGAGGTGCGGCGCTCCTCGGTTCCGCCGTGGGGATCGGCGGGGGCTCGCTCCTGGCCCCGCTGCTGATCGCCGTGGGCGGCTGGTACACCTCCCGGGCGGCACTGGTGGGCCTGACCACCTCCCTGGTCACCTCGGCGGCGGGGCTGGGCGCCTACGCCGTGTTCGACCGGATCGGTTTCGGCGCGGCCCCGGCCGCCCCGGACTGGGGCGTGGGCCTCGCTCTGGGAGCGGGCGGCGCGCTGGGCGCGCTGGTGGGAGTCACCCTCGGACGCCGTCTGGGTGAACGGCCTCTGCGGTTCCTGCTCGGCGGACTGGTGTCGCTCACCGGGGTCGCGTACCTGGCGGGCCTGCTGGCCTGACCGGGGAGCTCCCGGCCGGGACGCGGCGGGGCCGCGCGTCCCCTCGAACGCGCGGCCCCCACCCCCTCGTGTCGGCTACTGGGTGATCCCCCAGCGGCGACGCAGGGAGCGGTCCGCCCAGCTGAAGAAGACATCGATCATGATGCCGATGACGAGCACGATGATGATGTAGCTGAGCAGCCGCTCGGCGTCGTTGAGCTGGCGGGCCTGGCTCAGCGCCCAGCCGATCGAGTTCTGCTGGTTGATGATGACCAGCAGTTCCCCGGCCATCAGCGAACGCCAGGCGAACGCCCAACCCTGCTTGAGTCCGGTGACGAACATCGGCAGCGCCGCCGGGATGACGAGCAGCGTGTAGCGCTGGACCCCGCGCAGACCCATGACCTTGCCCGCGCGCAGGAGCGAGGGGGACACGTAGTCGATGCCCGACGTCAGTCCGCCCGCGATCGAGGGGGCCGCGCCCAGGATGATCACGAACATGATCGCCGACTCGCTGATCCCGTACAGGAGCATCGCGAACGGGAACCACACGATCGACGGCATGGTCTGGAGGCCGGTGATCAGCGAGCCGATCGCCGCCCGCAGCGGCTTGAACTGCGACACCGCCAGTCCGACGACCACTCCCACGGCGAGGGCCAGCGCGAACCCGACGAAGGCGCGGCGCATGGTGACCTGGACGGCGGTCCAGAACTCGGGGCTGGTCACCTCGTTGAACAGCGTGGGCAGGACCCGGTCCGGGCCGGGGAACACGAACTCCGTGCGCCACCCGGACCACACGACCGCCTGCCAGGCGGCGAGCACGATGACCACGGCGGCCAGCTTGGGCCAGGTGGCGGCCCAGACGCCCCGCGCGATCTCCCCCGCGCCGCGTTCCTCGACACCGCGTCGGGGCTGGAGTTCGAGGGCGTCGAGCCCCTGGACCTGGCGGTCCCGCACGTCGGTCTCAGGCATGGCGCGAGACCTCCTCACGCAGTCGGTCGGTGATGGCGGCGGCCTGCTCCGCGATGGGTACGGAGTCGATCCGGCGGGGGCGTTCGCCGTCCACCGTGAACTCCTCGATGACTCGGCCGGGACGGCTGGACAGGAGCACGACCCGGTCGCCCAGGCGCACGGCCTCCCGGACGTTGTGGGTGACGAACAGGACGGTCAGGGACCTCTCCCGCCAGATCCGTTCCAGTTCGTCGTGGAGGATGTCGCGGGTCATCGCGTCCAGCGCCCCGAAGGGCTCGTCCATGAGCAGGACGTCGGCGTCCTGGGCCAGGGCGCGGGCCAGGGCCACGCGCTGGCGCATGCCGCCGGAGAGCTCGTGGGGGCGCTTGCGTTCGAAACCGGTCAGACGGACCAGGTCCAGGAGCTCCATGGCGCGCCTGCGGCGCTCGGCCGCGGGGACCCGGTTCACCTTCATGGGGACCTCGATGTTGGCCCCCACGGTGAGCCACGGGAACAGCGCGGCCTCCTGGAACATCATGGCCACGCGGTGGTCCCCGACGTCCACGGCCCCCGTGGTGGGCTCCTCCAGCCCGGCGACCAGCGACAGCAGGGTGCTCTTGCCGCAGCCCGAGGCGCCGACGATGGACAGGAACTCTCCGGTGCCGACGCTGATCGACATGCCGTCGATGGCGGTCACGGCGCCCCTGCCCCGGCCGAAGACCTTGGAGATGGCGTCGATCTCCACGGCGTTCGTCCCGGTCGTCCGGGGTTCGGTGATGGCGGTCATGGTGCCCTTACCCTTCCAGCCCGGCGACCAGCTCGTGTCCGGCCTCGGCCAGGACGTCGTTGAGCGGGTCGAGGGCGTAGATTCCGTTGAGGTCGACCGGGTCCAGGAGTCCGATGGCCTCGGCCTGCTCCGCCTGGACCAGGAGCGACGGCGCGACCGGGTCGACGGTGAAGGTGACGTTCTCGAAGGCCGCTGTGGTGAGCTCGGGGTCGAGTTCACCGCCGGTGAGGGCCTCCAGGTGGGTGCGGGAGGTCTCGGCCGCCTCCTCCGGGTGGTCGTTGATCCAGTCGACCGACGTGACGTGGCCGCGCAGCAGGTCGGCCACGGCCCCGGGGTCGCTCTCCAGGAACTCGGCGCTGACGACGAGGAGGGTGGTGACGTACTGGCCGTCGGTCTCCTCCCACAGCTCGGGTTCGTCGATGAGCAGGTGGGCGTCGTCCTCGGCCAGGACCCGGCTCAGGTGGGGCTCCGGGATCCAGGCGCCGTCGATCTCCCCGAGCCGGAAGGCGTCCACGGTGTCGGGGTTGTCCTGGGGGATGATCGAGAGGTCGCCGCCGCCCGCCGTGTCGACCTCCCAGCCCTGCTCCTGGGCGAACCAGCGCAGCGCCACGTCCTGGGTTCCCCCGAGCATCGGTGTGGAGAACGTGTGTCCGGGCAGGTCGTCGGTGGTCTCGATGTCGTCGCGGACCACCAGGCCGGTGCCCTGGGTGGCCGCCCCCGCGATGACGTGCAGGGCCTCGCCCTCGGACTGCGACCAGCCGTTGACGGCGGGGTTGGGGCCGAGGAAGGCCGCGTCGATCTCTCCGGAGAAGACCGCGTTGACCGCGTCGGGTCCGTTGTGGAAGGTCTGGGTGGCGAACTCGACGTCGCCCAGGGCCTCGTCGAGGATGCCCCGCTCCACTCCCACGAGGGCCGGAGCGTGGGTGATGTTGGGGAAGTAGCCGAGGGTCAGGGTGTCGGCGGAGCCACCGTCCCCGTCTCCCCCGCACCCGGTGGCGGCCAGCCCCAGGGCCAGGGTGGCCGCGATGGTTCTCAGCGGGGTCGGGGAAACGCGCATCTCAGGGGTCCTTGTCGGGTGTCTGCGGAGGGACGGGAAAAACTCTACTTAATAAGTAGGTTTTGTGAAAGCACCGGGGTGGCGCGAGCCGGGGTGGCGGCCCCCGTTCGGACCCGCCACCCCGTGTCGAGGGGGCCGCTACAGCCCCGCGACCGCCTCGCCGCCGCCCTCGGAGAGGAGCTTGTTGAGCGGGTCCAGGGCGTAGATGCCCTCCAGGTCGACCGGCTCGAGCAGGCCCACGCCCTCGGCGTGCTCGGCTCCGCCCCGGAGCGAGGGGGCGATCGGGTCCACGGTGAAGCTGGTGTTCTCGAAGGCCGAGGCGACCACCTCGGGGCTGGGCCCGCTGCCGGAGACCGACCCCAGGTGGGCGATGGCGGCCGCCTGCGCCTCCTCGGGGTTGTCGTTGATCCAGTCGACGGTCTCGATGTGGCCGCGCAGCAGGTCCTCCACCACGTCGGGGTGGGCCTCCAGGAACTCGGCGCTGACGATCAGGTGCGTGGTGACGAACTCGCCTCCGGTCTCCTCCCAGAGGTCCGTCTCGTCCACCAGCAGTTCCCCGTCGAGCTCCACCAGGAGGCGGCTCAGGTGCGGCTCGGGGACCCAGGCGCCGTCGATCTCCCCGAGCTCGAAGGCGTTGATGATGTCGGAGTTGTCCTGCGGGATGATCGAGAGGTCGCCGCCGCCCTCGGTGTCGACGTCCCAACCCTGCTCCTGGGCGAACCAGCGCAGCGCCACGTCCTGGGTGTTGGCCAGTTGCGGCGTGGACAGCGTGGTGCCGGGCAGGTCGTCCACGGAGTCGATCCCGGGACGGACCACGAGGCCCGCGCCGCGCGAGGTGGAACCCGCGATGACGCGCAGGGCCGTACCGTCGGACTGGGACCACCCGTTGATGGCCGGGTTGGGTCCGATGAAGGTGGCGTCGACCTCACCGGCGAACAGCGCGTTGATGGCGTCCGGGCCCGCGTTGAACGTCTGGGTGTCCAGTGCGACGTCGCCCAGGGCCTCGGCGAAGGTGCCGTTCTCCACACCGACCAGGGCGGGCGCGTGGGTGATGTTCGGGAAGTAGCCGAGGGTCAGGGTGTCGGCGTCCCCGCCCCCGTCACCGTCGGCCGACCCACCGCAGGCGGTCGCGACCATCCCGATCGCCAGTACCGTGGCGGCGGCCGAAAGCACGGTCTTGCGCAGGCTCATGAGGGTCCTTTTCGGGTGATCAGAGGGACGAACGGGCCAAACTCTACTTAATAAGTAGGTTTTGTGGAACAGGAGGCGCGGAGGTTTCCTGTGACTCAGGACACCTTACTCACGCCCGACCACGAAGGGTGACCACACCACCACCCACCAGGGAACACGAAAGGGGCGGCGGAGCCGGAGGCTCCACCGCCCCGAGGGGGTGGAAGGGCGCCCGAGGGCGCGGCGGGCCCGCGGACGCTACTCCGCGACGGAGCCGTCGGCGTCGACCGCCAGCACCACGCCCTGCCAGGTCTCCTGGATGTACTCCAGGACCCGCTCGTCGTGCAGCAGCTCGGCCAGCAGCTGGACGCGCTCGTCGTCGACGTTCTCCTCCAGGGCCACCAGGCCGTTGGCGTACTTCTCGACGTAGTCGTCGCCCTCGGGCTCCCAGGCCAGGACGTTGGCGTCCTCGGTGACCCCGGCCTCGATGGCGTAGTTGCCGTTGATGACCGCGGCGTCGACGTCGGCGATGGAACGCGGCAGCTGCGCGGCCTCCAGCGGCGTGATGACCAGGTCCTTCGGGTTGTCGACGACGTCCTTCTCGGTGGCGGTCTCACCGGCGTCGGGGTCCACGGTGATCAGACCCTCGGTCTCCAGGATCGTCAGCGCGCGGTAGAGGTTGGCCGGGTCGTTGGGGACCGCGACCTTGGCGCCCGTGGGCAGGTCGTCCGCGCCCTCGTAGGTCTCGGAGTAGAGCCCCAGCCGCTCGATGTGGACGTCGGTGACGTAGGTCAGGTCCGCGTCGGGGCCGTTCTCCACCCACTCGTTCAGGAACGAGCGGTGCTGGAAGTAGTTGGCGTCCAGGTCACCGTTGACGAGCCCGGCGTTGGGCGTGTTGTAGTCGGCGATCTCCTCGATCTCCAGCTCCAGCCCGGCCTCCTCCGCGAGGTTCTCGTCGATGAAGGCGAGGATGTCACCGTGCGGCACCGGGCTGACTCCGACCCGGAGCGGCCCCTCCCCGGCCTCGGCGTCGGCGGACCCGGAGGCCTGCTCACTGGGGGAACCGCAGGCGGCGAGGGTCAGAGCCATGGCGGCCGCGCCGATGAGGGTCGAGGTCGTGCGCATGGTGCACTCCTTCGTGGTCGTGGGACGGAGGATGGCGGGGGGTGTCCGGCGACGGTGGGACCGGCGCCGGGACGGCCCGGTGTCCTCGTGGGACCCGGGCACGCTGATACCAGAGACTAGACCACCTTCTTGGTAGGAAAAATCCGTTTTGCCGCGAGCCCATCGTGGCCTTCCCCACAGCGGGACAAATTACCTACTAATCCGGTAGCTTTTAAAGGGAACTGGAAGCATCATGGGTACATGCTCAGCGCACACACCGCACCTCCCCGAGCCGACGCCCGCACCACCCCGACGCGGAGTCACCCGGCCCTGACCGCCGTGCCCGGACCCGCCTCCCCACCCACCGCCGAGGCCCCGGGGGGCGAGCACTCCCTCCTCGGTGTGCTCCCCCTCCCCGAGAGCGGCCGGTACATGCTGGTGTACGGGGTCGTCGTGGACGAACCGCACCCCGGGGTCCGCCCCGCGCCGGAGACCGGCGGCGACCTGCTCCTGGACCGGGGCTCCCGCCGTGTGTGGGCCCAGGGCACCGAGGTCGAGCTGACGTTCCAGGAGTACGAGCTCCTGGAGTGCCTGACCGCCTCCCCCGGCCGCGCGGTCACCCGGGGCGAGCTCATGGAACGGGTCTGGGGCTCCAGTCGCGAACTCCACTCCCGCACCATCGACGTGCACATCCACCGCCTCCGCCGCAAGCTCGGCCGGGCCGGAGGCCGCATCGCCACCGTGCGCAAGGTCGGCTACATCTACCACGGCCCCTCGACGTCGGCCCCGGGGCGGGAGGACTGACCGACCGGGCCACAGATCGGAGCGCTCGGGCGGAGCGACCGTTCCGAGCCCGCGCGCACGACGAGGGGCGCGGCACCCACACGGTGCCGCGCCCCTCCCTCGTCCGGGTCAGAAGGAGAACCCCCGGAACAGCAGCATCGCCAGCAGCAGTCCCACCAGCAGGTTGAACGCGGTGGCGGCGCCGAAGACACCGATCGGACGCCACCCCGCCTCGCGCAGGGAGCCGAGCCGGAACTCCAGCCCGATGCTGGTGAAGGCCGCGATGAGGAACCAGTCCCGCAGCGCCTTGGCGGTGTCCAGACCCGCCTGGGCGTCCTCGGCGGCGTTGTTGGCCCACAACGTGGCCACCACCGAGGCGACCAGGAAGCCCAGCACGAACTTGGGGAAGCGGTCCCACAGGGTGCGCAGCCCCGGGCGCCCTTCGGCGGCCGCTCCGTCCGTGGCGGCCACCCGGAAGGCGAAGTAGGCCGTGAGCAGTACCGCGACCACACCCATCAGGACGTTCTGGGTGGCCTTGACGATGGAGGCGATCTGGAGCGCGTCCTCGCCCACGATCGCCCCCGAGGCCGCGACCGCGGCGGTGGTGTCGATGTTGCCGCCGATCCACGCGCCCGCCTGGGCGTCGCTGAGCCCGATCACCTGGACCAGCCAGGGAAGCAGGAAGATCGAGGGGACCGCGAAGAGGATGACCAGGCTCGCCGTGTAGGCCAGCTGCTCCTTCCTCGCCTGCACGGCTCCGGCCGCCGCGATCGCGGCGCTGACGCCGCAGATGGAGACCGACGAGGCCAGCAGGGCCCGCAGGCGGTCGTCGAGCCCGAGCCTGCCCCCGAGCCACCAGGTGAACAGGAAGACCGAGGTGACCAGTACCAGGGCCTGGAGGACGGCCGGTCCGGCCGCGCGGATGATGACGTCGAACAGGACCGTGGAGCCCAGGAGCACCAGCCCGGTCTTGATCAGGAACTCGGTCCGGAAGGCCGGGGAGAGACGATCGAGGAGTCCGGTCAGGGACAGGACGAGGTTTCCCGCCAGACCGAGGAGGATCGCGTAGACGGGGTACTCGACCGCGCTGGCGAACCCGGACAGTGCGGTGCCCTCGGCTGCCTCGGGGACCCAGGACTCCAGGAACCGGGTGGCGGCGGCCAGTGCCAGCACGACGAGCAGGCCGAGGGCGGTCCAGCCCCGGGAGGCGGGCGGTGGCGTGCCGGGCGGGGAGGCCTCCGGAGCGGGGGGCTCGGCGGCGGTGGACGGGGCGGCCTCCGAGGGAGGACCCTCCTCCGGGGCGCCGTGGGGAGCGCGGGGATCGGGGGTTCCGGTGCTCACGGGATCAGCCCCTCGGGGATCACACCGAGCAGGCACAGGCCGAGCAGTAGGAGGCCCGTGAGGGTGGCGGCCCAGTCCTCGCTGATCCTGGGTCCGGTCCGCGCGGGGGTGGTGGGTGTCGGTCTGGAGGGTGTCTCACTCATGACGCTTCTCCTCCGGGCACTCGGGGCGCCCTGGGTCGGGGGACGGAGCGGGGGGGTACTGCGAAGGGTCGCGGGGCCGGCGACCCTTCCTCATTAAACCTACTTATTTAGTATGAATAAGGGACACGCGGAGCCGCGGAACCCTGGCGGCGGGGTCGGGGCCGCCCGGGACAGGGTCAGGAGGCGGGAGCGGACTCCCGCTCGGGCTCGGTCACGGGCAGCCCGGCCTCGCGCCAGGCCCGGAAACCACCGACCAGGTCGGTGGCGCGTGCCAGCCCCAGTTCCTGGAGCTGGGCGGCGGCCAGGCTGGAAGCGTAGCCCTCGTTGCAGAACAGCACCACGTGCCGGTCCGGCGAGTCGGCCTCGGCCACCCGGTCCGGACTGGTGGGGTCGAGCCGCCACTCCAGGACGTTGCGGTCGATCACCAGGGCACCGGGGATCCCTCCCTCCGCCGCGCGGTTGACGACCGGCCGGGTGTCGACCAGGAGCGCGCCCTCGCGCTGGGCGTCCATCGCCTCGGCGGGCGTGAGACGCTCCAGGTGGGCGCGCCTGCTGTTCAGGAGGCGTTCGACGTGGCTCACCGGCCCACCCCCTCGGCGGCGGGCACGGACTCCAGCGTGGGGACGTCGGGCTCGGGGTCGGTGGTGAGGATGCTGCCGGTCCGGCGCAGCGCGTCGTCTCCGGTGACCTCGTAGTAGTGCATGGCGGTCAACGGTGGCGAGTACGCGTGCACGCTCACGGCCGGACGGTCCGAGGTGTTGGTGACGTCGTGCACGTGACCGAGGGGAAAGCGCCCTCCCCCGCGCTCCGCGAGGACGCGTTCGCGCAGCTCCCCGTCCCAGTAGTGCTCGACCAGCTCCCCGGTGACGACGGTCAGGGCACCGAGGGAGCCCGCGTGGTCGTGCAGCCGGGTGGACTGGTCGGGGGTCCAGGAGATGAGCCAGACGTCGGTGTAGTCGTCGGCGTGGAGCCGGACGGACCAGCGGTTCTCGGCGTCGAAGCGGATCTCGTGGATTCCCTGGCGGACCTCCTCCGCGACCTGCGCGGTCAGCTCGGACAGGCGGTCCAGGGTGAGCGGTGTGGGCGCGGCGGCGCGTGCGGCGGTGTCGTCGACGGTCATGGGGCTTCGTGCTTCTCTCCGGGCGGTGTCAGTGGTCGTGCGGGACGGTGTCACTGACAGCGTTCGTCGAAGGTGAGCGGTCGCCACCAGGGCCGGAGGTGTGGTGATGCGCTGACTGCCATGCTCGCCAGTAAACCATATTCCCTACAGGTTTAGTCGGTAGTGGCGCGCCGCCTCCGGCCCCACCCGCCCCGCCAGCACCACGCGCCACCCACCCATCACCACCCCTGACCTCGCGCTTCGATAAATCCCTACTTTATTGGTTGACAAAATCGGGTTCCGGCGACCACAGTGGACACCACGCCGACCGGAATCGCGGAGCCGGTCGGCGCGGACCCGCCGAACCTCGCGCCGCCCGGGCCACCCCGCCGGACGGACATCACGAGCGCGAGGCCGGTCCACGTTCCGGGCCGAGGGGGCTGCCATGCGCGGAGCCGCCCGACCCTCGGCCCGGACACCCACAGAACCACCGCGCCACACCGACGATCGGTGCCTCACGACCGACCCGCTCCACACGTGCTTTGATTCCGGGTAATTCCAGTAGGCATTCAGGATTACCGGGCGTGTCGGTCGCGCCCCAGCTCAGGAGGCTCCCCTTGTCCGAGACCATCACCGGAACCACCCCCGACACGCCCCCCGACGCCACCCCGGTTCCCGTGTTGACCTCCGCCGCCGAAGCCGTCCGCGTGGCCCGTTCCCTGGTCCCCCTGGTCGCGCGCGAAGCCTCCACCCGCGACAGGGACCGCTGTCTGCCCCACGACGTCCTCCGTGCGCTCTCCCGCTCCGGTCTGCTGGGGGTGACCGTCCCCCGCGACCTCGGCGGGGCGGCTGTGGGAGCCGCCACCGTCGCGGAGGTCCTGCGGTTGCTCGGCACCGCCGACCTGAGCCTCGCCCAGATCCTCCAGCCGCACTTCGCCTTCCTCAACGCCCTGCGCCTGCGTGGCGGCCCCGAGGCCCGGCGCCGCGTGTACTCCGACGTCCTCGCGGGCGCCCTGGTCAGCAACGCGCAGGCTGAGCGCTCCGGCCGGAACGCGCACACCCACGCCACCCGGATCGAACGTGACGGAGAGGCGTACCGGATCGACGGCACGAAGTACTACGCCACCGGATCCCTGTTCGCTGACTGGCTCGCCGTGGTCGCGCCCGCCGCCACCCCGGGCGGCCCCCGCCCGCACCTGGCGTTCGTCCCCGCCGACCACCCCGGGGTCCGGATCGAGGACGACTGGGCGGGCATGGGCCAGCGCACCACCGCCAGCGGCACCGTGCACCTGTCCGGGGTGACGGTCTCGCCCGAGCTGGTCCTGGAGCAGTACCGGACCTTCGAGGGCCCCACCACCTACGGAGCCCTGGCCCAGCTGCTGCACGCCGCCATCGACGTCGGCGCCGCGCGCGGGGCACTGGAGGAGGCCTCGGAGTTCGTACGCACCAAGAGCCGCCCCTGGTTCGAGAGCGGCGTCGAGACCGCGACCGAGGACCTCCTGCTCGTCCAGAGCTTCGGAGAGCTGGAGATCCAGGTCCGCTCCGCCGAGGCCCTGATCAGCACCGCCGCCGACCGTGTGGAGGCGGCCGACGCGCTCCTGGCCGGGGGAGCCCCCGGCGCGGAGGACGCCACAGCCGAGGCCTCCGTCGCGGTCGCCGCCGCCAAGGTCGTCGGCGGCCGAGCCGCCGTGGAGGTCTCCTCCGCCCTGTTCGAGGCGGCGGGCACCCGCGCCACGGCGGACGAGGCCAACCTGCACCGCCACTGGCGCGACGCCCGCACCCACACCGTCCACGACCCGGTGCGCTGGAAGGTCCAGCACGTCGGGGAGTACTCCCTCAACCGTCGCCGGCCTCCCCGGCACGGACAGATCTAGCGCCCCGAGAGCAAGGACTGACACCCTCATGCCCCTGACCTTCCACTGGTTCCTGCCCACGCAGGGAGACAGCAGAGGCGTCGTCGGCGGAGGCCACGGCGCGGACGTCGTGTCCTCCCCCGCCTGGCGCACGCGCGAACCCTCCCTGGAGTACCTCGGCCAGATCGCCCAGGCCGCCGAACGGCTGGGGTTCGAGGGTGTCCTCACCCCCACCGGATCGTGGTGCGAGGACGCCTGGCTGACCACGGCGATGCTGGTCGGGGGCACGAGGCGGCTCAGGTTCCTGGTGGCCTTCCGTCCCGGCCTGCTCTCACCCACCCTGGCCGCGCAGATGGCCAGCACCTACCAGCGGCTCAGCGGGGGCCGCCTGCTGCTGAACGTGGTGACCGGCGGCGAGTCCGCCGAGCAGCGCCAGCACGGCGACTTCCTCGACAAGGACGCCCGGTACCGGCGCACCGGCGAGTTCCTGCGTGTGGTGGACGCCCTGTGGCGCGGCGAGACCGTGGACCACCGGGGCGAGCACGTCACCGTCGAGGGGGCCGCCCTCCAGCGGACGCCCTCCCCGCGCCCGCCCGTGTACTTCGGCGGTTCCTCCCCCGCCGCTCTGGAGGTGGCCGCCTCGCACGTGGACACCTACCTGACCTGGGGTGAGCCTCCGGCCGCCGTCGCGGAGAAGATCGGCCGGGTCTCCGCGCTGGCCGCCGAACGGGGTCGGACCCTGGAGTACGGGATCAGGCTGCACGTGATCAGCCGCGACACCGAGGAGGAGGCGTGGGCGCAGGCCCGGCGTCTGCTCGACGGGATCTCCCCCGAGACCGTCGCCCAGGTGCAGAGCGGTCTGCGCCGGAGCGAGTCCGAGGGGCAGCGGCGCATGCTGGACCTGCACGGCGGCCGGGCCGACGACCTGGAGATCCACCCCCACCTGTGGGCCGGTGTGGGGCTGGCGCGCGGCGGGGCGGGTACGGCGATGGTCGGCAGCCACGAACAGGTCGCGAACCTGATCGAGGAGTACCACCGGGTGGGCATCAGCGAGTTCGTCCTGTCGGGCTACCCGCACCTGGAGGAGGCGTACTGGTTCGGTGAGGGTGTGCTGCCCCTGCTCCGGGAACGCGGCCTGTGGCGGCATCCGGACGGCGGTGAGGCCACCGGGGGCCGCGCCCTCGTCCCCTTCGCCGTGGCGGAGCCCGCCACCACCTGAGTCCGCCCCTTCCTTCCGTTCCGGAGCCGTCATGACCACGACCGTCCTCGTCGGGAACCCGCGCCCGGGTTCCCGCACCGCCACCGCCGCCCAGGCCGTGGCCCACCACGCCGCACGCGCCGCCGGGCTGCCTCCGGAGCAGGAGGTCCTGGAACTGGCGGACCTCTCGCCCCTGCTGCTCACCCCCGGACCCACCCTGGACGTGCGGTCGGCCCTGGAACAGGTGAGCGGATCCGATCTCCTGGTGGTGGCCAGCCCCACCTACAAGGCGACCTACACCGGACTGCTGAAGGTCTTCCTGGACCTGCTGCCGTCCGGTGGCCTGGAGGGCGTCACGGCCGTCCCCGTCCTGGTGATGGCCTCCCCCGCGCACACCCTGGCCGTGGACGTGCACCTGCGCCCGCTGCTCCTGGAACTCGGGGCCACGGTTCCCACCTCGGGGCTGGCCCTGCTCCAGGACACCGTGCCCACCGATGACGACCCCGGCCTACGGCTGGACGCGGTCCTGGAGCCGTGGGCCCACCGGTCCGCCTCGGCCCTGCGCGCCGCCGTCCGATCCCGGACCACCACCGTCTGACCGCCAGAAGGGAGAGTCCGTTGAGTGTCACCGAGACCTCGTCCCCGGGCCGGACCCGGGCCGAGGCCGACCGGTTCCGCGCGACGATGCGCCACCACCCGGCCGGGGTGGTCGTCATCACCGCGAGCGTCGGAGGAAGGCCGGTGGGACTGACCGCCACGTCCTTCACCAGCGTGAGCCTGGATCCACCGCTCGTGTCCTTCTACGTGGCCGACACGTCCACCACCTGGCCGACACTGCGCCGCGCGGGCGAGTTCGGGGTGCAGCTGCTGAGCGAGGAGCAGGCGGACGTGGCCGCGCGGTTCGCGAGCAGGGACGTCGACCGCTTCGCACCGCCCACGGCCTGGCGACCGGGCCCGGACGGGGTGCCGCTGCTGGACGGGGCGGTGGCGCACCTGGTCTGCACGCGTTTCGACACCCGGCTGATCGGTGACCACTGGCTGGTCGTCGGGGAGGTGACCCACACGCTGGTCCTGACGGACCCGCGGCCGCCGCTCCTCTACCACCGGGGCGGGTTCACCACGGTGACTCCGACGGAGTAGGCACCGCTCCGCGAGCCCCCTCGCCTGGGCGGAGGGGCCCCGAACTGACGGGGGCTCCCCTCCGCCGTGCGGTCCGTGCCTCGTGGATCCGCACCGTGACGCCGGGCGCACGTGTGAGGCCCGGGTGGGGCGGAGGATCGCGGGTCAGCGCGTGAACGGGGCCCGGAGGCGGGCGGCGAGACGGGCCAGGGCGGCACGCACGCCGGTGGAGCGGGAGACGGGGCGCAGCCCCGGGAGGACGGCCACCGGTGCGGGTGCGGTGAGGGGCGCGGTGACGGTGAGCCCGCCCGTGCCGCGACGCAGGGTCGGGCGGCCGATCGGGGCGTCCAGGTCCACGCGGCACAGGGGCGCGCGGTCCGCGCTCCGGGCGAGGACGAGGGTGTCGCCCTCGCGCAGGACGACCACCCCTCGGGGGTCGACGCCCGGGGCGAGCTCGACCTCGACCACGAGGTCGCCGCCGAAGCGGCCGCTGTCCACCCGGGCCACGGGCTCGGCCTCGAACTGGGCCCACAGGTGCTCGTCGATCCGCTCGTCGGTACCCGCGAAGACATCCGTGACGCGCATCGGACCACTTCCCCTCGTCCTTGAGTTGTCTGCGCTCAAGTTTATTGACGCACCCTCACGAGGGCAAGGGAGAAGTGTCCGACACGGCCATGGCGGCGGTCACGCGTCCAGGCGCTCCCCCGACCCCGGCGAGAAGACGTGCACCTGTCCCGGCCGGACCCGCAGGTGGACGACCTGCCCGCTGCTCGGGGCGCGGTCCGGGGCCACCCTCACCACCAGGTCGCTGTCGGCCGGGTGCCCCGGGATCCCCCCGTACAGGTAGCAGTCCGCGCCCAGGTTCTCGACCAGGCCGACCTCCATCGGGAAGCCGTCCCCGTCGCCCACCAGGTCCACCGCCTCGGGCCGGAAGCCCAACAGGACCGAGTCCGCGCCCTCCCGGGCCAGACGCGCCCGTTGTCCCGGGCTCAGCGGAAGGTCGTGACCGCCCACCCGCACCGCCTCACCCGTGACCGGGAACGCGCGCAGGTTCATCGCGGGCGAGCCCATGAACCCGGCGACGAAGGCGTTGGCCGGGCGCTCGTAGAGCCCGAGCGGGGTGTCGCACTGCTGGAGCAGCCCGTCCTTGAGCACCGCGACCCGGTCGCCCATGGTCATGGCCTCGACCTGGTCATGGGTGACGTAGACGGTGGTGACGCCCAGCCTGCGCTGGAGTTCGGCGATCTGGGTACGGGTGGACACCCGGAGCTTGGCGTCCAGGTTGGACAGCGGCTCGTCCATCAGGAAGACCCGGGGCTCGCGCACGATCGCACGGCCCATCGCCACGCGTTGACGCTGGCCGCCGGAGAGCGCCTTGGGCCTGCGGTCGAGCAGCGGGGTCAGGTCCAGAAGCTCGGCGGCCTCGGCCACCCGGCGCGTCCGCTCCTCCTTTCCGACCCTGGCCATCTCCAGGGCGAAGCCCATGTTCTGCCCCACGGTCATGTGCGGATAGAGCGCGTAGGACTGGAACACCATCGCGATGTCGCGGTCCATGGGGCTGAGGTCGGTGACGTCGGTGTCCCCGATGCGGATGGTCCCGTGGTCCACCTCCTCCAGTCCGGCGAGCATGCGCAGTGACGTGGACTTCCCGCAGCCGGACGGTCCGACCAGGACCAGGAACTCCCCGTCCTCGATCTCCAGGCTCAGCTCGTCCACGGCGGGCGCGTCCGAGCCCGGGTAGAAGTGGGTGGCCTTCTCGAAACTGACCGATGCCACGTGGCATCACTCCTCTACAGCTGCGGGTTGACCTGGAGCTTGCGGCCGCGACCGGCGCGGAAGGCCTCGACGGCGAGACCGTAGTCGTCGAGGCCGAAGGAGTCGGTGACCATGGTCTCGGCGTCCACGACCCCCTTGGCCATGATGTCCACGGCACGCCCGTAGCTGTGCAGCACGGCCATGGAGCCGACCACGGTGATCTCGTCGTTGTAGATACGGAACGGCGAGAAGGTCGCGGTGGCCTCGGCCGGGGCCACCCCGAACACCTGGAAGGTGCCGCCCCGCGCCACCCTGGTCAGGCCGTCCTCGATCGCCGGGACCACGCCGGTGCAGTCGATGACCACCTCCCAGCCGGAGCGGTCGAGCGCGTCGGCGCCGACGGCCACCGCGTCCGCCGCCAGGGAGGCGGCCACCGCGAGGCGGTCGGTGTTGGGGTCGACCACGGACACGCTGGCGGCCCCGGCGGAGGCGGCCAGCTGGGCCATGAGCAGGCCCATGGTCCCCGCCCCGTAGACCAGGTAGTGCTCGCCCACCCGGCCCGGCAGCAGGTCGAACCCGTGCACGGCGCAGGAGAGGGGCTCGATGAGCGCGGCGTGCTCGAAGGGCATGGCGTCGGGGATGCGGTAGCAGGAGGCCGCCGGCACCGAGACGAACTCGGCGCTGGCGCCGGGCCGGGTCACGCCCACCGCGTTCCACCGCGCGCACAGGTTGCCCCGACCCACCAGGCACTTGGCGCACTCACCACAGAACAGGGAGGGGTCGACCGCGACCCGGTCGTCGACGGCCACGTCGGTGACCTCCGAGCCGACCGCGACCACGGTTCCGGCGAACTCGTGCCCGGGGACGATGGGGTACGGGGTGGGTGCGAACTCCCCGTCGATGATGTGCAGGTCGGTTCCGCAGATGCCCACGGCGGCCGGGGCGACGACCACGTGCCCGGGGCCGGGCTTGGGGTCGTCCACCTGCTGGACGGAGTAGCTTCCGGGTTCGCTGACGACGAGTGCGCGCATTACTTCACGGCTCCTAGGGACAGGCCGCGGACCAGCCACCGTTGGGCGGCCCATCCGGCGAGGATCACGGGCAGGGCCGCCATGGTGGAGGCGGCCGAGAGTCGGGCCCAGTACAGGCCCTCGCCGCTGATGAAGCCGACGAGGAAGACCGGGACGGTGGAGGCCTGGGACGCGGTCAGGTTGACCGCGAAGAAGAACTCGTTCCAGGCGAAGATGAAGCAGATCAGGGCGGTGGCGGCCAGTCCGGGGGCGATCATCGGCAGGATGACGCGCCGCATCTCCGTGAACCGGCGCGCTCCGTCCATCCGGGCGGCTTCGAGGACCTCCTTCGGTAGCTCGACGAGGAACGACCGGATCATCCAGATCGCGATCGGCAGGTTCATGGCCGTGTACACGAGGGTGAGCGTGCGGGCGTCGTCCAGCGCGCCGAGGTTCCTGGCGATGACGTACAGCGGCAGGATCATGGCCACCGGCGGCAGGAGCTTGGTGGACAGGAAGAAGAACAGAGAGTCGCGCCACGCCGGGACGCGCACCAGGGAGAGCGCGTAGGCGGCGGGCAGGCCCAGGACGATGGCGAGGATCGTCGACAGTACCGACGCCTGGACGGAGTTCAGCAGGTAGGGGACGAAGTCGCGCCCGATCACCGCCGAGTACTGGTCCAGGGTCGGTTGGAAGAAGAAGGTGGGCGGGTTGGTGGAGGCCTGGGACTCCTGCTTGAAGCCGGTGAGGAACATCCACAGCACGGGGAAGAAGAACAGCAGTCCCAGCGCCCACGCGAGGAGGCCCGGCAGGGGGCGTACGGGTCGGCGCCGACGTCGACGCCGGACCGAGCCGGGCCGGGGCGCGGTCGTCCCCGACGGGGCGGCCGGAGGTGCGGTCACGGGGGTCACGACTCCTCCTCGAACAGGCTGGAGACCACGCGCAGGGCGAACATGGCGACGACCAGGGTCGCGACGACCACGATCACTCCGGCGGCGGCCGCCTCCCCCACGTCGAAGGAGCGGAAGGCCTGAAGGTAGATGAAGTAGGGCAGGTTGGTGGTCGACTGTCCCGGGCCGCCCTGGGTGATCATGTAGATCGCGTCGAAGGTCTGCACGATGTAGATCGTGCCGAGCAGGATCGCCAGCTCCACGAAGCGGCGCAGGTGCGGGAAGGTGATCCGTCGGAAGACCGCGAGGGGTCCGGCGCCGTCCACCCGCGCGGCCTCCAGCACCTCGGGTGACTGGCTCTGGAGCCCGGCGAGCATGATGAGCATCATGAACGGGGTCCACTGCCAGGTCAGCACCATGACGATGGACAGCAGCGGGAAGTCGTTGACCCAGTCCGCCTGGACCCCGAACGGCGACAGCACCCAGTTGAGCAGGCCGTACACCGGGTGGTACATGGAGGTCTTCCACAGCAGCGCGGCGGCGACCGGCATGACCAGGAACGGGGTGATCATCAGGGTCCGGACGATCCCCCGGCCGAGGAAGGCGCGGTCGAGGAGGAGGGCCAGGCCCAGCCCGAGGACCAGCGAGGCCAGGACGGCGCCGACGGTCAGCAGGACGGTGTTGGCCACGGCGTTGTGGAAGAGCGGGTCGCCCAGGACGCTGCCGTAGTTGGCGAACCCGGCGAAGGAGTCGGAGTCGGGGCGCAGCAGGTTGCTGCTCTGGAAGCTGTAGTAGACGGTGAACAGGAACGGGATCTGGGTCATCGCGATGACGAACAGCAGTCCCGGCAGCAGCGGACCGCGCCGGAGCCATCGCTCCGCCCGGGTCAGGTCCCGGGTCCGGGGCCCGCGCCGCGCCGTCTCCGGCGGGGTCTGAGCGGTCATGGCCCTCCTTGCGGGAGTCGGGGTGGGGAGGTCTCCGGTGCCGGTGCCGGGTTCGGTGTCCGGCACCGGGGGTTCTCAGTCGCGGTAGCCGCCGGACACGGCGGTCTGGTCCGCGTACTCCTGCGACTTGGCCAGGGCCTCCTCCACGGTCTGCTGGCCGGCGATGGCGGCGGAGATCTCCTGGGAGACGAGGGTGCCGAGGTCCTGGAACTCGGGGATGGACACGTACTGGACCCCGGTCCAGGGCTGCGGGTGCACCCCGGGCTGTTCCACGTCGACGTTGTCGATGGCGTCGTAGGTGGGACCGGCGAAGGCCTCGGCGGCCTCCTGGTACTCGGGGATGTCGTAGGTCGAGACGCGCGCGCCGGGCGGGACGCGCTCCCACCCCAGTTCCTCACCGACGAGCTGGTGGTACTCCTTGGAGGTCGCCCAGGAGACGAACTCCCACGCGGCCTCGGGGTCGGTGGAGGTGGAGGGGATCGACAGGGCCCAGGCCCACAGCCAGCCCGCGTGCTCGGTCTCCATGGTCGGCGCGGCGACGTAGCCGATGTCACCGACGACGCTGCTGGAGTCCGGGTCCTCCAGGCTGCCCGCCGCGACGGTGGAGTCGTAGAGCATGGCGGCGTCGCCCTGGGCCATGGTGGTGAGGCACTCGGTGAAGCCCGCGTTGGGGGCGCCCGACTGTCCGTGGTCGCGGACGAGGTCCACGTACGTCGTGACGGCCTCCTCCACCTCGGGTGAGTCGAGGTGGGCGTTCCAGTCCTCGTCGTACCACTGGCCGCCGTAGGTGAGGATCACCGAGTTCAGCGGCGCCAGGAGTTCGCCCCAGCCCGGCACCCCTCGCAGGCAGATCCCGGCGGTGCCGGTGTCCGGGTCGTCCAGCTCGGCCGCGAGCTCCTCGACCTCCTCCCAGGTGGGCCGCTCCGGCATGTCCAGGCCGGCCTCCTCGAAGAGGTCCTCGCGGTACATGAGGAAGGAGGACTCGCCGTAGAAGGGTGCCCCGTACATCTGGTCCTCGTGGGAGAGGGCGGAGCGGACGGTGGGGATGATGTCGTCGATCTCGTAGTCCGGATCGGCGGCGTACTCGTCGAGGCTGAGGATCCACTGGTTCTCGGCCCAGATGGGCACCTCGTAGGTGCCGATGGTGACGACGTCGTACTGGCCGCCCTGGGTGGCGATGTCCTGGGTCACCCGGTCGCGGAGCTGGTTCTCGGGCAGGACCACGAACTCGACCGTGATGTCGGGGTGCGCGTCGTTGAACTCCGACGCGAGCGCCTCGATGTCCTCCATCTGCGGGTTGGAGACCGTGGCGACGGTGACGATCCGGTCGCCGTCCGCCCCGGCGCCCCCGGCCCCCGAGCAGCCGGTGGCGACCAGGGCCAGTCCGGTGGCCGCCGCCACCAGCGGCACGCCTCGCGGTGCGTTCGTGAACATGACTTCCTCCTGGGGGTAGGCAGGCGAGGACCGCGGCATCACACGCGGGGGATGGCCGTGCGGTCTCCTCCGAGCACCAGCCGCTCATATGAGCGTTGTTGCTAACACATGAGCGGCCCGGGCCTCATTTAAGTTGTGACGGGTGTCACCGGTCAACCCGTGGTGCAATAATGGGCGATACTCCGCTCATTTGAGCGTCACCACTGGAGGGCGTAGATGAAGCACGCGTTCCGACCCGCGGAACTGATCCGCGCCACCGCGGTCGCCCGCAGGTACTACCTGGCGGGCGACTCCAAGATCCGCATCGCCGAGGACTTCGGGATCAGCAGGTTCAAGGTCGCACGCATCCTGGAGGAGGCCCGCGACGTGGGGATCGTCCGCATCGAGATCGCGGAACCCACCGAGGTGGACACCGACCTCTCCCAGCGGCTGAGCACCGCCTACGGCCTCAAGCAGGCGGTGGTGGTCGCCCACGCCGGAGAGGGCGAGGCGCTGCACCGCAGCCTCGGGCGCATCGCCGCCGAGTACCTGACCGAGATCCTCGAGGAGGGCGACACCCTCGGGCTCGCCTGTTCCCGTACCCTCAACGCGATGACTCTGGCCCTGGGCGACCTGCCCCGGTGCACGGTCGTGCAGCTCACCGGCGTACTGCCCGGCGGCGTGGAGGAGAACTCGGTGGAACTCGTGCGGAGGGTGGCCAGCCTCGCGCGCGGCCCGGCCTTCCCCGTCTACGCCCCACTGGTCGTGTCGGACCCCGGCACGGCGGAGGCGCTGCGCAGCCAGCCCCAGGTGGCCGACGCCATGCAGCGCTACGGCGAACTCGACAAGGCCGTGGTCGCCATCGGTTCGTGGTCTCCCACGCTCTCCCTGGTGCGCGACGCCCTCTCCCCCGCCGAGGGGGCCGCCCTCGAACGCGAGGGCGTCCAGGCCGAGGTGTGCGCGCGCACCGTGGACGTGCACGGCACCCCCATCGCGCCGGAACTGACCTCCCGCGTCATCGCCATCACCCTGGACCAGCTCCGCGCGGTCCCCGAGGTCATCGCCGTGGCCGGGGGCTCGGGCAAGGCCCAGGCCATCCACTCCACCCTCAAGACCGGGGTGATCTCCTCACTGGTCACCGACACCACGACGGCACGCATCCTCCTCGAGTCAGCGATGAACTGACCTCCACGCACGCTTCGACCCCTCACTCACACGGAGCACACATGACGCTGGTTGCCGGAATCGACAGTTCGACCCAGTCCTGCAAGATCGTGGTCTGCGACGCCACCACCGGAAAGGTGGTGCGCGAGGGCCGCGCGCCGCACCCCGACGGAACCGAGACCGATCCCGCGCACTGGTGGACGGCGCTGACGACGGCCTCCTCGGGGCTGCTCGACGGCGTCGCGGCCGTGTCCGTGGCCGGACAGCAGCACGGCATGGTGGTGGTGGACGAGGACGGCCGGGTGGTGCGGCCCGCCCTGCTGTGGAACGACGCCCGCTCCGCCGGGGCCGCGCGCGACCTGGTCGAGGAGCTCGGCGGCCCCGGGGCCTGGGCGGACGCGGTGAGCAACGTGCCGGTGGCCAGTCTGACGGTCACCAAACTCCGCTGGCTCGCCCAGAACGAACCGGACCACGCCGCCCGGACGCGCGGGGTGATGCTCCCCCACGACTGGCTGACCTGGCGGCTGGGCGGGGCCCGCACCGCGCCGACCACCGACCGGGGCGACGCCTCGGGCACCGGGTACTGGTCGCCCTCCGAGGGCGCCTACCGCACCGACCTGCTCGTCCGCGCCTTCGGCCGCGAACTCGACCTGCCCCGGGTGGCGGCTCCCTCGGAACCGGTGGGTCACACCCCCGAGGGAGCCGTCATCGGCCCCGGCACCGGCGACAACATGGGCACCGCGCTGGGGCTGGGCCTGCGGCCCGGTGACGCCGTGGTCTCGCTCGGCACCAGCGGGACCGTGTTCGCGGCGCACGACCGGCCCGCCCACGACCCCACCGGCACCGTCTGCGGGTTCGCGGACGCCACGGGCGGGTTCCTGCCGCTGGCCTGCACCCTGAACGCGGCGCGGGTGCTCAGCGCCACCGCCGCGATGCTCGGCACCGGCCTGGCCGGGCTGGACGCCCTCGCGCTGAACGCCGAACCCGGCGCCGGCGGGGTCGTCCTGCTGCCCTACCTGGACGGGGAGCGGACCCCGGAGCTTCCGCACGCGACGGGCTCACTGCACGGACTGACGCGCGACAACATGCGTCCGGAGAACATCGCGCGCGCCGCCGTCGAGGGCATGCTCTGCGGACTGGCCGACGGCCTGGCCGCGATGACCGCGAGCGGGGTCCCGGTCGAGCGTGTCCTGCTCGTCGGCGGCGGTGCCCGGTCCGCGGCCGTGCGGGCCGTGGCGCCGCTCGTGCTGGGCGCGCCGATCGTGGTGCCGCCCGCCGCCGAGTACGTGGCCATCGGCGCGGCCCGTCAGGCCGCCTGGACCCTCGCCGGAACCGCCGAACCCCCGGTGTGGCCCCTGGGCGCGCCGGAGGAGGAGTCCAGCCACGCCCCCGACGTGGGCCTGCGGGTGCGTGAACGCTACGCCGAGCACCGCCGCGCCACCCACGGGGTCTGACCGGCCCCCGCCACGGAGCGGGGATTCGGTACCCTGTTCCGTCGCGGACCGGGCAGAACGGACACGAGTGGCGGGAGAGCACATGTCGGTCGAGGAGCGGCTGAGGGTACCCATCGGATCGGCCCCCGGCTGGTCGACGGCGCCCGACTGCCGCCGCGTGCTGGTCGTGGCGCACACCGTCACCACCCTCACGCGCCTGCTCGACATTCTCCCGCTGCTCGAGTCCGATCCCCGGATCCAGATCGTCTTCACCCGCGCGCGCACGTCCAATTTCCGCGAGGGCGTCACCGAGTTCCTCGGTGACATCGGCGCCGTCGTCGCACCATGGGAACAGGCCGTGGAGGAGGAATTCGATCTCGCCATCGCCGCGAGCCACGGCGATGACCTGCACCTGATCAGGGCTCCTCTGATCGTCTTCTCCCATGGGGCCGGGTACAATAAACTGATGAAACCGGAAACCGGAAACCGGAAACCGGAAACCGGAAACCGGAAACCGGAAACCGGAAACCGGAAACCGTGACGTGACGGATTCCCGGGAAGACGAAGCGGTGTTCGGTCTGGCCGCCCCGACTCTGCTGCGGGACGGGGAGCTGGTCCCCGCGGCCCTCGTGCTCTCCCACACCGAACAACTCGACCGGCTCCGCGCCGCCTGCCCCGAGGCGGTCGACTCCGCCGTCGTCGCCGGGGACCCCACCCACGACCGCATCCTGGCCGGACTCCCCTGGCGCGAGCGCTACCGCGACCACCTGGAGACGGGCGCGCGCAGGCTGGTCCTGGTCAGTTCCACCTGGGGGCCCACCTCCCTCCTGGGTGCGTGGCCCGGCTTCCTCGACACCCTCCTCAGCGAACTCCCCGTGGACGAGTACCGCGTGGTCCTCGCCCTGCACCCCAACGTCTGGCACGGCCACGGCGCCTGGCAGGTGCGGTCCTGGCTGGCGACGGCCGAGCGCTCCGGACTCCGCGTGCTGCCGCCCCGGCAGGGCTGGCAGGCGGCGCTGGTCGCGGCCGACCACGTGATCGGTGACCACGGTTCGGTCACCTTCTACGGCGCCGCCCGGGGCACCCACACCATGCTGGCCGCCTTCCCCCACCACGAGATGGCCGACGACTCCCCCGTCGCCGCGTTCGGCCGGGCCGCCACCCGGTTGCGCGCGGACCGGCCCCTGCTGCCCCAGATGCTCGCTGACGCCGCCGGGCACAAGCCCGACCGGTTCTCCGCCCACACCGACCTGCTCAACTCCGTGCCCGGGCGCTCCGGGCGGATCCTGCGCGCGACCCTCTACGGGTTCCTGAACCTGCCCGAGCCCGAACACGCCCCGCGCGTGCTCCCGCCGGACCCGCCGATCCCCCACCGACGCGGATGGCCCGACGCCGCGGACACGGCACCGCTGTGGTGCACGGTCCTGGAGGAGGAGGACGGGCTCCGGGTCCGTCGACTCCCCGCGGAGGCCGTCGACGCCGGACGGCTGCCGCTGGACCGGCCCCACCTGGCCGCCCACGCGGACGAGACCCAGGCCCGTTGGTTCGAGGCGGCCTGCCTCCTCCTCTGCGGCCCCGGCTCGGAGGGTCCCCGGGAGGCCGCCTCCTGGGAGCGTCTGCGGGCACGGCTGACCGACCACCCCCGCGCCCACCTGGCGGTGGCGGCGGACGGACCCGACTGCCTGGTCGTCGACCGCGACGGGGCGCGGGTACGCCTCGTGGCGGACTCCCGCCACCACCGGGCCGACCCCACCGCCGCCGCCTCCGCCTACTGGCACCTGTGGGTCGACGGACGGGCACCCGAGCGGGACCTTGCGGTGCTCCTCGGAGAGCACCGACTCGCCTTCACCGTCCACCGCCCGCGAGGCGAGTGACCCGGGGCAGGGTCAGGCGCCGATCCGTGCCCGGACCTCGGCGGCCTCCCGCACGGCCTCGGCGGCCTCGTACGCCTCCAGCGCCCGGCCCAGTTCCGCGCGGGCGGCGTCCGGGTCACGGTCCGCGACGGCGTCGGCGCGCGCCACGTACACGTCTCCGACCCGGCGCTGGTCTCCGAGCAGGCGGTGCGAGGCGACCGCCCCGTCGTACTCCTCCAGCGCCTCGTCGACCCGCCCCTGGTGCACCCTCAGGTCGGCCAGGGCCTTGTGGGTGCGGGCCCGGTTCTGGTGGTCGTCCTCTGGCAGCAGGCCCAAGGCACGGAGGATGAGCCGTTCGGCCTCCGGCAGCCGCCCGGCTCCCAGATGGGCCAGGCCCTCCTTGCGCACCATGATGTGCAGCGCCCTCGGGTCCACCGGGTCCATGCCCTCGGCGATCCGGGTCGCGGCGGCGAAGTGCCCGCTCGCGGCGTCGTACCGGCCCTCGTCCGCCTCGACGTCCGCGAGGGCGTCAAGCGCGGTGAGCCGCACGAGCGGGTGCGCGTCCTCCGCGAGTTCCAGGGCGAGTGCGGCCTCACGGCGCGCCTCTGCCCCGTTGCGGTCCCGGCGGTAGGCGATGGCCGTCTGCACGTGGAGCCGGGAGAGCCGGGCCGGTTCGAGGCGGTGGGTCCCCTCGGTCGCCCTGACCAGGGGCGCCTGGGCGTCGACCACGTCGGCGAAGGAGCCGGAGAGGAACCAGGAGGCCCACAGCACCTCGCACAGTTCGGCCGCCATCGCGTGGCGCCCGGTCTCCACGGCGTCGAGGACCACCCGGACCAGGGTGCGGCGTTCGACGGACAGCGCCCGCCGCGCCTCCTCGACCGTCGCGAAGGAGCGGGCCGCACGGGCACCGTCCGGGAAGGCGGACCAGCCGTCGAGGTCCCTCTGGAGCCAACGACCGGGCATCAGGCGCCGGTGCGCGGCGTAGGCGATCGCGTAGTAGTGGGCGAGGACGCGTTCGGGTGTGTCCCCGGCCTGTTCCGGGTCGGGAAGGAAGGTCGAGCGCATGCTCCGCGTCGGGAACCGGTACCGGGGCGGTCCCTCCCCGGCACCCCGGACCAGGACCCCCCGTTCGACCAACACGTCCAGCCGGGCGCGGACCTCGACCGGATCCGTCCCGGGGCCGAGGAGCGACACGGCCAGGTCCACGCCGAAGTCGCTGTCGGGATGCTGCGCGAGCAGGACCGCCAGCGCCCGCCGGTCCCCCGTCAGCCCGGCGAAGTCAGCGCGGTCACGCGGCTGGTGGCCGGGGACGGCCGCCGCTCCGAAGGTGTGCCGGTGCGCGGCGGCCAGCGGGTCCCCGGTTCTGAGGAGGCGTTCGGTGACGACGTCGAAGGCGTAGTCGGCGATCAGCCCGGGATTGCCCCGCGCCGCGGACACGAAGTCGGCCACCCTGACCCGGTCCCGTTCACCGTCCACGGCGATCTTGGCCTGCTGGAGGAACATCGTGGTGGCGTCCGCGTCCGACAGCCCCTGCAGTGTGACGTCCTCCCAGTCGACGTGTCTGATCCGGCGCAGGTCCTCCCGGCCCAGGGTCCTCAGATCGAACCGGTGGGAGCCGGTGACCACGGTGAGGCTGCCCGGGGAGGTCGCGAGGAAGGGAAGGGCCTCCGTGATGCTGCGGGGCGCGTCCACCATCACCGCGACCCCGCTCCGCCACCGTGCGCTCCGGTGCAGCATCTCCCACCGCCGTTCCGGGGTGGCCGGAACGTCCGCCTCCGGAACCCCCATGAGGCGGAGGAACTGCGCGACGGCCACGTCCGGGTCCTCGCGGGTGGCCGCCTCCGGCCACGGGCTCCGACGTGCTCGCGGGCGGGATCAGGGCCTCGGTCCCCTCATGTGCCATCCGCTCGGAGCGTGCCCGTGACCCCCGGGCCCCGCTGCCCTAGCGTGGGGCGCACACCCCACGCCTCCCAATGGGCACACACGGAACGGTGAACATGAACGACACCCCGCTGCGCCGTCTGGGCGCCTCCGACCTCTGGGTCAGCCCCCTGAACCTGGGCGGAAACGTCTTCGGGTGGACCGCCGACGAGGCCGCCTCCTTCGCGATCCTGGACGCCTACCGCGCGGCGGGGGGCAACTTCCTCGACACGGCCGACTCGTACTCGGCCTGGATCGAGGGACACACCGGCGGCGAGTCCGAGGGGGTGATCGGCCGGTGGCTGGCCAGCCGGGGCACGGGCGACACGGTGATCGCGACCAAGGTCAGTCAGCACCCCCGGTTTCCCGGCCTGTCCGCCGAGAACGTCCGGGCCGCCGCCGAGGCCTCGCTCCGACGGCTCGGCGTGGAGACCATCGACCTCTACTACGCGCACTTCGAGGACCCCGACACCCCCGTGGCGGAGAGCGCCGAGGCCTTCTCCTCCCTGGTCGACGAGGGCAGGATCAGGTACGTGGGCCTGTCCAACCACGCTCCGGAGCGCGTCCGGGAGTGGCTGGCGGCCTGTGACCGGAACGGGTGGCACCGCCCGGTGTGCGTGCAGGCGCACTACAACCTCGTCGAACGCGGCGTCGAGCGGGACCTGGTGCCGGCGGCCCTGGACGAGGGACTGGCGCTGCTCCCCTACTTCGGTCTGGCGCGGGGCTTCCTCACCGGCAAGTACCGCCCGGGCTCGACGGAGGCCTCCAGCCCCCGTGCCGCCAGCGCCCGCGCCTATCTGGAGCACCCGCGAGGGGAGCGGGTCCTGTCGGCTCTGGACACGATCGCGGCCGCGCGGTCGGCGGAGCCCGCGACGGTGGCCCTGGCCTGGCTGGTCGACCGCCCCGGGGTGACCTCGGTGCTCTCCAGCGCCCGTGACCTGGGACAGTTGGAGGGGCTGCTGGCCCTGGCGGACCTGCGACTGACCGCCGAGGAGACCGAGCTCCTGGACACGGCCTCGAACTGACCCCGTCCGACCCGGGTGGGCACGCGGGCCGGAGCCCGCGTGCTCACCCGGTGGCGGCGAGCAGCTCCGCGACCAGGGCGGCGACCTGCTCCGTCTCGACGAGGAAGCCGTCGTGGCCGTGGGGTGACTCGATCACCCGCACCTGACCGGGCCGGGGCAGGTGGCGGGCGATCTCCCGCTGTTGCGAGAGCGGGTAGAGGTGGTCGCTGTCGACCCCCGCCACGAGGGTCCGCTCCGGCAGCGTGGCCAGCGCCGCCGCCACCCCTCCGCGCCCGCGTCCGACGTCGTGCCCGTTCATCGCCTCGGTGAGCAGCACGTAGCTGGCCGGGTCGAAGCGGCGGGCCAGCTTCCACGCCTGGTGGTCGAGGTAGGACTCCACGGCGTACCGCCCCTCGGCGCCGGGGTCCTCGCCCCTTTGCGCCGCCCGGCCGAAGCGCGCGTCGAACTCGCCCGCTCCTCGGTACGTGACGTGGGCGATCCGGCGCGCCACCCCGAGACCGTCCACCGGTGTGCGGCCGGTGGAGTGGTAGTCGCCACCGAACCAGTCCGGGTCCGCTCGTACGGCGTGCAGCTGCGGGGCGGCCCAGGCGATCTGCCAGGCCGTCGTGGCGGCGGGGCAGGCCAGGACCAGCGCGCCGCGCACCCGCTCGGGAAGGGTGATGGCCCACTCCAGGGCGCGCATCCCTCCCATGGAGCCGCCGAGTACCGCCGCCCACGCGTCCACGCCGAGCGCGTCGGCGAGCGCCTCCTCCGCGCGGACGGTGTCGCGCAGGGTGATCCGGGGGAACCGGCTCCCCCACGGACGACCGTCGGGGGCGTCGGACGACGGTCCGGTACTGCCCTGGCAGCCGCCCAGGACGTTGGGGGCCACCACCAGGTAGCGGTCGGTGTCCAGGGCGCGTCCGGGGCCGACGATCCCCTCCCACCAACCGGGGCTGGGGTGACCGGGTTCGGCTGGCCCGGCCAGGTGGGCGTCGCCGGTGAGGGCGTGCAGGACCAGCACCGCGTTGGTTCCCTCGGGGTTGAGGCGCCCCCAGGTCTGGTAGGCCAGGCGGACCTCGGGCAGGTGTTCCCCCGACTCCAGTTCCAGGGGTCGGTCCCATCGGACCCAGCGACGTCGGCCGACCGGGTCGCCCTCGCGCCAGCCGCCCCGGGCGGGCCTGGGCGCGGCCGGAACACGCGGGTCGGGGTCCGGCCCGTCCTGGCGCGGACGGGCCGGACCCACCGGTCGCGGACTACCGGTCACTGGTGCGCCTTGGCGGCGCGGAAACCGAGTTCGAGGTCGGCACGCAGGTCGTCGACGTGTTCCAGGCCCACCGCCAGGCGCACCAGACCGGGGGTGACCCCGGCGCTGGCCTGTTCCTCGGGGGCGAGCTGGCTGTGGGTGGTGCTGGCCGGGTGCACGATGAGGCTGCGCACGTCTCCGATGTTGACGAGCTGGCTGAACAGCTCGGTGCCGTCGACGAAGGCCCGTCCGGCGTCCACTCCCCCGCGCAGTTCGAAGGACAGGACCGCTCCCGCACCACGGGGCAGGTACTTCTGGGCCAGCGCGTGGTGGGGGCTGGAGGGCAGGCCCGCGTAGTGGACGCGCTCGACCTCGTCCCGTCCCTCCAGCCACGCGGCGAGCGCCCGGGTGTTGCCGACGTGGCGGTCGATCCGCAGTGAGAGGGTCTCGACGCCCTGCAGCACCAGGAAGGAGTTGAACGGGGCGATGGCGGCGCCGGTGTCGCGCAGCAGCTGGACGCGGAGCTTGGCGGCGTACGCGCCGGGGCCGAGCGCCTCCCAGTACCTGAGCCCGTGGTAGCTGGGATCGGGCTCCACGAAGCCGGGGAAGCGGTCCCCGTGCGCGCCGAAGTCGAAGCTGCCCGCGTCCACAACCACCCCGGCCACGGTGGTGCCGTGGCCGCCGAGGTACTTGGTGGCGGAGTGCACGACGACGTCGGCGCCGAAGTCGATGGGACGCAGCAGGTAGGGGGTGGGCACGGTGTTGTCCACGATCAGCGGGACGCCGCTCTCGTGGGCGGCGTCGGCCACCGCACGCACGTCCAGAACATGGCCGCCGGGGTTCGCGAGGGTCTCGGCGAAGTAGAGCCTCGTCTCGGGCCGGGTGGCGGCGCGCCACGACTCGGGGTCGTCCTGGTCCTCGACGAAGGTCACCTGGACGCCGAGCTTGGGGAGCGTGTGGTGGAGGAGGTTGTAGGTACCGCCGTAGAGCAGCGAGCTGGAGACCAGGTGGTCACCGGCGCCGACCAGGTTGAGCAGTGCCGAGGTGACGGCGGCCGAACCGGAGGCGAAGGCGACCGCCGCCACGCCGCCCTCCAGGGCGGCGACGCGCTGTTCGAGGACGTCCTGGGTGGGGTTGCCGATGCGGGTGTAGATGTTGCCCGGCTCGGCCAGGCTGAACAGGTCCGCGCCGTGCTGGCTGTCGCGGAAGACGTACGAGGTGGTCTGGTAGATCGGGGTGGCCCGCGCGAGGGTCGCCGGATCGGGCTCGGCCCCGGCGTGGATCTGCTGGGTCTCGAAGGACCAGGACCTGATCCGGGTGGTGTCGGTGCTCAACGAACGCCCCTTTGCACATAAAGCCGACTGGAAAAGTAGGGAATCAGAGCGAGGCTAGCACTCCCCCACCAGCCCTGGCCAGGGATCAGCCGAACCCTCCCCGCGCGCGGGTGGTACCGACCGATTCAGGTGGTTTCACTTAGGGTGATCGTGCGACTCCGACGGGGCACCGCGCCCGTCCCTCAACACCACGGGAGACGACACGACATGAGCACCGACCTTCCCGACGGCCCGGGTGACGACCCGGGCTCCTTCGACGAGTTCCTCGCGCGGTTCCTCAGCGGGTCCCGGGGGCCCGTCCGCCGCGTCGACCTCTCCAAGCTGATGGATCCCGAGGCGCAGAGGGTGGCCGACTCCGCGGTCCGGCGCACGCTGGAGAACGGCGGGGCCGACGTCGACTCCGTCCACCTGCTGTGGTCGCTCCTGCGCTACCCGCCGATCCGCGAGCTGCTGGGCCGGATCGACATCGACCTGGCCTCGCTGGAGGACGTGGTCGACCAGGCCGTCGCCCAGACGCCCCGGGCCGCGCGGGGCGCCTCCCCACGGCTCACACCGGCCGCCAAGCGCGCCTTCCTCGACTCCCTCCAGATCGCCCGCGCCACCGGCAGCACGAGCATCAGCCCCGCGCACCTGCTGTTCGCGCTGGCGGTCAACCCCGGTGCGCCGGTCGGGCAGCTCCTGCGCGACTCCGGGGTCACACCGCAGTCGCTCCAGAAGGCCGCCGGAGCGGTGCCGGTGAGCGAACAGGGCGAGAGCGCGCCCTCCGACACGCCGCAGCTGGACGAGTTCGGCACCGACATGACCGCGCTCGCGCGGGAGGGGCGCCTGGACCCGGTGATCGGCCGCGAGGACGAGGTCGAACAGTGCATCGAGGTGCTGGCGCGACGGCGCAAGAACAACCCGGTGCTCATCGGTGACCCGGGTGTGGGCAAGACCGCCATCGTGGAGGGCATCGCCCAGCGCATCTTCGACGACGACGTCCCGGAGACCCTGCGGGGACGGAGGCTGGTCCAGCTCGACCTGGCCGGAATCGTCGCGGGCACCCGGTACCGGGGGGACTTCGAGGAACGCCTCAACGCCATCGTGGACGAGATCCGCGCGCGGTCGGACGAGCTTCTGATCTTCATCGACGAGATCCACACCCTGGTCGGAGCGGGCGCGTCCGAGGGCTCGACCAGCGCCGGGAACATGCTCAAACCCGCGCTGGCGCGGGGTGAACTGCACATCATCGGCGCGACCACCGTCGACGAGTACCGCAAGAACATCGAGAAGGACGCGGCCCTGGAGCGCCGGTTCCAGCCGATCCAGGTGCCCGAGCCCTCCGTCCAGGACACCGTCGAGATCCTGCGCGGCCTCCGGGACCGCTACGAGGCGCACCACCAGGTGAGGTTCAGCGACGACAGCCTGGTCGCGGCGGCGGAGCTCTCCGACCGCTACGTCACCGACCGGTTCCTGCCGGACAAGGCCATCGACCTCGTCGACCAGGCCGGGGCCCGGGTCCGGCTGCGCCTGAAGACCTCCAGCTCGGCCCTGCGGGACCTGGAACGCAAGCTCAAGGACCTGGAGGAACGCAAGGAACGGGCGGTGCAGGAGGAGGACTACGAGCGCGCCTCCGCGCTGCGCGACGAGATCAACGCGTCCAGGAGCGACGTGCACCAGGCGCGCGGCACCGGGTCGGCGGTACCCGAGGTGGGCCCGGCCGACATCGCGGAGGTGGTCTCGCGCAGCACCGGCATCCCGGTGGCCCAGCTGACCCAGGAGGAGCGGGACCGGCTGGTCAACCTGGAGGAGGTGCTGCACGACCGCGTGATCGGCCAGAACGAAGCGGTCACCGCCGTCTCGGAGGCGATCCGCCGCAACCGGGCCGGACTGGGGGACCCGGACCGGCCCGTGGGCAGCTTCCTGTTCCTGGGGCCGACCGGTGTGGGCAAGACGGAGCTGGCCCGGGCCCTGGCGGAGGCGCTGTTCGGTTCCGAGGAGGCCATGGTCCGGATCGACATGAGCGAGTTCCAGGAACGGCACACCACCAGCAGGCTCACTGGGGCGCCGCCCGGGTTCGTGGGCTACGAGGAGGCGGGGCAGCTGACCGAGGCGGTCCGCCGGCACCCGTACTCGGTGCTGCTGCTCGACGAGATCGAGAAGGCCCACCCCGACGTGTTCAACCTGTTGTTGCAGCTCCTGGACGACGGTCGGCTCACCGACGGCCAGGGCCGGACCGTGGACTTCCGGAACACGGTGGTCATCATGACCAGCAACCTGGGATCGGAGGCCATCACCGGCGGCGGCCCGATGGGCTTCACCTCGGACGGACAGATGGACCCCGACACGGAGCGCCGGGTGATGCGCCGCCTGAAGGAGGAGTTCCGCCCGGAGTTCCTGAACCGGGTGGACGAGATCATCGTCTTCAAGCAGCTGGGTGAGGACGAGATCCGGCAGATCACGACGCTGATGCTGGAGGGGACCGAGGGGCGCCTGCGCGCCCAGGACATCCAGGTGCGCTTCACCGACGAGGCGATCGACTGGCTGTCCCGCCGCGGCTACCAGCCCGAGTTCGGTGCCCGCCCGCTGGCCCGGACCATCCAGCGCAACGTCGGCAACCGGCTCTCCCGCATGGTGCTGGACCGCCAGGTGCTGCCCGGCGACCAGGTGGTGGTCGACGTGGACGGTGAGGACCAGCTGAGCGTGTCCACCGTTCCACCGAGCTGACGCACCGGGTCCCGGGGGTCGCGCCCCGGGACCCGGCTCTCAGCCGGTCAGGCGGAGAGGCCGCTGGTGCGGATCTGGTCGCGGATCCACTCCCCCGCGGGCTTGAGCGAGTCGGTGCCGGTGAACGGCCCGCCCGCGTCGCAGGTGCCGGGCTCGAAGACCGCGCCGGAGCGGAAGTCGTCCGAGAAGTTCCAGTTCACCCAGCTGATCTGCTCCTCGGCCATGAAGTCGAGGTAGGCCTGGGCGGAGGCGAAGTCGTTGGGACCGTCGCCGGTGTGCTCCTGGGTGCCGAACTCGGTCACGAACAGGGGCAGCTCCTGTGCGGCCGCACGGAACACGTCGAAGTGCACGCCGTCGTGCGAGGCGGCGTAGAAGTGGTAGACGTACATGATGTTGTCGGCGTCCACCGGGTCGGCGACGATCTCGGAGTGGTCCGAGCCCTCCGAGAGGCCCAGTGAGGACCAGGCGCGGGTGCCCACGAGCACGACCGCCTCGGGGTCCTGCGCCCGGATCACCGGGATGACCTCCTCCGAGTAGCCCTTCACCGCGTTCCAGGAGACCCCGTTGGGTTCGTTGGCGATCTCGTAGAGGACGTTGTCCTTGTCGGCGTGCTCGGCGGCGATCTCGGCGAAGAACTCCTTCGCGCGGTCCGTGTTGTGGTTGGGGTCTCCGGGCGTGAGCATGTGCCAGTCGACGATCACATAGAGGCCGCGCGCGGTGCCCTCCTCGATGAGCTCGTGCACCCGGTCGGTGAAGCCGCGCGGGTCGGTCTCGTAACCGCCCTCCTGGATGTACATGGACACCCGCAGCACGTCGGCACGCCAGTCCTGCGCCAACGCGTCCAGCGAGGCGTCCGTCAGACACTGGTCGTACCACTGGAGCCCGTGCGAACTCATGCCGGTGAGCTGGACCGGCTGGCCGTTCTCGTCGCAGAGTTTGAGGCCGCACACCTGGAGCTGCCCGTGTTCGTCGACGGCGTTGAGCGCGGTCTCGTCGGAGACGGGGGTGGCCTCGTCCGTGGAGCCGCCCGGGAACAGGGCGGCTCCCATCAGGAGCGCTCCCAGAGCGGTGATCCCGAGGGTCCTGAAGGGGTGTCTGCGGGGGGTGGAGCGGTGACGCGCCATGGAGGACCTCCAGCGGGGTGCGGACCGGCGCCACGCGAGGGGGTTCACGCGACCGGTATCCGGAAGGAGTGTTACCTGAAGAAGCTAGGCTTCGGTCGCTCAGGCGTCAAGAGTGGTGACCCATGGTGATCACGGACTCCGGGGAGCACCCGGTCGGGCACTCCCCGGAGCGGCCGCTCAGGCGGGTTCGGGCTGCGGCTCGGGGCCCGGCGGCTCGGGAACCGGCATGGGCCGCTCCGGCTCCGGTTCCGGAACCGGGGTCGGGTCCGGGCTCGGCTCCGGCGGCACGGGCTCGGGCGGCATCGGGGCCGGGGGGAAGGGGTCCGGCGGCATGGGGTCGGGTTGGCGCAGTGTCGGGGCGGGGTTCTCGCTCATGGGGTGTCCTCCTCGTTCCGTTGGGAGATCCGTTCGACTCGGGAACGCTGGTTCATCCGACGGCCCGCCCGCTCGTTGAGCACCGTGACGGCGCCGACCAGGCGTCCCAGCCTGCTCTGACCCGCCTCCGAGCCGGGGCGCTCCTCCACGTCCCCGGGCGCGTCGGGCAGCAGACGGCCGACCAACCGCATCGCACCCTGGGTGAGTCCTGGCGCCACACCGTGCGCCGCCATGCCCGCCCGGGCCATCGGGGAGATCACGAGGAAGCCCCGACGACCGGCCGTGGCACGCACGACGCGCCGGGCCGCGTGTTCGGCGCTCACGCTCACCAGGGGGAGCCCGGCGGCCAGCGCGAACCACGCGTACTCGCGTTCGGGGTCCCCGGTGAAGACCACACCCCGGTGGGACCCGGTCCGCATGAGCCCGGGCACCACGGTGGTCACCCGCACGCCGGTGCCGGCGGTCTCCGCCGCCATGCCCTCCGAGAGCGCCGCCCAGGCGTGCTTGGCCGTGGAGTAGGGCAGCATGTGCGGCACGGACAGGTAGGCGCCGATCGAGGTGATGTTGACGATGGTGCCCCGGGTGGGACGCAGGCGGTCCACCGCAGCGCGGGACAGGTGGAACGGCCCCCAGAACATGACGTCCATGGCCTGCCGGAAGTGGTCGTCCGAGAGGGTCTCCTGCGGACCGACCCGCATGATCCCGGCCGAGTTCACCACCACGTCCAGCCGCCCGAAGTGGCGTTCGGCCTCGTCCAGCAGGTCCTCGATCGCGTCCGGGTCGGTGATGTCGCAGACCACACCGTGTGCCCGCACGCCCCGGCCGGAGAGCTCGGCGACCGCGCGGTCCAGGCCCTCCCTGCCGCGCGCGCAGATCACCACGGAGGCCCCGCCGAACCCGAACTCACGGGCCAGCTGGAGGCCGAGCCCCCGGGAGCCGCCGGTGATCAGCACGACCTTGCCGTTCATCAGCCCCGAACGGCGACGCTCGGACAGCGCGGAGGCGGCGACGCCGAGAGCGGCCCCGGCCGCGCCCCAGAGCAGGAGTTCCCCGGGGTTGCGGGGTTCGGGTTCGGGGGCCCGCCCGCGGTGGGACCACGCCCACCGGAGCCCGGCCAGCGCGAGGGGCACCTTCCAGCCGCTCACCGTGCGACCTCGCGGTCAGCGGGCGTGTGCTGGGCCTGCGGCATGTGCTCCCCTGTTCGTCGGATGCGGCGGGGGGATGTGGGAGTGCGGTACCCGACATGGGTCGGTCGAAAACGACGGCTGGGAAGAGATGGGTGAATCCGGGAGTCCTCGTTGGTCAGCACAGGACGAAGTCACCCCGCGGACCGCGCAGGTCGGCCTCCAGCAGGGGCCGCGGCCCCCAGCGGAGGTCCAGGTCGACACCCAACGCGCCCAGGGCGGGCCGCAGCGACTCCGGGTCGGGGTGCTCCGCGCGCAGGGCCAGCAGTTCGAGCGCGGGCAGGTCCCCCAGGCCGGGCTGCGGGGTCCGTTCCCAGTCGATGAGGAAGGGCACCGGCGCCGGATAGGTGTCGGGCTCCCGCTTGGCCAGGAGCCACCGCAGCACCGTCCCGTCCGGAGCGGTCCTGGACCACGGTTCCACGTCTCCGGGGTCGTGGCCGACCTGACGGGCCCGTTCCACGACGGTCCCCAGGTCGTCGTCGACGCGCACGGCGAAGGTCGCCAACCGCGGACGGTCCAGGTCGGCCAGTCCGAAGACGGTCACCGGCCCCGCCTGCTCGGGGTCGGGCCCGACGATCTCCAGGTAGTGGGGCGCGCACCGACCGTCCACGGTCAGCGCCACGAGGGCGTTGGCCGACCCCACCGGATGGGAGCCGCCGCGTTCGGGCGTGACCCCGCTCCGCTGGGCGAAGTCGGTGACCGCCTCCGCGAGATCGGGCACCGCGTACACGAGGTGGTCCAGCGTGCCGGGGAAACTCATCCGGCCCTCCCCGTCGGAACGACCTTGACCTCAACCAAACTTCAGCTCCTAACGTGGTGGCCCAAGGAGGAAACCATGAGCATCATCTGGGCCTATCTGTACGAACACCCCGGGACGGACCCCGAGGCCGACCGCACCGAGCTCGACCGTGAAGGTCAGCGTTCGATCCTGGTGCCCGTACCGGACCAGGCGTCGGCCCCCGCCGTCGCCGCGACCCTCGCCGCCCGGGGAGCGGGACTGATCGAACTCTGCGGGGGGTTCAGCCTGGAGGCCGCGGCCCGCGTACGCGCGAACGTACCCGACCACGTGGCCGTGGGCCACGTGGTCTTCTCGGCCGAGTCCCTCAGGTCAGCCGCGGACTTCGGCTAGCACTCCGCGTACACGTACTCGGGGTGCCCGGGCTCGACCAGGTCGAGGTCGCGCAGCACGAACCTGGACGGCACATCGGGATTCTCGCACTCCACGTCGAAGTTGGTCCCGGCGTCGTCCAGGTCCCCCGGGTACTCGACGGCGATCACGTCGCTGCCGTAGACCTCCGTGTAGGCGGGACACTCCGCCCACGCCGCGCAGGACTCGGTGACCGCGAAGTCGAACCCGGCCTCGTCCCTGGCCCGCTGGGCCACCTCGGCCGCGTTCTTCTGCCCGGCGTCGAGCCCGTCCTCGTGTGCCAGCGCGACGATCTCCTCGGCCAGCGCCAGGTTGTCGTCCACGGTCAGCGCGTCTCCGGACCTCAGGTAGGAATCCAGGTTGTCGAACTCCACGGCGTCGAACCCCGCCTCGGAGCAGCGGTCGATCGTCTCCCCGAGGGCCTGCGCGATCCGCCCCCGCTTGGTGTCCGTGGAGGTGTCCAGGAGCATCTCGTCCGGCCACCCCGGATCCGCGACCGGTTCCCCGTCCTCGTCCAGCAGGACCAGATCGGCGTCGAGCCAGGGCTCCGACTCCCCGGGCTGGGTCTGGAACCCGTTGACATAACAGACGGAGTAGATCCCCGGAGCGGGTTCGGCCGTGGAGTCACGCACCACGGTGGTGACCCCGTCCGGAGGCGGGTAGGCGCCGCCCAGCTGGTAGTCGACCCCGCCCTCCGGCAGCACGTCCTCCCCGCCCAGCACGCCACACCCCGCCAGCAGCAGGGAGAGACCCGCCACCCAGCACACCCGACCGCCCACGAAAGCCCCCATCCGTTCAACCGACCCAGTCAATCAGCACTCCCCCGCACCGGGGGCAGCCGGGTGGGGTGGGTACGTCCGCGTGCGCGGGGCTCCCACGGGGCCGGTCAGCGCAGGACGAACTCTCCCTTGGGTCCGCGCAGTCGCGCCTCCAGCAGCGGCTCGGGCCCCGCCCCCAGTTCCAGGTCCACGCCCAGCGCCGTGAGGGCCGGGGCCAGGGAGTCGGGGTCGGGGTGTTCGGCGCGTAGGCCCAGGAGTTCGAGCGCGGGCAGGTCGCCCAGGCCGGGCTGCGGGGTCCGCCCCCAGTCGATGAGGAACGGCACCGGCGCCGGGTAGGCGTCCGGTTCCCGTTTGGCGAGCAGCCAGCGCAGGACCGTTCCGTCCGGGGTGGTGCGCGACCAGGGTTCGACGTCGCCGGGGTCGTGTCCGACCCCGCGGACCCGCTCCACGGCGGTCGCCAGGCCGTCCTCGACCCGGACGGCGAAGGTGGCCAGGTGGGGCCGCTCCAGGTGGGCCAGACCGAACACGGGTACCGGCCCAGATCCCTCCCGATGAGGGTCGGGCCCGACGATCTCCAGGTAGTGGGGCGCTCGTTCTCCGTTCACGGTCAGCGCCACCAGGGCGTTGGCCGATCCCACCGGGTGCACGCCGCCCGGCGCCGGTGCGACCCCGGTGCGTTCGACGAAGTCCGCCGCCCCCGCGGCGAGGTCGGGCACGGCGTACACGAGGTGGTCGAGCCTGCTCGGGAAACTCATCGAACCCTCTCCTTCTCGGCCGGGCGCTCCGGCTCTCCCAACGACAGCATGAGCCGGTTGGCCCAGTTGAAGAAGGACGCGCTGTTGACGACGTCCCCGATCTCGCTGTCCGAGAGCCCGTTGGCGCGCAGTTCCTCCACGTGCTCGGCCCCGAACCCGACCGGGGTGCGCGACAAGGCCACCGCCGCGCGCACGATCGCGTTCCACAGCGCGTCGCCGGTGTCGGTCTCCACGCCCTCCGCGAGCAGCCGCTCGACGTCCTCGCCGCGTGCTGCCAGGCGGGTGGCGAACCGGGCGTGCACGGAGGCGCAGAAGACGCAGCCGTTGAACCGGGAGGCGGCGGTGGCGGCGAGTTCGCGTTCGGCGCGGGACAGCCCTCCCTCGGTGTTGTGGAAGATGTCGAAGTCGGTGCGGGTGCGCGCTTCCAGGGCGTCCGGGTCGCGGACCAGCAGCGCGAAGTACGGCATCCTGGCGCGCGTCTCGTTGACGAGGGCCTCGCGGTGGCGCGGGGTGAGCTCCTCCTCGGTGAGCGGTGCGAGCCAGGGCAGCCAACCCACCTGGTCGCTGGTGAAGTGCTCGGGACGGTGGGCGTGCGGCTGTTCGGTGACGGTTCGGCTCACGATCGGGTGTCCTCGGTTCGCTGTGAAAGGACCTCCAGGCCGTGCACGAGCCGGATCTGGAAGGCCAGGAAGGAGACGAGCTGGGAGAGGGTGACGATGTCGGTGGTGGTCCAACCGGCGTCGACGAGGCGGCCCAGGTCGGCGGGCTCGGCCTCCCGGGGGCGGAAGACGAGCAGGTGGGCGTGGTCCAGGGCCGAGGCGGTCGCCGCGCCGAGCACCGGCCGGTCGGCCTCGGGTGTGCGGTACCGGGGCCCGTCGGTGGACTCGTTGACCAGGCCGAGCTCCCGGTACCGGCCGTAGGGTCCGCAGGTCGCGGCCCGTTCGGTGAGTGCGGACACCACGCGGACGCCCTCCTCTCCCGCGTGGTCGGCGGCCAGTCGTGTGTAGTGCTCGGTGAGCAACGGAGCCCGGTGAAGTCCGGCGACGAAGGCCGCGACAAGGAACCGGGTGGCCCGGGGGACGCCGCCGGGATCGGCGGGTTCGAGAAGGCTCTCGTAGCTGCGCTGGGCGTTGGTCCTGGCCTCGGGTCTGGTGGCCCGGACGCCGTCCAGGACACTCCCCGGAGCGATGCCGAGGAGCCGGTCGACGAGGTCGTCCGCCATGGTGATCTCCCTGCCTGGTGGGCGGTTCGGTGGACAGTGTGGGCGTGGGTGATGTGACGTGGGAGGGGGAGCGTGGTGCGTCGGGTGCCGCCATCCGGTACCGGACCGTGCGCTGGAGCGGTGCCGGGCGAGGGCCCCGGCTACACGGCCGCGATCAGGGACGCCGGGTCCGGGGTCCAGCCGAGCTCGGGGGCGACCTCGGCCGCGATGAGCTCGATGGAGCGCAGGACGTACTCGTGCGGCGGGTCCACCGAGTGAACCTGGAAGGACATGTGGGTCGCGCGTTGGAGGGCGGTGTCCCGGGACAGAGACTCCAGAACGTCCTCGGGTGTTCCGACGTGTGCGTCGAAGGTCGCCAGCAGTTCCTCGATCGGCAGCCGGTCGACCTCGTCGCCGAGCACGGACCGGGCGAACCCGGCGCTCCGGTAACCCCGCTCGGCCAGGCGCAGGGCCTCCTCCCGGTCGTCGGCGACGAACAGGGTGCGCGCCACGCTCACCCGGGGTTCGGCCCCCGGCGCGAGGTTGTCCAGGTAGGCGTCGATGACGGGGTTCTGGATGTCCCACAGCGGCGTGTCCGGCGCGTCCACGGGCGGCGGCTGGGTGCGGGAGAGCAGCAGGCCGTCGCCGCGCTCGGCCGCCGCCACCGCGAGCGGGGCGGAGAAGGTCGCCAGCCAGAGGCGGTCCAGGAGCTCGGGCCGGGCCGGGTGGAGCCGGTTCGGTCCGTCCCCGAAGGGCTCTCCCGACAGTGCCGCCAGCACGGTGGCGCGCTTGCGGGCGAAGACCTCGCGCCGCCGCTCGAACTCCACCCCGAAGCTCGGGAAGGCGGACGGGGTCCCGCCGGAGCTGAACCCCAACTCCAGGCGCCCGCCGGAGAGCAGGTCGAGCACGGCCGCGTCCTCGGCCGACCGCACCGGGTCCTCCAGGGTCAGGGTGACGACTCCGGTGCCGAGCCGGATGCGCTCGGTCCGCGCGGCGGCCTGGGCCAGGAACACCAGCGGCGACGGGAGTCCGCCCTCGTCGCCGTCGAAGTGGTGCTGGGCGACCCAGGCGCTGTCGAAACCGAAGGCCTCGGCGTGCCGGATCTGTTCGGTCGCCGAACGGTAGCGCTCCTGCGGGGACCCGTCGTCCAGGACACGGGTGAAGAAACCAAGCTGCTTGGACACTGTTCTCTGCTCTCTTCTCTGGTCTCCGCACCGCGCGGACGCCCGTGGCTGGTCCGCGTGGTCAACGGTCGGTGGTCGGCCAGCTGCCGCCGTACCCGTAGCCGTCACTGGGCGGACGGCTGTCGCCGTGCGGCCGGTCGGGCGGCCGCGGTGGCGCGCTTCCCGGGGATGGCCTCGATGAGGCTCCTGGTGTAGTCGTGCCCGGGTGAGGCGAAGACCTCCCCGGTCGGGCCCGACTCCATGACCCTGCCCTCGCTCATCACCGTCAGGGTGTGCGACAGGCGGCGCACCACCGCGAGGTCGTGCGAGATGAACAGGTAGGTGAGCCCGAGCTCGTCCTGGAGCTCTTCGAGCAGGTCGAGGATCTGTGCCTGGACGGTGACGTCCAACGCGGAGACCGGTTCGTCGAGCACCACCACCTCGGGGCGCAGCACCAGGGCGCGCGCGATGGCGACGCGCTGGCGCTGGCCACCGGAGAGCTCCCGGGGGCGGCGCCGCAGGGCCGTGGCGGGCAGTGCGACCCGGTCGAGGAACTCGGCGACGGTGGCCGCCCGCTCGCTCCGGTCCCCGATGCCGTAGTTCAGCAGGGGTTCGGTGACGATGGCCTCCACGCTCTGTCGGGGATCGAGCGAACCGAACGGATTCTGGTAGACCATCTGCAACCGCCCGCGCAGGTTCCGCAGGTCCCGTCCCCTCAGGGCGCCCACGTCCTGACCGCTCACGGCCACGGTGCCGGAAGTGGGGCGGCGGAATCCCATGACGGCGCGGGCCGTGGTGGTCTTGCCCGAACCGGACTCCCCCACGATCGCGTGGGTGGTTCCGGAGGCCACGGTGAACGACACCTCGTCCACGGCCCGGAAGCGGCGCCGCCGGGGGCCGAACTCCTGGACCAGGTCACGGACCTCGATGGCCGGGACCTGGATGGCGGGAACCTCGTTGGCCGGGACCTGGATACCCGAGGCCTGGAGAGCCGAGGCCCGGTCTTCGCGGACGCGGTCGGCGTGGCCCCGGCACGAGCGGGAGCGATCCGTGTCGGCCGCGACCTCCCCGGCCCCGTTCCCGCTGGTGCGGGCCTCGCGGACGCGGGCCGGGTCCGGGGTTCCGCGTCCCGCCCCGGCCAGCGAGGGGGCGTCGTTCAGGAGCTGTCGGGTGTAGTCGCTGGCCGGACGGGTCAGGACGGTGCCCGTGGGCCCGCTCTCCTGGACTCGGCCGTCCTTGAGCACCACCACCCGGTCGGCTCGGTCCGCTGCCACGGCGAGGTCGTGGGTGACCAGCAGGACGGCGGTGCCGTCCTCGCGCCGCAGCTCGTCGAGCAGATCGAGGATGGTCTTCTGCACCGTGACGTCCAGGGCGCTGGTCGCCTCGTCCGCGATGACGAGCTCCGGCCGCAGGGCCACCGCGCTGGCGATGAGGACACGCTGGCGCATGCCGCCGGAGAGCTCGTGCGGGTACTGGCGGGCGCGCAGCGCGGGGTCGGGGATACCGACGCGCTCCAGGAGTTCGAGTACACGGGCCCTGATCCGGCGCCGGTCGGCCCACCGATGGATGCGCAGCACCTCGGCGAGGCCGTCGCCGACACGCTTGACCGGGTTGAGGGAGTTGTTGGGGTCCTGCGGGACGAGCCCCACCCGGCTGCCGCGCACCGACTCCAGCCTCCGGTCGCTCCAGCCGGTGATGTCGACACCGTTGAGCACCACGCTCCCCCCGGTGACACGACCGTTCTCCGGCAGGAGGCCGACCACCGCCTGGGCCGTGGTGGTCTTGCCCGAACCGGACTCCCCGACCACGGCGACGACCTCACCGGGGCCGATCTCCAGGGAGACGCCGTGCACCACCCGGGTCCGGGTGCCCCGGCTGGTGTAGGAGACACGGAGGTCGCTGACGGACAGGACCGGTGTGGCGCCGTCCCGCCCCGGGTGTTCCCCGGCACGGTCTGCGGTGCTGGTCCCGGGGGGCCCGGACCAGGTCTCGCTCTGGGCCCCGGAAGCGCCCTGGAGCTGGGAACCGTCCCGGGGCCGAGACTCCGTCCGGTCCTGGGAGCCGCCCCGGGTCCGGGATCCGGTGCCGCTCTGGGGTTGGGTGTGGGTCATGCTCGCCCCCGTCGTGCGATCGAGGCACTGATCCGGTTCGCGGCCAGCACGACCGCGACGACGACCAGGCCGGGGAGTGTGGTCAGCCACCAGGCGGTGGCCACGTAGTCGCGCCCCTCCGCGATCATCAGCCCCCACTCCGGAGTGGGCGGCGGAGAGCCGTACCCGAGGAAGCCCAGGGTGGAGATGGCCAGGATGGCCGTACCGAACTGGAGGGCGGCGAGCGCGGCCACCGCCGTCATGGAGTTGGGCAGCACGTGCCGCCACAGGACCGTGTGGAACCGGCCGCCGCTGGCGTAGGCCGCCTCCACGTAGTCCGTGCCGCGCACCCGGACCACCTCCGAGCGCGCCAACCGGGCGAAGGCCGCGACGCTGGCCACACCCACCGCGAAGGCGATCTGCGCGGTGCCGAAGCCGAGCACGATGACCACGCTCAGGGACAGCAGCAGCGAGGGCACGGCCAGCAGGACGTCCACCACGCGCATCAGGGCGTCCTCGACCAGCCCGCCCACGGCGCCCGCGACCGCGCCGAGCAGGGTGCCCAGCACCAGGCCGACGGTGACCGCGACCAGGGCGCCGGAGAGCGAGTGGACCGAACCGTGCACCACCCGGGAGAACACGTCGCGGCCGGTGGCGTCGGTGCCGAACCAGTACTGGGCGCTGGGCTCCTGGAGGGCGTCGGCGGCCTCTCCGGTGACCGGACTGGCCGAGGTGAAGAACCCCGGCACCAGCGCCCAGGCCACCACCGACAGGATGACCAGGCAGGACAGGAGAGTGCTGATCTCCAGGCGGAGCGGGCGGCGCCACAGGCTGGGGCGGTCCGGGGCCGAGGCCGGGGCGGTCTCCGCGGCGCTGGGGCCGACGGAGGGGGTGAGGTTCATACGGAGGCTCCCGACTTGTTCCTCAGTCGCGGGTCCAGCACGGGGTAGAGCAGGTCCACGACCAGGTTGACCAGGACGAAGACGGTCGCGGCGAGCAGAACCACGGCCTGGAGGACGGCCACGTCCTGGTTGCTGACCGCCTGCTCGGTGAGGCGGCCGATCCCGGCCCGGCCGAACACGGTCTCGGTGACCACGGCGCCGCCGATGAGCTCACCGAACAGCACACCGGCCATGGTGAGGGTCGGCAGGAGCGCGTTCTTGGCGACGTTGCGCCACAGCACCCAGTGGCGGCTGGCGCCCTTGGCCCGCACCACGGTGACGAAGGGCTGCGTGTACACCTCGTCGATGCTGCGGGTGAGGATCTGGGCCAGGGGGGCGGAGATCGGCACGGCCAGGGTGAGCACCGGCAGGACCAGCCCCTGCACCGGGCCTGGGTTGATCACCGGGACCAGGCCGAGTCGGAAGGAGAACACCTGGATGAGCAGGATGCCGAGCCAGAAGACCGGGACCGACACGAACAGCGACGGCAGTGACCGCAGGAGTCCGCGAATCCAGGCCAGCCGGGGATAGGTGGACAGGAAGGCCACGGCCGTCGCCAGGACCAGCGCCGTGACGAACCCGAGGAGGGCGAGCTGGAGGGTACCGGGCAGGGCCTCGGCGATCAGGTGGCGCACGGCGGTGCCGCTCTGGACGGAGTGTCCGAAGTCGCCGCTCAGGAACCCGAGCAGGGTGTGCGCGTACTGCTGGTGGGCGGGGACGTCGACCCCGTAGGTCGCGCGCAGGGCGGCGATCTGCTCGGGCGACAGGCCGAGCTCGGGGTTCTCGAACCGGATCATGACGGCGTCGCCGGGCATGGCCTGGAGCAGCACGAACGCCGCTGTGAACGCGGCGAGCAACACCACCACGGCCTGCCCGACCCGTCGGAGTACGTAGCTCATCCGACCTCTCTGAGGTGTGGACTTCCAGGGACGGGTGGGACGGGAGCGGAACGGTGAGGGGCGGAGACGGAGGACGGTGGGCACCGACCGACCAGGGCCGTGCGGCGCCCACCGGCCCGCTACTCGTCCAGCCAGACCTCGTGGAAGCTGGGCCGGGCCACCGACTCGAACGCCACGCCGTGCACGCTGGGAGCGGTGCCGTACACCTGCGGCTCCTCGAACAGCGGGATGACGTAGGCCTGCTCGCTCAGGTGGGCCTGCACGGCCGCGCTGGCCTCGTCGCGGTCCTCGGGCTCGGCGGCGGAGGCCACCTCCTCCAGCAGTTCCTCCAGTTCCTCGTCCTGGACCGAGTCGTCGCCCGGGTCACGGTTGAGCAGGGTGTTGCGGTTCTGCGAGTGGTACTGGCTCTTGATGACGTCGTGGTCGGCGCGACCCACCATGGAGTGGTAGATCTGCACCTGGTCGGGGTCGTTGATCGCCTCGGCGTAGGTACCGGCGTCGGCGGCGAGGATCCGGAGGTCGACGCCGATCCCGGCGAGCTGCTGACTGATCAGCGTCAGCGCCTCGAACGACCGAGGCTGCGGAGCCGCCTCGTTGACCACGAGGGTGAGCGGGGTGCCGTCCTTCTCGCGGACCCCGTCGGAACCGAGCTCCCAGCCGGCTTCGTCGAGGAGCTCCTCGGCCCGCTCGGGGTCGTACTCCAGGTGCTCGGACTGGTCGGCGTAGCCCCGGGCGGTGGTGCTCAGGGTGGAGGTGGCCAGCGGGTAGTGATCCGTGTAGATGGTGTCCACGACCTCCTGCCGGTCGATCCCGGCGACCAGCGCCTGCCGCACGGGGAGTTCGGAGAGGATCTCGTTGCCCAGGCGCAGGCTGAGGCTGTTGTTGACCCCGTTGGTCTGCGGGGCGTGGACCGTGAACCCGGCCTCCTCGACCTGTCTCTCGTCCTGGGCCTGGACGTAGCGGACGAAGTGGGCCTGTCCGGCGATCAGCGAGCCCACGCGGACGCTGTCCTCGGGGGTGACGCTGACCTGGACCTCGTCCAGGTGGGCGCGGCCCTGGTTCTCCCGGCTCGGCGGCGCCCAGGCGTAGTCCTCCCGCGCGGTGAGGGTGAGGGAGGTGCCGATCTCCTCCTCGGTGATGGTGAAGGGCCCCGTGCCGATCACCTCGGTGGAGTTGCCCGGGCCGAAGCCCTCCAGGGAAAGGTCGAGCGTGTCCTCGGAGAGCAGGCCGGAGTTGATGGTGGAGGTGGCCTGGAGGAAGCCGGGTGAGGGGGCGTCGAAGTGGAACCGGACCGTGGTCTCGTCCAGGACCTCGCTGCCCCCGTAGTTGTTGATCGCCTCGGAGACGATCAGCGCGCGGTCCTGGTCGCCCTGTCCGTAGAGGTCGAAGTTCTTGGCGACCACCTCCGCGTCCAGCGGGGAGCCGTCGGAGAAGGTGACGTCGTCCCGGAGTGTGAAGGTGTACTCGGTGGCGTCGTCGTTGACCTCCCACTCCGTGGCGATCCAGGGCTCGAACTCCAGGGTCTCGGGGTCCTGGTACACCAGCCGGTCGGTGACGTTGTTGACCAGGCCGCCGTTGGGGTAGAAGCCCGCGGACGGCGGATAGAGGGAGTCGTGGGCCTGGTGTTCCAGGTAGACGAGGGTGCCTCCCGGGACGGGCCCACCGTCGCCCCCCGTTCCTGAGGAGGCGGAGGCACCGCAGCCCGTCAGGGTCATCAGGCCGACGGCCGCGAGCAGGGACAGGGCACGTACCGGTGTCGTGGAGTGGGACACGTTCTTCCTCTCGGGGACCGACGGGGACGACCCTCGGACCCGGTGTCACCTCGGGTCCGGGCGGGGTCCCTCTCGCGTCGGGTAGCACTTGCGCCCGCTGGTCGCGGACACCCGGTCTTGCTCGGGAGCACCCCACCGCCGTACGAGGGTTGCTGTCCCGCCTGCCGAGCCAGACAGCGGAACTCTTGACCTGACAAAAACATATCATACCAGTAGGAAAACTATAGATAGCGGCCGAGTCCGCCCCAGGGGGAATGCCCGGTAGGGCCCCCTCCGGGACACGACCGTGGAGCCGCCGGGCCCGGTGGGGGCTTCAGCGAGGCGGCTGCCGCCTGATCAGACCCGGTCCGCCGGGAACCCGCCCGTGGCCACGGGCCCCCACCGCTCGGGCGTGACCCGCACGAGCGCCTTGCCCTGGCGGTGCATCGCCTCGCGGTACTCGTCCCAGTCGGGGTGCTCCCCGGAGATGACCCGGAAGTACTCCACGAGGGGTTCGACGGCGTCCTCGCCGTCGATGACCTCGGCCGTGCCGTCGACCTGCACCCAGGGCCCGTCGAAGTCCTCGGAGAGGACGACGACGCTGACCCGTGGGTCCCTGCTCGCGTTACGGGCCTTGGCCCGCTCCGGATAGGTGGAGACCACGATCCGGCCCTCGGTGTCGACCCCGCAGGTCACCGGCGAGGCCTGGGGACCGCCGTCCGCTCGCCGGGTGAGCAGAAGCGCCCGGTGCCGGGGCCGCACGAACTCCAGGAGCCCGTCGAGGTCGACCTTGGTGTTGGTGGCGATGTTGGGTGCCATGTGCCCGCTTCCCAGAAGACGTCTCCAGCAACGCTAGACTATCCAGCAAACCCCGACGGGGCCGTGCCCCAAGCCGAGTCGGCAGGTGTCGTGCACGTATCGGGTGCGAAGTCGGCCAGCTGCTCCCTGCGTCGCGGGGAGCAGACCCTGGCCGCGATCGGCGGCGCGGACGAGGCGGGTCCATCCCCGCGTGCGCGGGGAGCAGCGGTAGCGCGTGAGCAGCTCGAACGGAGTTTCGGGTCCATCCCCGCGTGCGCGGGGAGCAGACTTCTTGAACAGGGAACTTACCAGTGACAAGGGGTCGTTTTTCCAACTTCTCGAAAGTTGGACACTGGTGATTTCCATCGACGAACGTGATTCTTGCGCATAACTGCATGCATGTTGGTAGGAACGACCCGAGGGTCAGTTGGCGGCCGTGAGAAGGACGTCCACGAGGCGTTCGGCGGCGTCGGGCATGCCCTTCGAGCGGGCCTGGGAGGCGATGGCGTCGCGGGTGGCCGGGTCAGCGAGGAGCGGCTCGACGGCGGCCTGGAGGTTGGCCGGGTTGACCTCGCCGAGGAGCGCCACGGCGGCGCCCGACTCCTGGAGGTGACGGGCGTTGTGCGCCTGCTCGTTCCCCGCGGAGGAAGCCAGCGGGATGAACACGGCGGCCTTGCCGAGAGCGGTGAGTTCGGCGATCGTACCGGCACCGCTGCGGGAGATGACCACGTCGGCGAGGGCCAGCACGTCGGGGAGCTCCGGACCGACGAAGGCGGTCAGGTGGTACCGCTGGGCGAGGGCCGGGTCCAGTCCCTGGGCGCTCTCACGGAGGGCGTCGACGTTGTTCGCACCGCACTGGTGGACGACGTTGGCCCTGGTGAGCAGCCACGGGAGGATGTCGCGAACGTTGGTGTTGATCTGCGCCGACCCCTGGGCGCCGCCGGTCACGTAGACGGTGGGCAGCTCCGGGTCGTGACCGGTGAAGCCCAGGCCCTCGGCGGCGCGCTGCGGCTGTCCCGTGAGGACCTCGGGGCGCACGGGGTTGCCCGTCACCACGGCGGTGCCCTGGGAGCCCTCGGGCAGGAGTGCCACGGAGGACTGCGCGGACACGGCGATCTGGGCGCCGGCGCGGGCGAGGACCTTGTTGGCCAGGCCGAGGCGGACGGTCTGCTCGTGCACGACGAGGGGGCGGCGGCACATGCGCGCGGCGAGGCCGACGGGCACGGCGACGTAGCCGCCGGTGGCCAGGACCACGTCTGGCGCGAAGTCGGACACCAGTGACCGGGCCTGTGCCACGCCTCGGGGGACGTTGGTCATGTCCTTGACGTTGGCCGGGGAGACCATCTTGATCGGGTTCTTGGACCGGCGGATCTTGCCGGTGGCCACCGCCTCGAAGGCGATGCCGTTGGTGGTGGCCACGCGCTGTTCGAGGCTGTCCGCCGCGCCCACCCACAGCACCTCGAGGGAGTGGCCGGTCGACTCCAGACGGGCCCGCAGAGCGTTGACCGCGGTCAGTGCGGGGTAGGTGTGGCCGCCCGTACCCCCTCCGGTCACAATGAGGCGCAGGTTCCGGGGCGATCGGTCATGGGTGCTGTTCACACGGTTCCCATCTGGCTGCCCGCTGCCGCGGGTGGGAGAAATGGTCAGAAGGAGGGCCGCGCACTGACACGGCCCATCAGCACGGTAGTCGCGTTCGGGAGCCCTTTGTGCCAGTGGACGGGGCGAATCGGGGTGAATCGGGCTGGGCCCCTGGTCACACGGGTCCTTGGTGGCCGAGGACACGGAGGAGCGCGGTGTGCCGCGCCTGGCGGGTCTCCGCCTCGGCCCCGGCCTCGACGTGTTCGACGGCGATGACGACCGAGACCAGCCAGTCGGTCGGGAGCGTGTCGTGGACTCTCCGGAGCGCCGCCTCAGAGGTGCGCGCCGACGTGGAGGCGGCCGGTCACGAGCTCGCGGCACCGTGAACGGCGGGCAGCCCGAAGAGGCGGAACAGCCCTGTGTCGAAGAAGACCGCGCAGTGGCTGATCCCCTGCTCCACCAGGGTCAGGGCGTGGATGCCGAACGCTCGGTACGCGCCGTCCTCACCTCTCAGGTACATGCCGAAGGCGGGCTGTCCGTTGGCCGAGGTCGGCACCATGGCCAGATCTCCGGGCCGCTCGGCCGGGCAGTGCGTGTCGATGAGCCGGCCGATGTTCCCGGCGCCGCGCACCCAGGTGGCGAAGGGAGGCATCTCGAACGACGCCTCGGCCGTGAACAGCTCGGTGAGGGCACCGATGTCATAGGACTCGAAGGCGGCCACGTAGCGGTCGAGCGTCTCACGCTGGTCTGAGCGGGGCTCGGGGACGGTGTCCTCCGCGGGGGTGATCCGCCCCAGCTGGGCGCGGGCCCGTTGCAGGAGGCTGTTCACCGCCGGGACCGAGATGTCCAGGCTCCGGGCGACCTCCGCCGCGCTGAACCGGAGGACGTCGCGCAGGATCAGCACGCCGCGCTGGCGGGGCGGAAGGTACTGGAGCGCGGCGATGAGGGCGAGACGCACGCTCTCGCGGGCGGCCACCACCGCACCGGGGTCGACGGTGTCGTCCGCTCCGCCGAGGACGTCCGGCATCGGTTCGAGCCAGGGCAGGTCGGCGCGCTCCGCGAGCGCGGACTCGGGGGTGTCCGTCGGGCCGCCGAGTCCCGTGGGCAGTGGGCGACGGCCGCGTCTGTCCAACGCGGTGAGGCAGGCCGTGGTCGCGATCCGGTGCAGCCAGGTACGCAGGCTGGACCGGCCCTCGAAGTGGTCGTAGCCCTTCCAGGCGCGCAGGTAGGTCTCCTGGACCAGGTCCTCGGCGTCGTGCGCCGAGCCGAGCATGCGGTAGCAGTGCGCGTACAGTTCGCGCCGGTAGGGCGCGACGAGCCGCTCGAAGTCCTGGTCAGTCGTGTGTTCGGCCACGGCCGTCACGGTACGCCCCGCCTACGACGGTAGGCACGGGTCGGTGTCGTTCCTTTGCGAACTCTTCGCCTCGGCTCCGGGCGGACCGTGAGGCCCGCCCGGAGACCAGACCTAGCCGCCGAGGTCACCGCGTTCCATGGCGGCGAGGGCCTCCTCGCTCATCTGGATGATCTGCACGTAGTTGCCGTCCGGGTCCTTGGCGGTCGCGAACAGGCTCCCGTCCCGGTCCTCCAGCGGCGCCACCCACTCGGTGCCCCGCTCGTCCATGAGCGCGGCGACGGCGCGGGCGTCACCGACGTCGAAGTTGAGGATCATCCGGGTGGGGTCGGCCGCCTCCGCGCCGACGTCGTCACGCTGGTCGATCAGCATGTGGAACGTGCCGAACCTGAGCACACGGTAGCCGTCCATGTCGTCGTTGGCGACGGGGTCCAGGACGGCGGCGTACCAGTCGCGCAGGCGGTCCGGGTCGGTGCTGGCGAGCAGCATGCTGTCGAGATTGGGGCGCTTCATCTGGTCCTCCCTGCGGTGTCGTCGTGTTCCCTCACCCTTACCGACCAGGACTCGCCCGGAAAGTCATCGCGTCTCCGGAGGCAGTGGCGGTGTGGGCGGGGTGAGCGTCCCGGGGTCCGGACCGCTCGCGCGGTGGCCGTGGTTCCACCGGACGGCGGAGGGAGGGGCCGGGTCCATGGGGCCCGTCACCTGGTCTGAGGGAGAACGACCTGCTCCGTTTCGTGTGCGGGGACCGACCGGACCGGAGCCCGTCGGCGGAGGAGAGGGCGCGTCGCTCGGCCGGGTGGCGGGGTCGCCCGGGCTACGGGGGTGTCCCCGACTGGTAAAGGGCCCTGTGGACAACCGTCCCGGGCGTGCCGGACATGCCAGACTGTGGCCCAGTGACCCTTTTCCACCAGCCACGAGGGACCACCATGACCTACGTCGCCGCACCCACGCGCTACGACACCATGCCCTACCGACGCTGTGGCCGCAGCGGTCTGCGCCTGCCCGCCCTCTCCCTGGGCCTGTGGCACAACTTCGGCGGGGACCGTGGCCTGGAGACGCAGCGCGACATCCTGTTGCGCGCCTTCGACCTGGGCGTCGTCCACTTCGACCTGGCCAACAACTACGGCCCGCCGCCCGGGGCCGCCGAGGAGAACTTCGGCCGGGTGGTCGCCTCGGACCTGCGAAGGTACCGGCACGAGTTCGTCGTCTCCACCAAGGCCGGACACCTGATGTGGCCGGGGCCGTACGGCGAGTGGGGTTCACGCAAGGGGCTGCTGGCCAGCCTGGACCAGAGCCTGGAACGCATGGGCCTGGACCACGTGGACGTCTTCTACTCGCACCGACCCGATCCGGACACGCCCCTGGAGGAGACCATGGGCGCGTTGGACACGGCGGTGCGCCAGGGCAAGGCGCTGTACGCCGGGGTCTCCAACTACTCCCCCGAGCAGACTCTGGACGCCGCGCACATCCTGCGCGAGATGGGCACCCCTCTGCTGATCCACCAGCCCTCGTACTCGATGTTCAACCGGTGGGTCGAGAACGGGCTCCTGGACGTCCTGGACGAGGTGGGCGCGGGGTCGATCGCGTACTCGCCGTTGGCCCAGGGGCTGCTGACCGACCGGTACCTGAACGGGGTGCCGGAGGGTTCGCGGGCCGCGGGCGCGAGCCCCTTCCTGAGCCGTGAGGGGATCACCGGGAGCCTCCTCGACCGGGTCAGAGGGCTGAACGAGATCGCCGACCGGCGCGGGCAGACCCTGGCACAGATGGCGCTGGCCTGGGTGTTGCGCGGCGGACGGGTGACCTCCGCCGTGGTGGGTGCGAGCAGTGTGGCGCAGTTGGAGGACAACGTGGCCGCCATCGGCAACCTGGAGTTCTCCGCTGAGGAGCTCGCCGCCATCGACCGGTACGCACCGGTCGAGTAGCGGGACGGAGCGCGCCGCCAGCGGTGCTCCACGTCCGTAGCCGCTGTCGGCAGCTGTGGGGCCCATCAGGGAAATCGCCGACCCCATCCATCGCTCCGGCCGGACAGGCGGGCACCGGTGGTTTCACGGCCTGCCGCACGGCTCGGGGCGTCGGCACGTGCGGGCCAGGCTGGGCCGTCGGGCCCGCACGCCCGAGGCCACGTGTCCGCCAGCCGGGCCCGGCGAAGCGTTCGTGCACACGCCCGCGCGTACGAGGCCGGAGTGGTCGCCCGTTCTCTCCGAACGAACCCCGCGCGCAGGGGGCCGCGTCCGGACCTCCACGGATCCGCGGTCCCGCACGCCCACGCGCGGGTCATGGTCGGCCGTCGGAACGGTGCTCAGGCGGTGTCGACGGGCCGATCCCCACGAGGCAGGAAAAACCCGGCCAGGGCCATCACCACCGCGGCGGCCAGGAGCGCCGCCCGCGCGTCCATCAGGCTGGCCACCACTCCCCCGACCACGATGAACACCGGCTGCGAGACCGTGGTGGCGAAGGCCCAGAGCGTGGCCACCCGGGACATCAGGGCGTCCGGGGTCTCCAGCTGCCGATATCCGGCCATGGCCGCGTTGGCCGCGGCGGCGAACACCAGGAGCAGGCCGAACCCCAGGCCGCACATGAGCAGGCCCATGGGGCCGGGAACCGCGAGGGGGATGAGGAAGTACCAGGGTCCACGCGACAGCGAGGCCCAGCGCAAAGTGCGCAGCACGCCGAGCCTCCTGACCAGCCGGGGCACGAGACGAGCGCCCAGGAGGCCACCGAGCGACGGCACCCCCATCAGGAGTCCGTACTCGAAGACGCTGAAACCGAGGTCGCGCATGTAGAAGACGGCGGTCAGCGGGGCCGCCATCGAGGAGGCCCCGGCGAACAGGACCCAGCCGAGCAGGATCGGCCGCAGGGTGGGGTGGTGCCAGACGAAACCGAGCCCGGCGAAGAGCTCCTCCCGCCGTACCTCCCGCTGTGCGGGTCCGGCCGCGTGGCGTGTGGGTGGTGCGGGTTCGGGTTCACGGATGGTGCGCACGGCCAGGGCTCCGAGCAGGTAGCCCGCGCTGGTGGCGATCAGCGCTCCGGCGGCCGACAGCGCCGCGATGAGGGCACCGGCGAGGGCGGGGCCGACGGAAACACTCAGCCAGCGCGTGGATTCGAGGCGGCTGTTGGCGTCGATGAGCCCCGCCGGGGAGACCAGGGACCTCAGGTGGGCCTGGGAGGCTCCGGTGAAGGAGACGGCGCACACCGCGTTCACGGCCGCCACCACGCACAGGTGGGTGTAGGTGAGCGTCCCGAGGGCGTGCGCGGCGGGGAGGCTGGCCAGGGCGACGGCCCGGAGGAGGTCGCCGCCGATCATGACCGGGCGTTTGGGCGTGTACTCCACGAGACGGCCGACGTGGAAGGAGACCAGGGCGGTGACCAGCGCGGTGATCCCGGCCAGGAGGGAGACCCGCCAGGCGCTGACGTCCAGCACGACGACGGCGACGACGGGCAGGGCCACCATGCCGACGGCCGAACCGAACTGACTGACCACAGCACCGGCCCAGAGGCGGCGGAAGCCGGGGTGTCCGCCGACGCCGTCGACGCGGGGGGAGGGCATCCGGACGATGGTACCCGGACGCCCTCCCCGTGGATTCGCCGTGTCTGCCGGGGCCTACTCCTGGATGAGGCCGATGACGTTCCCGGCCGGGTCGGTGAACCAGGCGACGAGGGGGCGACCGCCACGGACCACCCCCTTCTCGTCCTGGTCGAAGTCGTCGTAACGGAGCATGGTGACCCCTCGGTCGGCCAGCCCGTCCACGGCGGCGTCGATGTCGTCCACGGTGAGGTTGAGGACGGTGAACACGGCGGGCCGGTGGTCGGGTTTCGGGTAGACGAGGATGCTGCGGTCGTTGCCGAGGTCGATCTCCAGCAGTCCGTACTCCTCCATGCCGGGGACGTCCCTGACGGTGAGGCCGAGCGTGTCGCGGTAGAAGGCTCGGGCCGTCTCGGCGTCGGGGACCGCGAAGGACCCGAAGGCCCTCGTGCTGTCGAACATGGTGTCCTCCCTGGAGGTCGTGGTGTCTCACCCGTACTGACCAGCGTCGTTCCCGGAAGTCATCGGCGGGATCGGTGGATCGGGGTCAAACAATGCGGACGGTTCCGTGCACGCCCCTTGGGTGACGCGGGAATCGGCCCGGTGTTAGCTTCGCGGGGACTGCCGGAGCACCGCGCGTGCTCCGTCCTCGGTGCCCCCGCACGGGCACCGCGCCTCACGCGGGGGGAGACCGCACATGCGCGCAGTGGTGTTCGAGAACTACGGGGAGTTCCCCTCACTCACGGAGGTCCCCAAGCCGGAGCCAGGCCCCGGGGAGGTCCTCCTCCGGGTCGCGGGGGCGGGCGCGTGCCACTCCGACATCAGCGTGTACCGCCTCTTCAAGGAGGGTCAGCCGGGTGCGCAGAAGCCGCCGTTCGTCCTGGGGCACGAGAACGCGGGCTGGGTGGAGTCCGTCGGGAGCGGGGTGAGCGACCGTGTCCAGGTGGGTGGCTCCTACATGGTCTACGGGCCGATCGGCTGTCAGCACTGTCGCAAGTGCGCCGCGGGGCTGGAGACCTACTGCGAGAACGTGGCGACCATGCCCTACCTGGCCGTGGGTCTGGGCCGGGACGGGGGGATGGCCGAGTACATGACCGTCCCCGAGCGCCACCTCATCCCGTTGGGTGACGCCGACCCGGTGGCCGCGGCTCCGTTGGCCGACGCCGGGCTGACCCCGTACCACGCGATCAGGGCCGCCCTTCCGCACCTGGCGGGCGGGGGCCGGACCGCGCTGGTGATCGGCCTGGGCGGGCTCGGGCAGATCGGCGTCCAGATCCTGCGGGCCCTCAGCGGGGCGACGGTGATCGCCACGGACGTCAAGGAGAGGGCGCGTGCCCGGGCGGAGGCCAACGGGGCGATCACGGTCGAGGCCGGGGAGGGCCAGGTGGAGCGGGTCCGGGAGCTCACCGGCGGCCGGGGCGTGGACGCGGTCTTCGACTTCGTGGGCGCGGGGCCGACCGTGGCGGCGGCCGCGGCCTCCGTGGCCCAGGGCGGCCGGGTGAGCATCGTGGGTATCGGGGGCGGCAGCCACGAGTTCTCGTTCTTCACCAACCCGTACGAGTCGTACCTGACCAACACCTACTGGGGTTCCGTGGGGGAACTGTGGGAGGTGGTGGACATGTACAGGGCGGGGCAGATCCGCCCGGACGTGGAGCTGTTCTCCCTGGAGGACGCCCTGGAGGCGTACCGGAGGTTGGAGGCGGGCGAGATCGACGGCCGCGCGGTCGTGGTGCCCAACGAGAGCTGAGTCCTCGCCGCGCGTCCCCGGCGTCGCACCCGGGGCGGGGGCACCGTGGTCAGGCCGTCCGGACCGCCCGTTCGCGGGCGTGGTGCCGGGCGGCCTTCGCGCGGTTGCCGCAGCCCGCCATGGAGCACCAGCGGCGGGTGCCGTTCTTCGAGGTGTCGAAGAAGTGCAGGACGCACGCGGGGTTGGCGCAACCTCGGATGCGGTCGGGGCGCGCGCGCAGGTCGAGGAAGTCGGCGGCGGCGGTCCAGGCGGGACCCCACGCCGGGGCGTCGAACTCGACGGTGCTGGCGGCGTGACCCTCGGAGAGGTTGCGGATCACCCTGCCGTGCGCCAGGACCGCGTTGAGGTCGGCGGTGGCGTGGGTGTCCCGGGACTCCTCCAGCAGTCGGGCGAGGGCGTCCCGGGCGCGCAGGAGGTGGTCGAGGGCTTCGGGTCCCGCCTCGAACCGGGCCGCGAGACCGCTCTCCTCCAGCCACTGGGTGAGCCCCTCGGCGCTGTCGAGGAGGTCCTGGTGCGCGCCGTCCTCGATCCACCGGGTGTTGACCAGGTCGACGGAGACGGGCTCCTTGAGGAGCGGGCGCCGTCGGGGCGTCCGGTTCGGCATAGCTTCCCCTCTCCCTCGTCGTCCCCGGCTGTGCCGTAGGGGTCGGACGGGATACTACCAAGCACCACATCTAACCTTTCACGTTCACTTGAACGGTTGACGATCTTCATACTAACCCCTAAAGTCCATTTCAAGGGTTAAAGAGGGGGCGACGCCCCCGACCGAGAGAGGGGTGCGCCATGGCGCCGACCACGCTCCAGACCGGCCACGTGGGCCTGAACGTCACCGACATCCGGCGCTCACGCGACTTCTACGTGCGCGTCTTCGGGTTCGAGGTCCAGGGGGAGGGCACGGAGAGGGGCCGCGAGTTCGTCTTCCTCGGCCGCGAGGGGCGGTTGGTCCTCACCCTCTGGCAGCAGGGCACCCAGGGCTTCCGTAGGGACGCCGCCGGGCTCCACCACCTGTCCTTCCAGGTGGAGACGGTCGAGGAGGTCCGTCGAGCCGAGGCCGACCTCCGGGAGGTCGGGGTGGACTTCGCCTATGACGGTGTGGTCCCCCACGGTGAGGACTCCTCCTCCGGCGGGATCTTCTTCCACGACCCCGACGGCATCCGGCTGGAGATCTACGCCCCCACCGGCGCCGGGGACGCGAAGGCCCCCGTCTCCTCCGCCCCCACCTGCGGCTTCTTCTAGGCCCCACCCTCCCTTCCGGTCCCCTCTCCCCACCCACCGATCGCACCTCGGAGCCGGCGCGGCGCCCTCTTGGCCCCGCGCCGGTTCCCGGACAGGAGAACGGCATGGCCGCCTACCACTCGGGGGAGCTCACGGTCCAGCGCAGAGCCGCCCTCACCGAGCGGGCCGCCGTCGCGGAAGGGGCGCTCCACACGGTGATCCCCGACGTCGCGGCGGACTTCCTCGCCACCCAGCGGTGGCTCGTCGCGGGTACGGCCGACGCCCGGGGCCGCGTGTGGTGTTCCCTGCTCACCGGTGCGCCCGGCTTCCTGCGCGTCCGCGACAGAGGAACACTCGACGTCGACGCACTCCCCCCGCCCGACGACCCCTTGGCCGACGTGCTCGGCCGGGGCCCCGCGACCATCGGCGCCCTCGCCCTCGAACCCGCCACCCGGCGGCGCATGAGGATCAACGGCACGTCCTCCCCGCTCCCGAACGGAAGCGGGTGGCGCCTGCGGGTCGCGCAGGTCTTCGCCAACTGCCCCAAGTACATCCAGAAACGCTCACCGTCCCCGGCCCCGTGCGCGGACGGAGCCGTCGTCGAAGGAGACGGTCTGACCGATGCCCAGGCGAACCTGGTCGGTCGTGCCGACACCTTCTTCGTCGCCACCACCGACGGTTCCGCCGGCGCGGACGCCAACCACCGGGGCGGGGCGCCCGGATTCCTGAGGGTCCACTCCCCCACCCTGCTCAGCTGGCCCGACTACGTCGGCAACGCCATGTTCACCACCCTGGGCAACCTGTGGCTGGATTCCCGGGCCGGCCTCCTCGTCCCGGACTGGGAGAGCGGCGGCCTGCTCCGGATCACCGGGGCCGCCCGTGTGCTGTGGGGAGCGGGTCCCGGCGACCGCACGGTCGAGTTCACCGTCCACCACGTCGTCTCGGTTTCCTCCGGGGGTCTGCTCTCCGACGCCCCGCCCCAGTACTCGAAGTTCAACCCGCCGGACGCCCCGGCCCAGTGAAGGGAGCCCTCCGATGCGGGTTCACGTCGACACCACGGTGTGCGAGAGCCACGGCCAGTGCGTCTTCGCCGCGCCCGACGTCTTCGCGTTCGACGACGACGAGGAGCTGGTGTACCAGTCCTCCCCCGACCCCGGGCGGCGACCGGCGGTCCGACGCGCCGTGGTCAGCTGCCCGGTCCGCGCCATCACCCTCGACGGCGGCACCGCGTGATCCGCCCACGGTCCGTGGTCGTGGTGGGGGCAGGACTGGCCGGGCTCCGCGCCTCGACCGCGCTACGCGAACGCGGCTTCGACGGTGACCTCACCCTGGTGGGAGAGGAGCCCCACGGCCCCTACGACCGTCCCGTCCTGTCCAAGGAGGTCCTGACCGGCGACCGCTCGGTCACCGACACCGCACTGCCGGTCCCGCCCGGCCTGGAGGCCCGGTGGCTCCTCGGCCGCCGGGCGCTCGCCCTGGACCGGACCGGGCGACGGCTGCGTCTCAGCGACGGGACCGTCCTGGACTACGACGGGCTGGTGATCGCCACCGGGGCCACCGCGCGCCCGTGGTCCGGACCGGGCGCGGTGCCCGAGTCGGGGATCCACGTACTGCGCGGCCGAGGGGACGCCTTGGAGCTGCGCCGAGCCCTGGTCGAGGGCGGCCCCCTCCTGGTCGTCGGCTCCGGTTTCCTCGGGTCCGAGGTCGCCTCGGCGGCGCGGGCCCTGGACGTTCCGGTGACACTGGTGGGTTCGGCCCGCCACCCCATGGAGCGTGCGGTCGGCCCCGTGGTCGGCTCGGTGCTCGCGGGCGTCCAGCAAGCGGCCGGGGTCGACCTGCGGCTGGGTACGACGGTGACGCGGTTCCTCGGTCAGCGCTCGATTCGGGGGGCCGTCCTCTCCGACGGAAGCCGGGTCGGGGCCCGGACGGTTCTGCTGGCCCTGGGCGCGCGGCCGAGCACAGGCTGGCTCCGAGGGTCGGGGCTGCGGCTGCGCGAGGGGGCCTCCGGCGGTGTCGTCCGTGACCGCCGGGGCCGGGCCCTGGCGGTCGGCGGCGGTCCCGTCCCCGACGTGGTGGTGCTGGGCGACGCGTCGGCCGCGCCGAACCCCCTGCCCCTCGACGGGACCCCTGCGCACCTGGACATCGGACACTGGAGCGAGGCCGTCGACCACGCCGACACGGTCGCCGCCGCGCTGCTCGGCCAGGAGGACCCGGGGGACGCACCCGTGCCCTCCTTCTGGTCCGACCAGTTCGGGATGCGTATCCGATCGGTGGGGCTGCCCCAGCTCGGTGACCTGACACGGGTCCACGAACACGATCCGGAACGCCACCGGCTGGAGGTCTCCTACCACCGGGGGCGGCGGGTGGTGGGAGCGCTGACGGTGAACCGCACCTCCCGCCTGGCCGCCCACCGCGAGCGGATCAGCCGTGAATGGCGGCGGTCGGCCCAGGCGCGGTCCCCCGACCGCGCGGACCTCCCTCCGCGATGACCGAACCCGGGGGACGGGACAGTGCGTCCGCCACGGTGGTCTGGGAGGCGTCGATGGCGGTGCGTCCGTCCTCGACGTCCCACAGCGTGTTCTGGAGCAACCGGGCCAGGGTCCAGCCGACCGCGCGCTCGCGGTCCAGTCCGAGCGCCTCCGTCAGGAGGTCGAAGCGGCGCCGCACCAGCCGGGGCACGTCGGCGGCGTGGAACCCCTCCCAGCCGGTGTTGAGTGCGGGCCACAGGTCGAAGCCCGGATCACCGACGAGGGGTTCGGGGTCGATGACGAGCCACGGTTCCCGCTCGGCGGCGAGCACGTTGTCGTAGTGCAGGTCCCAGTGCAGCATCCGGTCTCCGGGCTCCTCGACCAGCTCGGTGACGGCCGCCGCCCAGCGGCGCAGCCGCCGCCGGTCCCCGGGGTCGGACAGGGCGGGGAGCGCGGCGGGCACGGAGTCCAGCATGTCCCGGGCGACCTCGCCGAGGCCGCGCAGGCCCTCGGGCGCCGGGACGGCGTGCAGCCGGGCCATCAGCCCGGCCAGGATGTGCACGGCCTCGTCGTCGTCCGCGACGGAGGCCAGGGAACGCGCGCCGTCCAGGCGTTCCAGCAGCACAGCTCCGCCCTGCGGGTCGCGGTCGAGCAACCGCACGACACCGTCACCGTTCCACGTCCGCAGACCGATCAGCGCGGCGGTCGTCTCCTCCCGGGGCATCTGGAGCCTGAGCACCGCTGGGGAGCCGTCCGCGCGGCGCACCGGCACCACCAGCGCGGCCTGGCCGGAGACGACGCTCCCCTCGCGCTCCAGATCCCAGTGGTCGAGCAGATCCGTCACCCGCGCGGGCAGACCCGCGATCCAGGCGCGACTCAACTCGTCACCGGCCTTGGTGTGGGAGGCGACCAGGGCGTCGGGTACCTCGATGACCTGCGGCTCACTCATGGGAGGCCGCCCTTCTGGGAGCGGGCTGGCCTGCCGGGCCAGCCGGAGGAGGGATCTCTGCGGCCAGCGTATCGGGACCGGGTACGGCCACCGCTCCCCCGTTGACCAGGCCCCCGCGTGTCCCAGGTCTCCCCCTTGCTGCCAAGATGCCGTCAGCACACGTAGGAAGTCTGAGGAGAACCATGGATCTGGGAATCGCTGGCAAGGTCGCGCTCGTGACCGCGGCCAGCTCCGGGCTGGGCCGCGCGATGGCCGTCGCGCTGGCCGCCGAGGGGGTCCGGGTCGCCGTGACCGGCCGCGACAAGGAGCGTCTCGACTCGACGGTCGAGGCGTGCCGCGCCCACGGGGTGGACGCGGTGGGCGTCGTCTGGGACCTGGCCGACCACGGGCGCGCCGCTGAGGTCGCGGCCCACGTGGTCGACACGCTCGGCCCGGTCGACATCCTGGTCAACAACACGGGCGGCCCGCCGCCCACCCCCGCGCTCGGTCAGGACCCGGCGCTGTGGGAGGACATGTACGCGGCGATGGTGCTCCCGGTGATCAGGCTGACCGACGCCGTCGTCGGCGGCATGCGCGAGCGCGGCTGGGGCCGGATCATCACCAGCACGTCGGGCGGACCGATCACCCCCATCCCGAACCTGGGGGTGTCCAACACCCTGCGCGCCTCACTGCACTCCTGGTCCAAGACGGTCGCGAACGAGGTGGCCGCCGACGGGGTGACCGCCAACGTCATCGTCCCCGGCCGGATCGCCACTCCGCGCGTGGAGTCGCTGGACCGTGCCCGCGCCGAGCGGGAGGGCCTGTCGCTGGAGGAGACCCAGGCCAAGGGCCGGGCGACGGTCCCCGCGGGCCGCTACGGCGACCCGGAGGAGTACGGCGCGGTGGCCGCGTTCCTGGCCAGCAGGCAGGCCGCGTACGTCAACGGTTCGGTCGTCCGGGTCGACGGCGGCCAGATCCCGTCGGTCTGAGTCCGGGACCGTACGCACGGGGAGGGGCGGGACACGGCCGCCCCTCCCCCGCCGTCGACGAGACCCCGCGCGACGGGTCCGCCTGACCCGCCCGTCGTCCGCACCGCCCCCGGCCGGAGCCACTCCACACCTTCCGGCCGGGGGTTCCGCGTTCCCGGGCGAGCCCGATCGTCCCTGGCGTCGGGCTCACTCCCGTGCGGTCGCCCTCCTCGGGGGCAGGGGAACGAAGGCGCTCGTCCGCGCGACGTACTCCGACCAGCCGGGTCGGCCGGACATGTGCTCGTCGAGCAGTCGCTGTCCCGAACCCCGCGTGAGCAGGTAGGTCATCAGCAGGGGCGCGGGCAGGGTGAGCAGGACCCACCAGGACCCGGCTGCGACCAGGAACAGGCCCCACCACACGACGGCGTCGCCGAAGTAGTTCGGGTGGCGGGTCCAGGCCCACAGTCCCCGGTCCATGATCCGGCCCCGGTTGGCGGGGTCGGCCTTGAACCGGGAGAGCTGCGCGTCGCCGACGGACTCGAACGCGAACCCGGTGAGCCAGACCACCACACCCAGGAACGCCACCCAGCCCAGGGGACCGGCGGTGTGGGCGGCGACCTGCAACGGGAGCGAGACCAGCAGGAGGATCGACCCTTGGAGCAGGTAGACCACCCTCAGGGCGTAGAGGTTCCGGTTGCCGGGGGCGTGGGAGAGGAACCGCGCGTACCGGGGGTCCTCACCCTTTCCACGGCCGCGCAGACCGATGTGGACGGCCAGGCGTACGCCCCACACCGAGGTGAGGGCGGCCAGGAGCCAGTTCCGCAGGGGGTCACCGGTCCCCGTGGCGGTGGCGACCGCGGCGGTGGACACGGCCACCCCGGCGAAGCCGAGCCCCCAGGCGACGTCCACGACGGCGTGGCGGCCGACACGGACCGCCACCGCGAAGGTGGTGAGCATGACCGCGCCCACCACGACGGCGGTCACCGCGAGGTTGGCCAGGAAGGCCGTGAGGTCCGTCATCGGATCGGCACCGCCCCGGCGCCGCGGTCCGTCCCGGTCTCGTTCCGGACCACCGGGTCCGGCCGGACCGCCAGGATCTGGTCGACGCCCATGCGTCCCTCCTCGAAGGCCAGTGACCCACCGGCCAGGTAGAGACGCCACACCCGGGCGGCCTCCGGTCCGGCGAGGGCGACCATCTCGTCGGTGCGGCGCTCCAGCTCGTCCGACCAGGCGCGGGCGGTGCGCACGTAGTGCTCCCGCAGCGCCCGGACGCCCCGCACCTCCAGACCCGCCTCCTCCAGGAGGCCGACGGTCTCACCGAGCGGGCGCATGTGCATGTCGGGCGCGACGTAGCGCTCGATGAAGGGGCCTCCGCCGGGGTGGGGCCCGCGCCGGGACATCTGTTGGACCAGGAGCGAGCCTCCGGGGCGCAGCAGGTCGTGGAGTCGGCGGGCGAACGGCGCGTAGCCGTCGCGGCCCACGTGCTCGCCCATCTCCACGGAGGCGGCAGCGTCGAAACCGCCGGGACCGAAGGTGTCGGGCTCGACGTCGCGGTAGTCCAGCAGGCGCACGTCGACCAGTTGTTCGAGCCCCTCCTCCTCGGCACGCGCGAGCACGTGGTCCCGCTGCCGTGCGGACAGGGTGAGCGCCGAGACGTGGGCCCCGTACCACCGGGCGGCGTGCAGGGTGAGCGACCCCCAGCCGCACCCGACGTCGAGCAGCCGGTCCCCCTTGTGCAGACGGAGGGTGTCGCAGATGAGGTCGAGTTTGGCGCGCTGGGCGTCGGCGAGGCTCTGTCCCGGGTCCTCGTCGTCCCACAGGGCGCACGAGTAGGCCATGGTCTCGTCGAGCAGCAGCTCGTAGAGGTCGTTGCCCGCGTCGTAGTGGTGCGAGATCGCGGCGGCGTCGCGCTCCCGGGAGTGGCGTCGTCCCCTCACGCGGGCCTCCGAGGCCGGAGGGGGTGGCGGCGGTCCCATCACGCCTAGGACCACGGCGGTGCGCGCGATCCTCGCCCAGGTGCGCGGGCCGGGAACCGAGGTGCCGTGCGTCCCGACCGACGCCCACACACGGCGCAGCGCGTCGGTGAGGTCGCCCTCGACCTCGATGCCTCCGGTGACGTAGGCGCGGGACAGCCCGAGTTCGCCGGGGCGGGCCAGGACGTGCCTCAGCGCGTCACGGTCGCGGACGGTGACGCGTGGCGCGTCGTGCGGCCCGGTCTCGCTGCCGTCCCAGGCGCGGAGCCGGACCGGGAGGACCCCGTTGAGGAAGGCGGCGACCAGGGGGCCGAGCAGGTGGGCGACGCCCCGGGGGCGCGGGTGGGTGGTCGTCATGCGGCACGCTCCATGGCGATCTGTTCGACGTCGATGAGGCCGGACCGGAACCCGGCCTCGCAGTAGGAGAGGTAGAAGGTCCACATGCGGCGGAAGGTGTCGTCGAAGCCGAGCGAACGCACCTGTTCCGCCGCTCCGGAGAAGGTCTCGCGCCACACGCGCAGGGTGTCGGCGTAGTCGCGGCCGAAGGCGAGGCGGTCGGTGATCCGCAGGCTGGTCCGGGCGGCGAGCTGTTCGCTGACGGCGGTCACCGAGGGGATGAGGCCGCCCGGGAACACGTACTTGTGCATCCAGGTGTAGGACCCCCGGGAGGCCCGCATGAGGCGGTGTTCCATGGTGATGGTCTGGAGGGCGACCCTTCCGCCCGGCCGGACCAGACGGTCCAGCGCGGTGAAGTAGTCGGGCCAGTAGCGTTCACCGACCGCCTCGACCATCTCGCAGCTGACCACCGCGTCGTGGGTGCCGGTGGCGTCCCGGTAGTCGCGCAGCTCGATGGAGACCCGGTCGGACAGCCCCTCGGCGGCCACACGTTCACGGGCGAGGTCGCGCTGCTCGGTGGACAGGGTGAGGGACGTGACGTGGGCGCCCCTGCGTGCGGCGCGCACGGCCAGTTCACCCCAGCCGGTACCGATCTCCAGCAGCCGGGTGCCCTCCCCGACTCCCGCGGCGTCCAGGAGCCGGTCGGTCTTGCGCGCCTGGGCCCGGGCCAGGCCGTCGGCGTCACGCGGGTCGTCGTCGGTGAACAGCGCCGAGGAGTAGGTCATGGTGCGGTCGAGGAAGAGGGCGAAGAGGTCGTTGGACAGGTCGTAGTGGTGGCTGATGTGGCGACGGGCCCCGGCACGGGTGTTGCGGTCCGAGGCGGGGCGGCGGGGCAGGGTGAGGTGGCGCAGCGGTTGGAGCGGCCGGGGGACCAGTTCCTCGTAGTGCTGGGCGAAGCGGGTGAGCACGGCGACGGGGTCGGGGGAGTCCCACTCCCCCGCCATGTACGACTCCCCGAACCCGATGAGGCCGTCGTGGGCCAGGCGGGCGTGGAACGCGTCGGGATCGCGCAGCCACAGGACGGGGTCGTCTCCCTCGGTGAGTTCGGCGGGCGGCGCCGTGGGGCCGACGTGCGTGCGGATCCCCACCGCCGGGACGGCGCGGGCGGTGAGCAGGCGGGCCGCGGCGGTGCGCAGCGGGCCGCGCGGGACTCTGGCCACGTCGGGCCACCGGTGCGGGTCGACGGCACCGGGCGGGTGGGGACTGGTCGCGGTCATGGTCGTGTTCCTCGTGTTCGGGGACTGCCGGGACTGAGTCGGGCACCGGGGGCAGGTGGGGAGGGCTCGTGCTCCCCGGTGCGGGGTCCGACGGGTTCGGGGCGTGGCCGGAAGGGGAGGCCGCGCAGGTGGAGCCGGATCCCGTGGACCCGGATGCGGACCGCGTTGACCAGCGGCGCCCACGGGTGGCGGGCGGACAGGCGGAGCAGTTGGGCGAGGGTCGCGGGGCGGCGACGCCCGTGCACGGACGCCGTGAAGGGAGGGTGGCCCTCACGGTGGAGGGCGACGGTGAGCGCGAGCCGCTCGTCCGGTTCGGGCAGGCTGAGCCGGTACTCGCCGTCGACCCCGTTGAACGGGGACACGAACAGGGCCTTGGGCACCGTGGCCCGCCCCCGCCGGTCGGGGTGGAGGAGGTAGCGGTGGCGGTCGCCGTAGGTGTTGTGCACCTCCGCGACCACCGCGCGCGGAGCACCGTCGGGGTCGTGGCACCAGTAGACGGTCAGCGGGTTGAAGACGTGACCGAACACCCGGGCGTGCGCGAGCATGACCACCCGGCCGCCGTGCAGATCGATCCCGTGTTCGCGCAGGTAGAGGACCATGTCCGAGCGCAGCGTCGCCGCACGGCCGTCGCCGTGGTCGGCGGGGTGGAACCCGGCCAGGGCGCGCAGCGGCCACGGGAGGCGGGGCGGGGCGTCGAGGTCGATCAGCCAGTAGTACGTGCGGTGCGCGAAGGCGTGTCGGACCGGCTCGGCGCGGGCGTGCCGCACCGTGGCCTCGTACAGGGCGGGGATCACCACCGCCTCCCCAGGGCGGCGGCCGCCTCGACCCCGGAACGGCAGCCGTCCTCGTGGAAGCCCCAGCCGTGGTGGGCCCCGGCGAAGGCGAGGACGGGGGTGTCCAGGGAACGCAGTCTCCGCTGCGCCGCCACCGACTCCGGGGTGAAGACGGGGTGGGAGTAGTCCATGGCCGCCACCACGCGGTCGGGCGTGACACCGTCGTCGGCGTTGAGCGTGACCACGTAGTCGGTGCCGTCGGGCAGGCCCTGGAGCCGGTTCATGTGGTAGCTGACCCGCACGGGCGAACCGTCCGGGTCGCAGGAGGTCAGCCGGTGGTTCCAGGACGCCCAGGTGGCCCGGTCCGAGGGCAGGACCGTGGTGTCGGTGTGCAGAAGGGTGCGGTTGCGTGTGTAGGTGAAGGCGCCCAGGATCTCCCGTTCGTCGGCGGAGGGGCGGTCGAGGAGCGCCAGGGCCTGGTCGGCGTGGGTGGCGATCACGGCTGCGTCGAACTCCAGCACCTCGGTGTCGGTGCTCAGCCGCACCCCGTTCTCGTCGTGCGAGAGGGCCCGCACGGGTGTGCCCAGGCGGACGGAGTGCAGGCCCGCCAGCACCCGTTCCACGTAGGTGTGGGAGCCGCCCTCCACGGTGCGCCAGCGCGGGGACCCCCAGATCCCGAGCATGCCGTGGTGCTCCAGGAATCCGAACAGGTGGCGGGCCGGGTAGTCCAGGGCGGTTCCGGCCGGGCAGGACCAGACCGCCGACACCAACGGCAGGAGGAAGTGCGCGGTGAAGAAGGGGGAGAAGCCGTGGCGGTCCGCGAACTCCCCCAGAGTCGGACCGACCACCGTGCCCTCGGGGTCGACCCGCCGGGCCGTCGCGGTCAGGCGACGGGCCGCGCTGTGGAAGCGCGGGATGTCGAGGAGCATACGGACGTGGTCGGCACGGCGGCGGGACCGGTTCGGCCACAGCGCGCGCGGGCCCCGCGCGCCCGCGTACTCCAACCCGCAGCCCTCACAGCTCACCGAGAGACTCATCTCGGTGGGCCGGGTGGTCACGCCCAGTTCGCCGAAGAGCCGCAGGAGGTGGGGGTAGGTGCGGCGGTTGTGCACGATGAACCCGGAGTCCACACCCACTTCGCCGCCGTCGTCCCCGGCGAGTCGGTGGGTGTGGGCGTGGCCGCCCGGGCGGTCGTCGGCCTCGAAGAGCGTGACGTCGTCATGCTGGCCGAGGACGTACGCGGCCGTCAGTCCGGAGACGCCGCTGCCGATGACCGCGACCGCGCGACGCCTCTGGTGGTGTGTGCTCATGCGTCCTCTCGCGAATCAGGTGTCTGGCTGACACAGGTGATTCGGAGCAGGTCGCGGAGCGGATTGGTGGTAGTTGGGAAAAAAAGATTCACGGAATACGAGAGGGCACGACCCGGGGGTTACGGAAGCCAGCCGTACACGGCGGAGCCCTCCTCGCTCAGGTAGGAGACCACCGCGCCGGGGACCACCAACGCCCGGGGCCATCCCCAGCTCGTGCGGAGGCGGTGCTCCCAGCGTTCCTCTCCTCCCACCAGGAGGTCCACCCCGGGCGTCGTCCCGCCCAGCCCGGGGTCGACGTCTCGGAAGGGCGCGGTCACCAGGGAGAACGCTCCCGCCCCCCGCTCCTCGGGCGCATCCACGATCGGCGTGGCCACCCCTCCCGTCAGGGCCACTACCGGCCCGCTCGGAGGCCGGTCGTACTCACCCGTCCGAGCCCCCACGGGGAGACGGACCGTCTCCACGCCCTCACCGGAGGCGTCCAGGCGCTCCAGAACGATGTCCCTGTCCTGTTCCTCCTGGTCGATACCCCGCTCAGATCCGGAGATCACCGCACCCCCGGTGTCCGCGTGCTCGACCAGGAACCACGTGCCGCCCCGGTCGACCGTCATGATGTCGGAACCGTCCGCCGAGTCCAGGACCAAGGTCGGTTCCTCGAACAGGTCCTCCACCAGTACGGCCCTTCCCGCACCCGGGTTCATGGCCGGGCCACCGTCCCTCAGCCTCACGTCCCCGGACCACGCGCGGTCGGGCACGTCCCACGCACGCCGCCAGTTCTCCTCACCGGAGTTCAGGTCCAGGGCGAGCAGGTGGGCGACGAACCCACCGGCCCCCTGTTCCAGCATGGCCGGTAACTCCTGTTCGTCCTCGGAACCGGACGGGTCGGAGCACCGGTAGGAGACCAACAGCTGGTCACCCTGGACCAGGACGTCGATTCCCGAGGACTGGGAGAGGAAGCGCGGCGCGAAGCCCCCGCAGACCATGCCTTCCTCCACTGCGTCGGGTTCGTCCTCCATCGAGAACCACCAGCGGTGGTCGGCGCTCCCCGCCTCGCGCACGCCGATGGCCACGCCTCCCGAGCCCTCCGTGATCGACAGTCCGTGCCCGGGGAGGGTCTGGTGGGACCCGTCTTGGTCGGCGATGGTTTCGGACTGGAACTCGTCGACGACGCCACCCGTGGACGTGTCCAGGAGCACCGTCTCACCACCACGGAAAAGGTCCTCGTCCTCGTCCCACACCCGTGTCTCCTCCGAACGCAGGATCACCTGAGCGCGGTCGGCGCCCGGATGCAGGGTGACCAGGACGTCGCCGCGCGGACGCCGGTAGCTCCACAGTTCCCCGCCGGTGGCACCGTCCAGACCGAACACGCCGTCCGTGGTCGCGACGACGGGTCCGAGCGGGCCGCGTTCGACGTCGGCCACCGCGGTCCCCTCCGGTGGCCGCCACTCCCAGCCCAGCCGTTCGACGGAGGCGGGGTAGGGGGCGGGGTCCGCCGGGGCCCCGTCCAGGACGGAGTGCCGGGTGGGGACGTGTTCGGACAGCGCCCGCACGGCGGGGTCGGCGAGCAGCGCCAGTGACGCGCCGACCGCGAGCGGTGTCAGCCACCAGCGCCGGGATCGTGTGCGGGTCCGGGGCCAACGGTGGGAGACCAGCAGCAGGACGAGGCCGAGCAGCGGCGGGAGACCGATCCCCCAGAGCGCCGCCTCCGCCGGTCGAACGCCGTACCCCACGTCGAAGAGCCCGGCGGTGAACACGAACGAGGCCCGGGGCAGGTGCGTCCAGAGGACGAGCAGCAGGACCACCAGGGCGGATCCGAGGAGGAAGGGGAAGCCGGGGGTGACCGGCCCCTCCGGGTCCGGGTTCGGCTCCCGACGGTCCCGGCGGAGGAGGCTGACGGCCACCACGACGGCGATCAGGACCGGAATCTGCCAGACGCCGCGCCCCTCCGCCGGGACCAGCAGCTCCGGGCCGAAGCCGCTGCCCTCCAACCGCCGCAGGACGAGGAAGGCGGCCGGAACGGTTCCGAAGAGCAGCCCGAACCCGGCCCAGCCCACAACCTCCCGCAGGCGCTCGGTCCGGTTTCCCTGGTCTGGTGCGGCGCCCGCGCGGGCGGAGTCCTGCGTCGTGGAGGTGGTACTCACGGGTTCTTCTCACTGCTGTTCTCTGGAGGATGGACGGGGGTCAGGGCACCAGGCCGTGGACGTCGGCCGCGCCGGTGCCATAGGAGACCACGGCGCCGGGAACGGCGACCAGCCGGTGTTCCCCGGGCACGTCGTTCGCGGGCGGACCGACTGCCACGCGTTCCCCACCGAGGTCACCGGCGGCCAACGCGAAGGAGTGGACACCCCGCTGACCGTTCTCACGGTCCGCGTACGGGATCAGGAGCGCGTCGTCGAGGACGACCGCGAGGTCGAGGAGTGCGGGGGTCGGGCCGTCGAGGTCGAGCGTCACCCGCGCGGTCACCGCGCCTTCGGGGTCCGAGGTGAGGACCTCCAAGGGCTCCCCGCTCCCGGGGTAGCGGCCCTCCACGGCGATGACCGTGCCGCCGGTGTCGGCGCGGAGGACCCGCTCCACCCGGGGACCGAACCGCCCCTGGGAGTCGCGAGCCTCCTCGGGGTGGCCCAGGGGTTCTCCGGTGCGCGGATCGAGCAGGTACAGCTCGGCGTCGGCCCGGAGGACGAGGGCGCGCGCCGCACCCTCGGGGAGTGCCGCGCCCTCCACGGGACCGAGGTCGACGCGGGCCCACGAGTCGCGGACCGGATGCTCGTGCCGCCACACCTCCGCGCCGCTGGCGAGGTCGAGGGCGGTGACGGTGGCGACCGCCGACTCCAGTCCTCCCCCGTGGGCGAGGATGTCGGAGCCGTCAGCGGCAGCGCGCGGCCGGGCTGGTTGGAGCGTCCTCTCCTCGTACTCCCGCGCGTCCGCGCAGGTGTGGGCGACCACGACCCGACCGTCTCCCGTGCCGGGATCGGTCGTCGGCCACGTGTCACGCTGGAACTCGCAGAACAGGCCCTTCCCCCGGGGAACGAAGGTCCACCGTGTCCCGCCGGGGCCGGTCGCCGTCCGGTCGAACACCCGCGCCCGGACTCCCCCGGCCCCGTCGCGGTCGCGGTAGGCGTGGAGGGTGGTCGACCGGGCGTACCCCGCCATCCCCTCCAGGCGTCGTCCACCACCCGTGATCTCGCCGGTCGCGGGGTCCAGCGGGGTGGCTGTCACGGCGCCCTCCCCGAGGTCGTGGGTCAGAAGGAGGACGTCCTCGAAGAGGCGCACCTCCGCGTCCCAGCCGCGCGGATCGCGATAGGTCCACAGCTCCTCCCCGCTCGGTCCGTCGAGGGCCACGACCCCGTCCGACAGCACGAGGACCGGCCCGTGCGGCCCGGCCGCCACGTGCTCCACCCGTACGCCCGGCGGGGGCTTCCAGGTCCATCCCACACGGTCGACTCCGGAGGGGACGGCCGGTGGTGCGCCGGGGTCGCCCGAGGCGACCGCGTGGATCACGCGCGGAGGGGTGAGCGCCCAGGTCAGCACCGCGACGAGTGCGACGGCCAGGCCACCGCAGAGGGCCACGATGACGGGAGGGCGGCGGCCGAGAACGCGCGGCGGCCGACGCGGGCGCGCGGTGCCCGCCTGCTCGTCCATCGCTCACCCGTTCCTCGGCCACGGTCCGCAGCCTCGTGTACCCGGACCCGACCGTCCGTCGCGCGAACGACAACCTAGCAGCGGCGGCGGAGGCCTCACCCGGGTCCCCGGGCCCCGGGGACCCGCGGGACGCGGGATCAGTGGTCGGCGGGGGCGGCGGGACGGGCGTCCAGCCCCAGCCCCGCGCGTAGTTCGGCGCACACGTCCTGGCAGGACGCGTCCCTGCTGACCACGTCCACCTCGCCGCCCCGGGCCCACCGGGCGAGCTGGTCGGCCCACTCCGCGCGGGGCATGGACACGACGTCCGGGGGGTCGATCCCCTCGCCGACCGCGCCCGGAGCGCCGTCGGTGAGCACGGTGACCCGGCAGTCAGGGTGGAGTTCGGTGAGGTCGACGGTGAGCGGCTGCTCCGAGTGCAGGACCACGACGTGGATCTGGTCGGGGGTCTCAGTGGTGGACATGGGCGCCTTTCCTCAAAGGGGGGACGCCCGAAGACCTACTCTCCGGGCCCGCCTCCGAAACGTCCTCCCCCGGGCCGGAACCGGCCATACAGGGGTGACCTCGGACAGTGACGGGGATCCCACCCCAAGCCGAACGGAACCGGCTAGCCTCAGAACGGGACCACGGGAGTTCCGGCGGTGCGCGAACCGCCTGCCGTGCGCCCGGGGGCGACGGCCCTTCCCCAGTCGTCACCCCCGGGCACCATTCCGGCTCCGACCGCATCACGGGCGAAGCGCGCCTTATGGACAACTCATCCGGTGACCACCAGGCTGGGGCCCATGAGACTGTTCCCTCGACTCCAACGCCTCGACCAGCGCCTCTATGACCGGGTGACCAGGGTGGGGACCCCCCACCTGGACGGGTACACGCCGAAGTTCGTGCAGAGCACCGACAACATGGCGCCGTGGGTCCTGGTCTCGGCCACGCTCGCCGTCACGGGCGGCCCGCGCCTGCGCCGCACCGCGCTGCGGGCGATCGCCGCCGCCGGGATCGCCAACGCCGGAGCCACCGCGGTCAAGTACCTGGCGCGCCGCCCCCGCCCGGACAGCTCGGCGGTTCCCGCGGCCCGGGTCCCCTACCGTTCCTACGTCAGTTCCTCGTTCCCCTCCGGGCACACCGCCGCCGCGGTGGGCTACGCGGGCGGGGTCGTCTCCGACGCGCCCCTGCCGCTGTCCCTGCTGGTGTCCGCGATGGCGGGCGCCGTGGGCTTCTCCCGCGTGCACAGCGGGGTCCACTACCCGGGTGACGTGCTCGGCGGAGTCGCGATCGGCGCCGTGTCCGCCCTGCTCTCCCGCGCGCTCCTGCCACCGCGTCCGGAACTCGTCTTCGGGGCGAGTACGACCCCCGTGGGAGAGGCGGACGTGGACCAGGAGGGCGCCGGGGTGACCGTGGTGGTCAACCCGCGCGGCGGCGACAACGGGGTGCCCACCCTGACCACCGCGGACACCACCACCCGGGTGGCCCGCCAACTGCCCCGGGCACGGATCGTCCCGCTCTCCGCCGACGACGACGTCGCCTCGGTGATGGACGAGGCGGCCCGCGACTCCTCGGTGCTCGCGGTGGCTGGTGGCGACGGCACCGTCAACGCCGGGGCCACGGCGGCGCTCGCCCACGACCGTCCGCTGCTGGTGCTGCCGGACGGCACTCTGAACAACTTCGCCCGTACCCTGGGGCTGACCTCGGTGGAGATCGCCCTGCGCGCCTACTCCGGCGGTCGGCTGGCCCGGGTGGACGTGGGCGAGGTGGACGGGCGCGTCTTCCTCAACACGTCGTCGTTCGGGTCGTACCCGCGCATGGTGGAGCGGCGCGACCGCTGGGCGGACCGGATCGGTAAGTGGCCCGCGTTCGCCCTGGCCCTCTGGCGCGACCTGCGGGAGGTCCAACCCACCCCGGCTCTGGTGGACGGACGGCCCGTGAAGGTGTGGTGGGCGTTCGTGGGCAACTGCCGGTACCGGACCCACGCCCGGGTGCCCGCTCTGCGGGAGCACCTGGACGACGGGCGGCTGGACGTGCGGGTGCTGTGCGCGCGTTCGCCCTTCCCCCGGTTGCGTGCCCTGGCGGACGTGCTGTTCGCGGGGGCGACGTCCGGGGCCGGCTACACCGAGCGGCTGACCGAGTCGCTCACCCTGGCCATCCCGGACGAGCCCCGGCTCCTGGCCGTGGACGGCGAGGTCGTGGAGGGGTCGGCCGAGGTGGTCTTCCGCAAGCGACCGGCGGCGTTGCGGGTGTTCGTGCCGCTGGTCCACGGCTGAGCGCGGCGGGACCCGGGCGGACTCAGCGCTCCAGACGGCGCAGGATGACGCCCAGGTCCCGCCAGGCCTGTTCGGTGTCGGTGCCGCGCTGGTGCGGGGCGGCGAACCAGTCGACGAACTCCACGACGACCTGGAGGTCCCAGCGGAGCCCGTAGAGGGACAGAAGCGCCGGGTCGGGCCGGTGCCCGGTGGCCTCCGCGTAGCGCGCGAGTTCGTCGGGGTCGTCGGTGACCAGCCACAGGTCGCGTTCGGGGACGGCCAGGCCCACCGTGTCCCAGTCCACGAACAGCGGCCCGGACTCGCGCCACAGCAGGTTCCCCGGGTGCGGTTCGCCGTGGGTGGGCACCGCCCGCGAGGCGTCGGCCTCGTCGGCGCGGCGGCCGAACTCGTCCAGGCGGGCCCGCAGCGCGCCTCCGTGCTCGGCGAGCAGCTCGGCGGTCGGTTCCGCGAAGGGGCCGTGGTCACCGATCCTCCCGGGATCCACGGTGAGCTCCGCCAGCCGGTCGGCCCCGGCCAGGCTCGGCGGGGTGGGTCGGATCTCGGCGGGCGGGGTGCGTCCGTGCAGGCGGGCGAGAGTGTCCAGGACCTGGGCCCGCTGGTCCGGTGTGAGCTCCTGGCCGAAGTCGCCGGGGCTGCCCTCCGTGTGCGGGAAGACGCTGAGTGCGTAACGGTCACCGATCCGCAGAGCGGTGGTGCCCCCGGTGGCGCGTAGCGGGGCCACGACGAACCCGAGCCCGTGCGCGTCGTGGAGCTCGGCGGCGGTGTCCATGGCCCGGCGCAGGTTGCGCAGGGCGGTGTCGGGATCGCCGCCGAGGAAGGGTTTGTGTTCGAGGTCGACCAGGGTGAGGAACCACCGCCGCCCGGAGGTGTCGGTGGCGCTCCAGTGGTGGTCACCGAAGCCCAGCGGAACGTGCGTCAGCACCTCCGCGTGAATGCCCCAGTCCGCCAGCGCGTCTTTGATCTGGTGGTCGTCGAAGTCCACGGGCCTGTCCAGCATGGCAGCGACGCTAACAGTCCGGCCTCGGGTGGCGCACGGCGTTTTCCACGGGGCGTTCCCGGTTCTCCGGGACCCGTGGTGACCCGGGGAAGCGGACGCTGCCGGTCGGTCACTCCGTCTCCGCGACCTTGAGGAACCGTGCGAGTTCCTGTGCGTCTCCGGTGACCGCCAGCGACTCGGGGCCGATCCGTCTCCACAGCGTGAGCAGCAGGTCGGAGGCGGTGCCCTCCACCGCGACGCTGGCCCGGTTCGCTCCGCGACTGACCCGCCAGTGCTGGCCGGTGTGGTCCACCGTCCAGGAGAGGTCGGCGTCGGTGGCGGTCAGCAGCACCGCGCCCATCGGTCCGACCGGCTCGCGGGGCAGGTCCAGCATCTCGGCCAGGCCGAGGAAGAAGGTGAGGAACTCGTCCACCCCGTCCACGGCGACGTCCCGGGGCAGCGCGGCCGCGCCGTCGACCGCGTTCAGCACGTCCCAGGCGTGCACGGCGGTCTCCTGCGCCATGCGTCTGAGGATGAACGCCCCGTCCTTCTGCGGGGACCAGGTCCAGCGCGGCGCGTCGGGGTCCAGAGCGGTGAGCACGGTCAGGGTCTCGGCCAGTCCCTCCCGGTACCAGCTCAGCAGCGCCTCGTCGTCGGGGCGCTCCGGCTGCGCGTACCCGTCGTCAGGGTCCCTGATCTCCCCGGAGGCGATGGACCTCCAGAAGTGGTGGGTCTCGCCCACGTGCCAGACCAGGTCCAGGACGTTCCACTCGGGGCAGGTGGGTACGTGCGCGTGCGCGCGGTCCTCGGCGGCGTCGGCGAGGAGGGTGCCGCTCTCGCGAAGGACCGTGAGGTATCGAGGGGTGTCCATGTTCGGGACGCTAGCACCCGGCGGAGACCGAAGTCCGGATATCCACAAGCTGGATTCTCGGAAGGCCGGAGCTGGCCAGAGTGCCGTCGGCGCTCTCCCGAGACCTCCCCGACCTCCGACGGTCCCGTGACCCGGACCGGTGGTCGTCCGGCTCGGCCCGCCCACCGGGGTCGCGAAGCGACCGCGGCCCGCCCACCGACGTGGCGACTTCGGCGGAGCGGCCCCGAACGGCAGGGACCACCCCCTACGCTGCGCGTCGGGGCAACGCCCCGAACCGCCACCAGACAAGGGGATCGCCATGGGAGAGAACGCACGGACCGGCCCGGAGGCCGGGGCGCTCGGCGAGGTCGTCGACGGGGTGTACGCGTGGGTGCAGCCGGACGGCACCTGGTGGGTGAACAACGCGGGCGCCGTGGCGGGGGACGACGGACTCCTGGTCGTGGACACCTGCGCCACCGCGACCCGCACCCGCCGGTTCCTGGGCGCGCTCGCCTCCGCCACTGCGGGCGCGCCGGTGCGCTGGGCGGTCAACACCCACCAGCACGGCGACCACACCTATGGCAACAGCCTGCTGCCCGACTCCACCGTGCTGATCGGCCAGAACGGCATGCGCGAGGCGCTGGACACCGACCCGCTCTTCGAGAACCCGCCACCGGTCTGGGAACCCGTGCCGAACTGGGGCGACGTCACCCGGAGGCTGCCCTCCGTCACCTTCGACCACGCACTCACGCTCCACCTGGGCGGCGGCCGCCGAGTCGACCTCCACCACCCGGGATACACCGCGCACACCGTCGGGGACGTGGTGGCCTGGCTCCCGCGGGAACGGGTCCTGTTCACCGGCGACCTGATCTTCCACGGGCTGACACCGCTGCTGCTCATGGGGTCACTCGACGGCGCGCTGCGCTCCCTGGAGTGGGTCCGTTCCTTCGCTCCGGACCACGTGGTGCCCGGTCACGGGCCGGTGATGCCCGGCTCCGAGCTCGACGCCGTGCTGGCCGTGCACGAGCGGTACTACCGGTTCGTCCTCGCAGCCGCCGACGAGGCCCTCCGGAAGGGCCACACCCCCTTGGAGGCCGCGCGCGACATCGACCTCGGTGAGTTCGGCGCGTGGGCGGACGCGGAGCGAATCGTCATGAACCTGCACCGCGCCCAGGCCGACCGCGCCGGCGTACCGATGGACCTCGCCCGGGCCCTGGCCGACGCCGTGGAGTGGAACGGCGGACCGATGCCCACCACCCTCTGACCCGAATTGTCGGTACCCGCCGATAGATTCTCCACCAGTCGACACGGCCTCCCCCGGGAGGCGCCCCCTCTCTCCCCTGCCTGGCACCCCCTTCCGGTGTGCCCGGATCCGATCGTCGAAGGGCCTGCCATGACCAGCACCACCTACCTGGAGCTCTCGGAAGAGGGCGGCGGCGCGCACAAGTTCTACGAGGTCACCCTCGACGGCACCGACGTCACCATCCGGTACGGACGGATCGGCGAGACCGGCCAGGCGCGCACCGCGAGCCACCCCACCGTCGCGAAGGCCGAGGCCACGGCGGCGCGGAAGATCGCGGAGAAGCGGCGCAAGGGGTACGAGCCCGCCGTGGTCGGGGTCCGCAAGCGGCGCGCGGTCACCCGGAGGACGATCGTCAGCCAGCGTTCGACCGCCAACCTCGCCCCGGTGCTGTGGCGGTTCCGCTCGGGCAGCCCCGCCTTCGGCATCTTCGTCGACGACGAGCGCTGCTGGGTCGGCAACGAGCGCGGAGACGTGTACACCCTCTCCCACCAGGGCACCGTCACCGCCCGCTACGGACTCCCGGACGGCGTCAAGTGCATCGTGGCCGACGACTTCTGGATCTACGCCGGGTGTGACGACGGCAAGGTCTACGACCTGGGCGCGAAGATCCCGCACGTGGCGTACGAAATCTCCGAGGACGTGGACATCTTCTGGCTGGACATCCACGACGGGGTGCTCGGCGTCTCCGACGTGGCCGGGCGGATCACCGTGATCGACCACGAGGACGAGTTCCAGTGGTCCCGCCGCAGCTCGGGAGACTCCGCGTGGATGGTCCGCCACGACGAGGCGGGCGTCTACCACGGGCACTCCCGGGGCGTCACCATGTACGACGCGGGCACCGGGGACGAGCGCTGGACGGTGCCGACCAGCGGCGCGGTGCTGTTCGGCTGGCAGGAGGGCGACGAGGTCTTCGCCGCCACGGCCCGCAACTCCGTGGACCGCATCAGCAAGGGCGGAGCGCACCGTTCCACCTACCGCTGCGACGGGGCGGTCTTCTCCTGCGCGGCCTCCCCGGACGGCCGCTACGTGTTCGCGGGTGACAACCACTCCTCGGTCTACTGCTTCTCCAGGGACGGACGCCGTCTGTGGAAGCTGGCCACCGGATGCGGTTCGGCCTACTCGATGCAGTTCCACCAGGACCGGCTGTACATCGTCACCACCGACGGTTCCCTGGCCTGCGTGGACGCCTCCGAGGAGGCGATCCTGGCCGCCGAGCGCGGCACCGTCCCGGAGCCGGTCAGCGTCAAGGCCCCCTCCTGGGACGCGGTCACCCCGGCCACCGAGCTGGAGACGGTGCGCTCCAGCGAGCTCGTGGCCGACGACGGGATCGTCGTCGAGTGCGTGGACGACGGCGGCCGCCTGCGGATCCGCGTGGTCTCGGAGGGCTTCGACCCCACCCTGCGGGTGCAGTTCCCCAAGGACATCCGCCGCGCCGGAGCCCGCTACGTCGTGAGCGAGGTGCTCACCTCGGGCAGCGGCGGCTTCTACCGCGTCAGAGGCGACATCCGCCGCCTCGGCTAGACCACGGCTCCCGGGGTCCCGTGTCGACGGGCCCCGGGAGCGGGACGCGTTCCTCTAGGTGGCGTCGGGGTTCTCCCCGGTGTCCTCGTGCGTGATCCCGGGCAGAAGGGGTTCCTCCCTGCTCAATTCGACGAGGTGCATCCCGTCCACCTTGGGCTTGTCATTGTCCAGAATGATCACCTGTGAGGTGGGCTGCCCCAGGCTCTTCTGCTCCCGCGAAGCATCCACCACCCGGACCACACCCGCGAGGATCCGGTTGGTGAACTCCTGGTCCTGATCGTTGCCGCCGATGTTCTTCGTGGGTGAATCAAGGATGAGCAGTTGGGGTAGTGCAGCCCCACTCGCCAGGCGACTGAAGGAGACAAGTGCGAGGCTGTAGGCCGCGTTGACCGCAGCGAGCGTGCCTCCACCCAGATCGGCGAACTTCTGGCCGTCAACAACCGGTAGGTAGGTCTTCCGGTCCACTTCGGCCTGACCAGCGAACCAGGGCGGTTTGAACCCTTCGATGGCGGCGAGAAACTCAGCATCGAGGACATCCATCTCCGAACGACGCTGGGCAATCTGTTGCTCCACGCCCTTCAGATCCGCCTCCAAGTCCTCGATCTCTCCCCTCGCTGTCTGGATGTCGAACTCCAGTTCCTGCCAGCGAACGTAGTGAGCCTGGAGCTGGCCGAGGGAGAGCAACCGCTCCTCCAGACCTGCCTGCGTCCGGATGAGTTCCGCGATCTTCGCTCGCAGCGGCGCCAGCTCCGCGCCGTCGTGGCGTGAGAGTTCCGCCTCGGCCTCCTTCGCGCGCTCAGCGGTAGCATCGACGGTCCTGGATGCCGACGCGGCCCGTCCCTCCGCTCGGGACAGGGCACCGCGCGCTTGTTCAAGCTCCGCTCGGAAAGCGGGTCCGCCTGGCGGCTCCTGAACTGATTCCGCAACCTGTAGACACAGGTGGCAGTGGCCTTCGGGAACCACCCTGTCGAGTCCCTGACCGCAAGCAGGACAGGTGCCCGTCCCAGACAGATGTGCATCACGGTTCAGTTCAGCGATACGGTCAGCCAGCTTCCCAACATCGGCACAGGCTTCGCGGTGGCTGATCGCAGCTCTGACGAAGCGGGCATGCGTCTCTTTCACGAGCTGACGTAGCGCGTTGGCCGCGCGAAGCATTTCGGTTTCACGGGCACGAAGAGGTTCGAGTTCGGCGATCACTCCGGCGATCTGGGCGCGGGTCTTCTCCCGGAGTCGCCGCGCCTCTCCGGGCAGGGGTGCGTCGACGTTCTCGAAGTGGTCCTTGATCGCGATCAACTCCCGTTCGCGCTGCTCACGGTGATTGCGACTCTCTCTGATGCGGGCCTGGAGCACCTGTTTCACCGGCTCACTCAGCCCCAACAGAAGTTCGAAGAGGTCCCTGCGGACCGTATTGGATGACATGACCACGTGCTGGTCCATGCCTCCTTGGGAACGGCAGAGATACGGCCACACCTTGTCGAAGGCGAACCCTTTCTGCCCCAGGCTCCGCGCCTGTTCGGGAGCGAGGATCTCCTTGAGTCCGCTCCAGGCGAGGAGTTCATCAGACAGGGTCGGCTTCTCGTCCACGGACCGCCGAACCACCGGAACGGAGCGTTCGAGCCTCCCTTCAGCATCAAGCAGGTCGACCGATCCGGAACGCCTGGTGGAGCGCCGGAGGGTCAGCAGGTTCCCCCGTATCCGAAGAGTGAGTTCCACCTGGGTGAGTTCGCGTCGCGCCGCGAGCTTCCACTTGACGTTCATTCCCAACGCGAAGGAGATCGCGTCGACCATGGTCGATTTTCCAGTGTTGACGGGTCCGGTGACATGCATGACCGGGTGATCGAGGTTGATTTTTCGCGGATCTGGCGAGGACGCACAGTGGAGGACCAGTTCGAGCAGCCGAAACTCACGATCGTGATTGGGCAAAAGTTCCCTTTCTCCCGCATCAAGGACACGACTGATCCTCGCACCATGGAATCCCATCCTCAAGGAATATTCACCGCTTTATTATTCTGTTATAAGAATTCATAATACTTACGACAATCAAGCCAAACCAGCCGAGAATAATGAATACAGACGATAGGGGACCCGTGTCACACGGGTCCCCCCAGAATCAGGCGGATCAGGCCGCGACGAAGTGCCGCACCACGCGGTCCGGCGGGTCACCGTCCTCCACTACGAAGGCACGCGGCCCGCGCTCGTTGGAGAGCGGGACGGCACGACGGACCGCGATCCTGGCCAGGTGGTGTTCCTTCGTCGCCCGAGCCGGGGCGGGTTGGCGTTCCCCACGTGGGCGTCGGACCGAGGGCGCGGAGACGTTCGGTGGTGCGTCGTGTACGTGGCGAAGGGACGGTCCTCGGTGGCGCGCCCCGTGGCTGCCTGAGGTCGGAACGATCACCCCTCGGGCGCTCACCCGGATGACGCGACCGCTCATCGCCCGACGACGTTCTCCCGTGACCCCGGCTCACTCCGGAACGGTGACGCGGATCTTCGACTGCCCGTGCGGGCGCTCCTCCCAGTCCTCCATGAAGCGGGCGCGCAGTCCGTGCTTCTCCGCGAGCGCGACGAGGGTCTCCGTGCGGTAGTAGAAGTCCTCGCGCAGCACGTGGTGCTCGGTACCCTCCGTGCGGTCGAAGGTGAAGTCGAAGAACCCGCCCGGGGCGAGCACGCGGCCCACGTGGCGCAGGCACTCGTCGATGACCTCGACGGGCGAGTGGGAGAACACGCTGTGGGCGTGGACGACGTCGAAGGAGTCGTCGGGGAGGAAGTCGAAGGTCAGGTCCTGGGTGAGGGTCAGGTGCGGCAGCTTGTGCTGGAGTCCGCGCTCGGCCAGGACCTTCTTACCGGCGATCAGGATGTCCGGGGAGATGTCGATCCCGTAGTAGCCGCCGGTGTCGAGGTGGTCGATGAACCGCCACCCGGCCCGCAGGTTGCCGCAGCCGATGTCGAGCATCCGGTGACCGGGCTTGAGGCCGTGCTCGACGAGGTAGTCGAACTGCATCTCGCCCAGCGCCAGCCAGCGCTCCTCGTTGCGGCTGCCGACCGCCGCCCTGGGATCGCGAGCGGCGTCGGAGGCCATCACCGCGCGGTAGTAGGAGACGTGATCCCGGTGGGTGAGGCGCAGACGCAGGTCTCGCGCGGACCGCAGAACGTGGGGCGCTATCCGGCTCGGGTTCCGAAGCGCGTAGCGGATCCGGTGGACCAGGGAGGATCGGTCCGTCTTGAGTTGGTCTGTGCTCTGCTTCGGCATCGGTCGCCCGTGCTCTTCCGTCGGTGGGTGTCACGCTGAAGGTGGCATCCCATCACGGGAGGGCTGATTCGCCAAGGGGGTGCGGGCCGGAAAGTCGGGCCACATGCGGCCACATCACCCCCACGACGCAGGTGGTGAAGTCGGGTCGTCGGTCCACCCTCACGCCCGTTGCCGGTGAAATAACCGCAAAATCACGCCAAGTGTCCCACTTTTCTCCGTTCGACACCTTTGTGGGTGTTTCGCTGTCTCCAGGACGAACGAACGGACGGGGGAACGATGGTGAATGAGCGCGTGGAGCTACGCCACGCCGGGTCGCCGGGTCCACGGAGCAACTGGGTCCCGCTCGGGGCCGCGGCCGGGGTGGTCGTGGTGCTGACGGGCGGATGGGCTCTGGTGAACGCGGCGCTGCCCGCGTCCGAGGCGGTACCCGCGGGTCAGAGCATGACCCTCGGTTCGGGCGAGGGCTACGGGGCGTCGATGACCTTCGACGAGGGCTGGGAGCTCGACACCGGCTCCAGCACCACCGACCAGCAGTTCCTCTTCGCGAAGGGGCCGGTCAACCTCCAGGTGAGCGTGGTGGAGCCGACCGAGGGCGCCGACGCCGCCCAGCTCTGGGACGGCATGCGCGAGACGGTCAGGGTCGGGGACTCCTCGGCCACCCTCGGAGAACCCGAGCCGGTCACCTCCGAGGGAGGCGCCCAGGGCCTCACCGGGGACCTGCACATGCAGGAGCACACCGGGATCGCGACGGTGTTCCCCTCCCCGAACGGCGGTTTCGCGGTGGAGACCCAGGCGATCGGCGCCGAGGCCAGCGCGGCCGACCTCGTCGAGGCCGAGCGGATGGTCCAGTCGATCCGGTTCGACCGGAGCACGGGAGGGACCCCATGAGTCACGCACGACCCGAACCCGACGTCCCGTCCACAGTGAGCGGACAGGTCCCCACGCCCCGAAGGCCCGGTCGGGAACACGCGTCCGAACACCCGGCCGCGCCACCGCACCAGGAACCGCCCGGTCCGCAGCGCGTCCCCGCCCTGGTCGCCACGGTGGCCCTGGCCGTGGTCTGCCTGGGCGGGTTCGTCTACACCCTGACCAGCTTCTTCGGGGCGATGCGGGTCTTCCCCACCGAGACGCTGGCCGCCGCCGTCGTGCTGGCCGTGGCCGGTGTGATCGGCTTCTGGGTCCTGCGCCGGATCCGCCCCGTCCGGGCGCCGAGCCCGACGTTCTCGCTCGTAGCCGTGCTCTGGGGCCTGACCGGGGCGATCGGGCTGGCCCTGTTCTCGAACTCCCAGCTGATGTCGGCGTGGTCCCGGATGGGCGGCGTCGACTTCGGCTCGGCGTGGGGCGCGTCGCTGACCGCGCCGCTCAACGAGGAGCTGCTCAAGACCATCGGGGTGGTGCTGATCGCCGTGATCGCGCCGCGCGTGGTGCGGGGTCCCGTCGACGGCTTCGTCATGGGGGCCCTGGTGGGCCTGGGCTTCCAGCTCGCGGAGGACTTCACCTACGCGCTCAACTCGATCATGATGCAGGGGGCCACGGACGGGGTCGCCTCGGTGCTCCAGACGCTGTTCCTGCGGGTCGGCCTGACCGGCCTGGGTTCGCACTGGGCGATGTCCGCGATCGCGGGTACGGCGGTCGGCCTGCTGGCCGCCGTGGCGTGGCGGCCCGGAGCGGGCCGCGCCACGGGGGCGCTGCTCCTCTTCCTGTTGGCGATGGGCGTCCACTGGTTCTTCGACGCCCCGGTCCTGGTCGGCCTCCTCGGTGTGCTGGTCAAGACGCTGGTGGTGTTCCTGAGCGCGGTGGCCGTGTACGTCGTGGCGCGGCACTCCCACCGCCGCCGGGTCCGGGAGTCCCTGGCGGAACAGGGCGAGGAGCTGGGCATGCGCCGGTCGGCGGCGGTGGCTCTGTCCAGTCGGCACGGTCGGCACCGGGAGCTGGGCCGTGTGGCGGCTCCGGAACGACCTGCCGTCCGCGACCGCCAGGACAGGATGGTGGCGACCGCGGAGGAGCGGGCCTCGGAGTACCGGGGCTGAGGCGGCGGGTTCTCGTGAGCCCCCGGCGCGGTGAGGACCGCCCCGGGGGCTTCGCCGTGTCGCCGGTCCTTCCGCGGGCCGACCTCGGTAACAACGGCGACAACCGTCCCTGAATTCACAGCGGCCGTTTTCCCGCTCCGCGCACCCAGGTTTCCCGGGGTTCCTTTCCATGAAAAGTGGGAACATCCCCTCTCCCAAGCCGAAAGCGCGTGCGCACGGGACGCACGGGCCCGCCGGAAGGAACGAGAAAAGGAAACTCCATCCCCCCGGAGCCGCGTTGACCAGCAAAGAAATCGGGGACACGAACTCCGCCGGACAGATACTCGTGTTCCATTCGCCCCTGTCGGGAAGCAGCTGCACCACGTCTCTGGCCAACGTGGCCTGGAACATCGCCAGCACCGGTCGGAGTGTCCTGCTCGTCGACTTCAACCTGCACTCCCCCGAGCTGCGCGAGTACTTCTCCCCGCTGTTCGGACTCCGCGGCGGACGCCCCCAGGGGCTGGTCGACATGATCACCGACGTCATCGAGGGCTGCCACGTGCCGGGAGCCGACCCCGCCGAGGTGTGCGCGCGCGGCGCCGACCTCAGCGACCAGGTCGAACAGCTCAGCCGATGGCCGGTCATCCCCGGTGTCCCGGAGGGCGAGATCGGCTACCTCGGACCCGGCTCCCACCACACCGCACGGCTCACCCAGCTGGACACGATCCACGGTTCCGGGTTCGCCCGAGGCGCCCTCTCCACCCGTTTCCTCCGCGAACTCCGGACCGCGCTCCTGGACAGTGGTTACGACCACGTCCTGGTCGACACCGCCCCCGGCAACGGGCTCCTGGGGCGGCGCTGCGCGGCGGTCCTGGCCGACCAGGTCGCCCTCTGCCTCACCCTCAACACCACCGCCATCCACAAGTCGGCCCGGATCGCCGCCGAACTGCGGACCGAGGCCCCGCACGTGCCGGTCCGGCCGATCCTGACCCGCGTGGACCTGGAACTCCCCAACCTGGACGAGCTCCGTGACCGTGCGTACGAGACGTTCGCGCCCTGGGTCGAGGCCTCCGAGGACGACCCCTGGCGGTACTGGGGCCGGGCGGAGATCCCGTACAAGGCCCGGATCGCGGAACGGCTCACCCTCGCGGCCTTCCTGGAACGCACCTGGATGCCCAGCTCCCTGTTCCACGCCTACGAGCGGCTGACCTCCATCCTCACCGGCGGCGCGGTTCCCCGGGGACGCCACCTCACTCAGGAGCAGAGCGAGCAGGTCAGGCTGGTCTTCGAACAGATCCGGCACGGCGCGGTCGCCTCGGTGATCCTGCTGGCCGACTCCCGCGACCGTTCGTGGGCCGACTGGGTCCAGCCGCAGCTGGAGTGGGTCGGCATCCGGGTGACGCGGCCCAGGACGGACGAGGCTCCCCCGCCCGACACCGGCGGGCACGGGATCATCATGGTGCTGGTCTCCGCCCACCTGCACGGGTCCGCCGCGTTCGGGCTCCTGCACCGTCTGCTGGAGACCGCGCCGCAGCAGGGCGGCAACGGCACGCACCGGGTGCTGGGGGTGACGATCGACGAGGGCGCGCCGCCCGACGGCTTCCCGGAGGCCGAGTGGATCAACCTGCGCATCCGGGAGGAGGAGGACGCGCGCGGCGCGCTGCTGGCCCGCTTCGACCCGAGGTTCCCCAGCCACCGTTCGCGTGGTCCCGGGCAGGGACCCAGCTATCCGGGGGCACCCAACCCGGAGCTGATCAGCAACGCCCCGCACGGCAACCAGAACTTCAGCGGCCGCGAGGGGTTCCTGGAGCGCCTGCGCGACCTCCTCGGGCAGGGGATGGAGGACAAGCCCCCGGTGGTGCTGGTGGGGATGCAGGGCAGCGGGAAGTCGGAGATCGTCCGGGAGTTCGTCCGGCGCTTCCGCAGTGACTACGACCTGATCTGGTGGATCTCCGCGGACCGCCCGGAGAAGGTCGAGTCGTCCCTGGAGGAACTGGCGGCGACCCTGGCCGAACGCTTCCCGGACCACCGCTCGCCCGAGGCCGACCCCGTGCTGGCCGCGCTCCGGGCGGGCCGTCCGCTCAACCGGTGGCTGCTGGTCTACGACAACGCGGGGCCGCCCGGCGCGCTGGACGCGCTGATCCCCCACGACCACGGGCACGTCATCATCACCTCCTACGACCGGGACTGGGAGGCCTACGGTCACCGGCGCTGCCTCCAGGTGGGCCCCTTCAGTGAGGACGAGGTGGTGGAGCTGTTCCGGGACCGCCTCTCGGAGATCGACGCGGAGACCGCGCTGGCCCTCTCCCGACGGCTCGGTCACCTGCCCGCCCAGCTGCACCGCGCCCTGGAGTGGCTGAACTCGGGCCAGCGGCTGGACGGCGCCGCTGAGGCGGTGGCGGAGTACACACGCCTGCTCGACGAACGCGAGCCCTCGGTGGTCCGGGGCGCGGGTTCCTTCGAGGAGCGGCTGAGCAGTTCCCTCGCCCTGGACGAGCTGGAGCAGTACCACCCGGCGAGCCTGTGCCTGATCCGGCTGGCCGCGCACCTGTCCCCCGACGGCGTCCCCGAGGGCCTGCTCCGCTCACCGCGTGCCGTCAGCGAGTACACCGAGGCCGACCCGCGGTACCGGACCGGCCGGGTCAACTTCAACCACGTCCACTTCCAGCTCACCCGGGTCCTGCTGATGGACTTCGACCGGCAGCTGAAGACGTTCTCGGTGCACCCGGCGGTGCAGGAGGTGGTCCGGGACCGCATCCCCGCCGGGGAGCGCGCGCGGGTCCGCGAGTCGGTGCGGCAGGTGCTGGCCTCCTACGCGCCGCACGACGAGGAGGCGGACGACCCCCGACACGATCACCGCTACCAGAACCTGCGCTGGCAGATCGTCCCCTCCGGGGCCAGTCTGAGCGGTGACGACGAGGTGCGCCGCTGGTTGGTCAACCAGGTTCGCTACCACCACCGCAAGGGAGAGCTGGAGGCCGCGCTGGAGCTGGGCACACCGCTGCTGAGCGCCTGGACCGACACCTTCGGTGAACGCGACCGGCTCCGCCTGCACCTGGCCACCCAGCTGGCCAACGTCCACCGCTCGCGCGGCGAGCACCGCGAGGCGGGGCGGCTGAACAGCCGGACCCTCGAACTCCAGCGGGAGGTCCTCGGCGAACGCCACCCGTTCACCCTGTTGACGCGGCGGGGCATGGGCGCGGACCTGCGGGCCCTGGGACGGTTCGCGTCGGCGCTCGAACACGATCGGGAGACCTACTCCGCCTACCTGGCCGGTCGAGGCCCCCACCACCAGCACACCCTGCTGGCCGAGCACAACCTGGCGCTGTCCCTGTCGGCGGCCGGGGACTACGCGGAGGCGCTGCGGGTCGGTGAGGGGGCGCACCGGGTCACCCGGGAGATCCTGGGCCACCGTCACCCCTACACCTGGATCCTCTCCTCGGCGACGGCGACCTACCGCCGTCGTACGGGCGAGTACGTGATGGCGCACCGGCAGATCCACCAGGCCGCGGGGATGCTGCGTCGCACCATCGGTGAGCTGTCCTCGCACACGCTGCACGCCCGCAAGGAGCTGGCGGTGAACGAACGCCTGGTGGGCGACCCCGAGCAGGCGCTGGAACGGATCCGCCGCACGCACGAACAGCACCGGGGCGAGTACGGAGACGAGCACCCCCGCAGCCTGGCGATGGCCTTGGCACTGGCGGCCGGCCTGGCCGCCGCCGACCGCTACGACCTGGCGCTCCACCAGGCCCGTACGTGCGTCGACGGCTACACGGGCGTGTTCGGTCCGGACCATCCCTTCACCCTCGCGGCCAGGGCCAACCTGGCCGCCTACGCCTGCCGCACCGGTCACGTGGGGGAGGCGGAGACCCAGGCCCGGTGGGCGCACGAGGGCCTGTGCTCCGACCCACAGGTGGGCGAGGTGCACCCCCTGGCACTCGGCGCGGCGGTGAACCTGGCCAACGCCCTGGTGGCCAAGGGGGAGATCACCGAGGCCGTGGCGCTGGACGTGCGCACCCAGGAGGAGCTGCACCAGGTGTGCGGCACCCAGCACCCGCACTACGAGCTCGCCTACGCGAACTACCTGAACAGCACCGCCCGGCACATGGGCGACTCGGTCAGCGAACGCGGGCACATCGACCTGGAGGTGCCGGAGATCTGAGCGCGGACACCGGTGACGGAACGGGGCGGCGGGCGGGAGGTCCGAGGTGGAGGTGACGGGGGTGGAGGCCACCGGGGCGGAGGACACCGGAGCGGGCGGGACCAGCGCCTTCTTCACGAGCTACGGCGGGCGCAGGGCCGACCGGGAGCACGTGCTGCGCTTCCACTCCGATCTGGAGGCCATGGTCCGGCTGCACACCGACGACCGCGCCTTCGGCGCGACCGGGCCGACCCTGGAACCGGGCGGAGGCTGGCGCTCCGAACTGCTCCGGCACTGCGCCACCACCCGCACCCTGGTGGTCCTGTTGAGCGAGACCCACCTCAACAGCGCCTGGTGCGCCCGGGAGTGGTGGATCGTCGAGGAACGGGTCCGGCGTTTCCGGGACCACGGTGCCCCGCCCCACCACATCCTGCCGCTGGTGTGGCAACCGCTCAGCGGACCGCTCCCCCGCGTGGTGCGGGAGCGCCAGCGGCTGGACTGGGTGGGCGTGCCCGGTCACGCGGACGCCGGGGTCCTGGAGCTGATGCTCACCGACCCGACCGCCTACCGCGCCCTCTGCTACCGGATCGGCGCCCTGGTGGCACGTTCGGCGGCCGACCCCCTTCCGCCCCTGCCCGAGGCCGTCGCCCGGGAGGCCGTCCCCGCCTGGGACGCGGTCGCCCGGAGGGAGGGCGCGGACCCGGACGGGGCTCCCTCCGATCAGGGGGAGCTCCCTCCTCCCGAGGGCCCCGAGGGCCCGGACGCGCGCGGGTCGGTCGGTGAGCGGGCCGTCCGGGTGTTGCTCACGGTCCGGGCGTTGGACGACCCCGCCTGCTGGGCGGCGTTCCTGCGCCGGCTCGGGGAGCTCCGCCGGGACCGGGCCCTCAACCCTCTGTACTGGCGGGTCACCGTTCCCGCCCCCGAACGCCACGAACGCCTCGTGGCCCACCTGCGGGCCCAGCACCCCGACTCCCACGCCCTCTCCTGGCTCGCCCGGGCCGTCGCCGAGACCGCCGGTGACCCCGACGCGGCGGCGGCGCTGCGCGCCCTCCTCCCCCGGGGCCGAACAGCTCCGGAGGACCACCCGACCGACCCTCCCCGCACCGTGACGGAGGCCCCGTGAAACAGGCACCCGCCCCGCCGAGACGACCACGGATCGCCGTGGTCGGCAGCGTCGACGCCTCCCGCGAGTACGAACCGCCCCTGAGCGCCACCGACCAGGTGCGCGCAGCCTGCCACGACCTCGGCCGCGAACTGGCCCTGGCCGGGTACGACCTCGTGGTCTTCGCCGACGACGAGCACTACGTCGAGACGCTGGTGGCGCGCGGGTACGCGGCGGCCTCCGCCCCCGACTCACGGATCATCGCCCACCCGCCCCGGCACCAGGACTACGCGCCCGTTCTGCCCGAGGGCTCACGGGTGCGTGTCACCACGATCCGCGACACCGGCGCCGAGTGGGAGGTGCCGTACTACCGGACGCTGTTCGAGGTGGACGGGATCGTGCTGGCCGGGGGCGGTCGGTCCACCCGGGTCACCGGGGTCGTCGCCCTGGCCCACGGCGTCCCGGTGGTGCCGTTGGCGGTCTTCGGCGGCGCCGCCCGGCAGGTGTGGGTGTACCTGGACGGTGCCGGTGAGCACGTGGACCGGGAGGACGTACGCGCCCTGGGAGAGTCCTGGTCGTCCGGGTCGGCCAGGCGAATGGCGGAGGTGCTGCGCCGACAGATGGAGCGCCGTGCCGAACGCCGCCGCCGTGAGGAGAGGGACCGGCGGTGGGGGCGCTGGCGTGAGTCGGCCGGGCTGGTCTCCGCGATCCTGCTGCTGCTCGCGGCGTTGGCGTCGATCGTGCTGGCCGGAGGTCCCGGCCCCGCCGACCCGGCCAGTCTGTCCCTGTTGTTGGCCGGTCCGATGTGCGCGGCGGTCTCGGGTGCGCTGATCAGGGACTCGTTCGGACGGACCCCCTCCGCCCTGCGCGCCTGCGCGCGGGGGCTGGGCGCGGGCGTGGTCTCGGTCCTGCTGTACGTGGCGGCCCAGCTGCTGACCGTTCCGGAGCTGCTGGTGGAGCTGGACGCGCGGCGCCTGCTGTTCTTCGTGGTCCCGGTGGGTTTCACCGCCGGGTTCACCTTCGACCTCGTCCTCGAGCGTCTGCGCAGCCCCGGCGGACCCCAGGTGGCGCCGCCACCCTCCCTCGGCACGCGGAACTGAGTGACGTCGTGCCAGTTCGGAGGGGGCCCGACCGGGCCATACCCGGTCGCCGGGGCCCGACCGGGGGAGGTGGCCCGGTTTCCGCCCTGGGGTCGGGATCCGGCTCATAGCCTGGTCTCCGCGACTCCCCAGGGAAGGACGACGCGATGGCCGTGGACGGCACCCCGGACCCGTACGAGGTCGAGATCCCCTTCGGTACCCGGCTCAAGCTGCACCGCACCAGAAGAGGGCTGACCCGGGACGTGCTGGGTGGCCTCGTGGGCCGTTCCGCGTCGTGGGTCAAGGCCGTGGAGACCGGGCGGCTGGGCACCCCCAAACTCCCGATCCTCCTGCGCCTGGTGGAGGCACTGCGCATCCGTGACCTGGCCGAACTCACCGGGGAGCAGTCCGTACCCGTGGATCTGTTCACCGGCCCGGGACACACGCGGCTGCCGAGGGTCCGCGCGTCGGTCAACGCCCTCACGCTGGGCGACGACGGGCCCGCCCCCACCGTGGAGCGGCTGCGCGCCCGGCTGGCGGCGGCCTGGCGGGCCCGGCACTCGGCGTCCCACCACCGCGACGTGGTGGGGCGGCTGCTTCCCGCGCTCTTCGAGGACTCCCAGAGGGCGGTTCGGCGGGCGGAGGACGGGACCGCCCGGCGCGCGGCGCGGTCGGTGCTGTCGGAGGTGTGCTCGCTGGCGCAGTTCTTCATCGCGTACCAGCCCGCCGAGAGCCTGCTCTGGCGGGTGGCCGAACGCGGCATGGTCGCCGCCCAGGAGGCGGAGGACCCGCACGCCCTGGGTGTGGCGGCCTGGCTGTTGGCGCAGGCGCACCGGGACGCGGGTGACTGGGAGGCGGCGGACGCGGTCACCGAGGACGCCAGCCGCCACCTGGTGCGCCACCTGCCGGACGGTGACCGCGACGTGCTCGCGGTGTGGGGCGCGCTGCGGTTCGAGGCGGGGTACACGGCGGCGCGTCGAGGGCAGGCGGGGACGGCCTGGCGCCACTGGGACACGGCCCGGAAGGCCGCCGAACGCCTGCCCGCCTCCTACTTCCACCCGATGACCTCGTTCTCCCGTCCGGTGATCGCCGCGCACGCGGTGACCGTGGCGGTGGAGCTGCGCAGCGGGCACGAGGCGGTCCGCCAGGCCGGGCGGGCCCCGGCGGAGGCGATCCCGTCGCGGCCACGCGGGGCCCGGCACCGGATCGAGCAGGCGCGCGCCCATCACCTGGCCGGGCAGCGGGACGAGGCGCTGCGGGTGCTGGAGGCGGCACACGCGGCGGCCCCGGAGACGGTCCGGTACAACGGGTTCGCCCGCCGCATGGTGTTGGAGGAACTGGAGTCACGTGATCCCCGGCGCCGTGACGGGGCGGGCGGTCTCGCTGAGCGGATCGGGCTGCTGACGTGAGCGGAGCGCGGCTCCTCGGCACGAGGGGCACAAACTGTACCCTTCGAACCCACGTGGACACCTAGAGTGATCTCATGTCAGATCCCCGACCAGCGCGAGGGGGCGTCGTGAGCGACGCCGCCGTCATCGAGGTCGAGGACCGGTCGACCCTGGAGGCGTGGGCGCGGACCATGCGCGCGACGGTCGTGCCCGTGGCCGAGAACTGGTGGTCGATCACCTACCAGGCCGAGGCCGACCTGCCCTCCGGCGGCCGGGTGCGCTGCCGCTACCTCTACGAGATCCCCCGTCAGGCCGCCCTGCGGCGCTGGAGGCGCACCTACGTCGTGGGACTGGTGCACGCTGACGGCCGGTCGCGCTGCCACCACGTGCGCCAGGTGATCCCGGTGGGCGACAGCGAGCCCGAGGAACGGCACCGCGCGGAGTTGATCGCCTCGGCCCTGGTCGCCACCGAACGCCACGACGCGTGCGGCGCGAGCGTCGGCAACCTGGAGGTGTACGTGGTGGAGCGGGCCACCCTGTGGAAACCCGGGGTGGCCCGCTACTGACCGAACCGCCCCGGGCCGCCCGTACCTAGGAGAAGTACTCGTGGGCGGTCCGCGCGAGCAGGGTGGCGCCGTCCTCGATGACCCGGTTCGCGGCCTCCCCCACGCACACGGCGGCGAACTCCGGCTGGTGGTTGCTGACCGGGAAGCAGTCCAGGCCGATGTAGGGGTGGATGGCGGGCACGTGCTGGGAGACGTTGCCCATGTCGGTGGAGGCGCGGTTCATCGTCTGGTGCTCCGCCGGGGCGTCGAACCTGCGACCGATCGCCAGGGCGTGGCGCGTGTAGATCTCCAGCGCGCGTTCGTCCGTGCGGAACTCGGAGTAGGGCTGGGACTCGGGCGTGAACTCCAGCTCGGTGTCGGTGGCCAGCGCCCCCGCCTCGAAGCACCGCTCCACCCGTGCGCGCAGCGGTTCCAGCTCGGCCAGCGTGCGGGCCCGCGTGTACCAGCGGCCCTCCGTGACACCGGGGATGGCGTTGGGGGCCTCGCCACCGACGGTCTGGATGCCGTGGACCCGGGTGGCGGGCGGCAGCTGCTGCCGCAGCAGACCGAGGGCGACCTGGGAGATGACGAACGCGTCGTTGGCGTTGCGGCCCTCGTGCGGGTAGGCGGCGGCGTGGGCCGTGCGCCCGGTGAACCGGACGTGATCGTGGGCGACCGCGTACGGCTCGGCCCTGGGCGCGTCCACCGGGCCCGGGTGGGCCATGAGCGCCAGATCCAGGCCGTGGAAGGCGCCTGCGTCCAGCAGCTCGACCTTGCCCCCGCCGCCCTCCTCGGCCGGGGCTCCGACCACCTCGATCGTGAGGTCGAGCTGGTCCGCCCACGGGCGGAGGGCGATCGCGGCGCCCGCCGACATCGCGGCGATCAGGTTGTGCCCGCACGCGTGGCCGAGTCCGGGCAGCGCGTCGTACTCCACGACCAGTCCGACCCTGCGCGTGCCCGACCCGTAGGAGGCGTGCACGGCCGTGGGGAATCCGAGATAGGAGGTGGTCGTCCCGAAGCCGAACTCGTCGAGCAGTTCGGCCGTCCAGGCGGCGGCCCGGTGTTCCCGCCACGCGGTCTCCGGGTGCGCGTGCAGCGCCTCGGAGTAGGAGATCAGCCGGGCGATGAGGCCGGAGACCTCCGGCGGGCGGTGGGTCTCAGCGGTCATCGCCGGGCACCCCGTATCCGGGAGAGGCGGCCGGATCCAGGCCGCGCTGGACGTAGTCCTCGCGCTGGGGCAGCCAGACGTCGAGCAGTCGCCCCAGCGCCTCGACCGGCTCGTCCTGCCAGTCCACGCGGAGGTCCGTGTCGCGCCAGCCGTGGCCGGACACGGTGGACAGCCCCGCCGAGTACACCGGACCGGCCTCGCCGCCAGCGGCCAGAGCGGCCGAGAGCGAGGTGAGCAGGCGCTCCTCCAGCTCACCTCCGGCAGAGGCGAAGGCCGCGCACATGATCGCGGGGAGGTCCGCGCGGGAGAGCATGTTCCCCGCGGCGGCGCAGTGCGGCCCGGTGGCCTCACCGTGCACGCCCAGGGTGAGGCCACCGCTGAACGTCGCCGCCGCGCCCGAGGCGTCCACCACGGTGAGCTGACGGAAGTTGGCGTTCGGCGCGCCGCCGACGACCTCCTCCAGCGCCGCCTCGGGGCCGCTTCCCGCTTCCAGCCGGTCCAGCAGGGCCGCTCCCAGCCGGGGGTCGGTGATGTTCTGCGAGGCGACGGCGCCGACGGAGTCCCGCAGGTGGACCACGCGCGCCGCGACCGCCGGTGAGGAGGACACCGCCGCGACGCCGAACCGGCCGTCCTGGTGTGCCGCGATGGAGAAGGTCACGCCCCACCTCCCGAGATGACGGCGGTGGCGTCGATCTCCACCAGCCACTCCGGCCGGGCCAGCGCCTGGACGACGATCCCGGTGGAGACCGGGTGGACCCCCTTGAGCCAGCGCCCCATCTCCCGGTACACGTCCTCTCGGTAGCGCGGGTCGACGAGGTAGACCGTCACCTTGACGATGTCCTGGAGTCCGCTGCCCGCCTCACGCAGGAGGAGGTCGATGTTGGCCATGGCCTTCTCGGTCTGCGCCCGGACGTCGCCGACGCCCACGGACTCGCGGGTGTCCAGGTCCTGGCCGATCTGGCCGCGCAGGTAGACGACTCCCCCGGCGACGACGGCCTGGCAGAGGTCGTTGTCGAGGTTCTGCTCGGGGTAGGTGTCCCTGGTGTTGAACGTGCGGATGCGGGTGTGCGTGGTCATGTGTGCTCTCACCTCTGGGCGTGGGTCGGGCGCGGGCGGGCTTCGTCGTGTCGTGTGTATCCCCTCTGGATGGAGATCTGGTCGGCCACGTAGCTCGCGTCGTGCCAGGCGCCCCAGAGGAAGCTCGACCCCCGGCGCGACTGCCAGGGGAGCCCCACGAAGTAGACGCCGGGCTCGCTGGAGACCCCGCGCTGGTGCCGGGGCCTGCCTTGCTCGTCGACGGCGTCCGGGGGCAGCCATCCGTAGTCGGCCGTGAAACCGGTGGCCCACACGACGGACGTGATCCCGGCGGCGACGAGGTCGAGTTCGAGGACGGGGTCGGTCACCGAGTCCGGGAGCGCCCCCAGGACCCTGGCCTCCGGTTCCTCCGGCAGATCGAGGCCGTTGCGGGCGACATGGGCGTCGGCCTCGTCCAGCAGCGACAGGTAGTTGGCGTCACCACCGTCGATGTTGTCCCGCAGGTCGGGGGCGAAGCGCAAGGTGCCGCCGTCGTAGGACTCGGTCCGACCGACCAGCGTGACGCCCCGCTCGGCCAGGGCGCGGAAGTCCACGGTGTGGCCGCCGTGCGCACCGCTGACCGCGATCGTCACGTGTTCCGCGCCCTGGGGCGGGGTCGCGGCCTCCCACTTGCCGAGCACACCCAGCCACCAGACGAAGTCGTGTCCCCGGTACCGGCGCGGAGGACGGTCATGGGGGCCGACGGAGAGGTACACCGGCCGACCGGAGGCACGGAGTTCGTCCGCGATCTGCACGCCGGACGATCCGGACCCGACCACGAGGACGCCGCCCTCGGGCAGTTGGGCGGGGTTCCGGTAGCCGCTGGAGTGGATCTGGACCGGGACCGCCCCCTCGGGGACGATGGGTGGGATCACCGGGCGCTGGAACGGTCCGGTGGCGGCCACGACGAAACGCGCGTCGTAGTCGCCGTCGGAGGTCTCCACACGAAAGCCCCTGCGGCCCTCGTGCCCGCGCACCGAGGTCACCTCGACCCCGCAGCGCAGCGGCGCGCCGATCCTCTCCGCGTAGGCGGCAAGGTAGTCCGCCACCTGGTCCTTCGTGGCGAACTCCTCGGGGCCGAGGCCGTCGAACTCCATCCCGGGGAACCGGTCGTGCCAGACGGGCCCGTTGGTGACCAGCGAGTCCCACCGCTCCGAGCGCCAGCGCTCCGCGACGCGGTGTCGTTCGAGGACGACGTGCGGAACCCGGCGGGCACGCAGGTGTTCGCTCATCGCGATCCCGGCCTGCCCTCCTCCGACGACGACGACCTCGGTCTCCTCAACGGACATACTGCTCTCCACTCCCATGGACGGTTGCGAGGTACGGAGGGGCTCGTCCTTGCGAGCCCCGGGCACGAGGCCGGTGGCGGGTCAGACCCGCGCGCGGTCACTCTCGTGCAGAAGGTCGGAGCCCCTGGTCTCGGGCATGGTCCGCAGGGTGAGGGCGCCGATGACGCCGATCACGATCATCGTGAAGCCGGGGACCATGGTGCTGCCCGTGAGCGAGATCAGCCAGGTCATCAGGTACGGCAGGGTGCCCGCGAAGAACGCTCCCGCCACGCTGTAGGCCATGGACAGCCCGCTCTGGCGGGTGCGGGTCGGGAAGAGCTCCGCCACGGTCGAGGCGTGCGTGCCCAGGATGATCGCGAGGATCACCGCGAGTCCGAAGGTCGCGAGGAAGGCGGCCCACGAGGTGTTCGCCTGCATCAGCAGGAAGAGGGGCACGGCGCCGACGATCATCGCCCCGGCGGCGGTGTACAGCACCGGCTTGCGGCCCACCCGGTCGGAGATCATGCCGGACAGCGGGATCACGCCCATCGCGACCACCGAGGCCCCGGCGGAGAGCAGGGCGGCCCGGTCGGCGGGCACCCCCACGATCTCCTCCTGGTAGGTGATCAGGTACACGAGGACGATGTAGAACGTCGAGTTCATGAAGGTCTCGATGCCCACCGTCTGGAGGAACTGCCTGCCGTTGGAGCGGAAGACCTCCACGACCGGCTGGCTCGGGACGTTGTTCATGTCCTCCAGCGCGCGGTACTCGGGGGTGTCCTCGATCTTCAGGCGGATGTAGAGGCCGACCGCCGCCATGGGCACCGTCAGCAGGAAGGGGATCCGCCAGGCCCAGTCGAGGACGACCTCGGCGGGGAAGGCCGAGTGGAGCGCCCACACGGCGAACGACGCGCACAGGAATCCGGCGACCGAGCCGAACTCGATCCACGAGCAGCCGAAGCCCCGGCGCTTGGGCGGCGAGAACTCCGCGAGGAAGGCGGCGGCGCTGCCGAACTCCCCGCCCGCCGCGAGCCCCTGGATGACGCGGGCGACGACGAGCAGGATCGGCGCGAGGATGCCGACGGAGTCGTAGGTGGGCAGCAGCCCGAGCATGAGCGTGCCCGCCGCCATCGAGATGATGACGATCGAGAGGGTGGTCTTGCGCCCGAACCGGTCTCCGAGGTGGCCGAACAGCACCGAGCCGAGCGGACGGACGAAGAACGCCACGGCGAAGACCGCGAACACCGAGAGCAGCCCGGTCGTGCCGTCCTGTTCGGGGAAGAAGACCTTGGCCATCGTGGTGGCCAGGTACGCGTACACCGCCCAGTCGAACCAGTGGACGAAGACGCCCACCGCTCCGGCGAAGACGCTGCGTCGCAGGTCCTTCCGGTCCACTGTTTCCGGGTTCGCACCGGTCATCACGCCTCCTGGGGACGGTTCTCAAGGCACGGACGGGCCCGGGGGACGCCCTGCCTGTGGCCTGGGTCACGAGTATCGGGGCGCGAAGTACGATCTGTACAACACATAGATCTGAACCCATCCATCAGAAAAACCAATAACCGAGAGGGGGACGGGCATGTCGGACGTGAGCCTGCGCCAACTGGAGTACCTGACGGCCGTCGCGAGGCACGGTTCGGTGACCGCCGCCGCGCGGGATCTCTTCGTGTCGCAGTCGGCGGTCTCCACCGCCCTGGCCGAACTGGAGTCGACCCTGGGCATCACCCTGTTCGTGCGATCGCAGAAGGGGATGCGGCTCACCACGTCGGGGCAGCGCGCCATCGCCGCCGCCGACAACGTGCTGGCCGGCCTCGACCAGTTCCGGGAGTCGGCCCGACAGGAACGGGAGCAGATCGAGGGCACGCTCACCATCGGCTGCTACGCCACCATCGCGCCGATCCTGCTGCCGAGGGTGATCGCGGAGTTCTCCCGCCGCCACCCCCACGTCCAGCTCTCCTTCGTCGAGGCGGCGCACGAGAGGCTCCTGGACGACCTGCTCAACACGCGGATCGACCTGGCCATCACCTACGACTACAAACTGGCCTCGGTGCGCACCACGACCGGAGTGACGGCCCTCCCGCTGAGGTCGGACCCGCCGTACGTCCTCGCGCCCGTGGGCGGTGCGGTGAGCGCGAAGGAGCGGCCGAGCCTGGCCGATCTGGCGGTCGAACCGCTGATCCTGTTCGACCTGCCTCCCGGCGGAGAGTACTTCCTGGGCCTGTTCACCAGGGCCCGACTGACCCCGAACGTGCGCTTCCGCACGACCAGCTTCGAGATGGTCCGGGCCCTGGTCGCCCGTGGCCTGGGCAACGCGCTGCTCACCCAGCGCACCGTGCTGGAACGGAGCTACGAGGACCTGCCCTACGTCACCCGGCGGCTGGACGTCGAGCCCGAGGGGCTCGGGATCGAGATCGTCCAGCTCACCGACCGCGCGCCGATCCGGCGGACCCGGGCCTTCATCGAGGTCTGCCAGGAGGTCGTCGTCTGATCCCGGAAGGGGGGACGGGGCCGCCGGTCCGGGACCCGACCGGGGGGACGGGCTCCGGACCGGCGAGGGGCGGCCTAGCGGATCGAGGCCGCGACGATGTCCTCGACCTGGCGCACGATCGCCTCGCGGTCCGCCTCGAAGTCCGGATCGCTGACGTCCCCACCGGTACCGAGGTTCAGCACCGGGGTGTGGATGTGACCTGCGGGGACGTCCTTCCCGGTGGCGTCGCGCAGCAAGGTGTTGCGGTACGCGATCTCGTTGGAGAGGTAGTTCCCCCCGCCGCCGGACCGCGCCTCGGAGCCGGGGGTGGGCCCGTCCGGGCGCACCACGGGCTCGGTCCCACCGGCCGGGATCTCGGTCACCTGGGTGTTGTCGACCACGGGGAAGGGGGACCCGGTGGTCTCCTCGACGATGGCGGGACGGTCCAGGGAGGAGTCGGACCACTGGGGTTGGGGGGTGACGGTGGGAACGCCCTCGGGAACGGGGATGATCTCGGGTGTGCCGAGCGCCTCGTTGTCCTCGGAGCCTCCGCGCCAGGCGCCGTTGTGCGCCTCGAGGTCGAACCTCCCCGGCGAGCCCTGGCTGACCGTGATGACCGCGTCGGCCTGGTGGTCACCGGTGTAGTAGGGCAGAAGGGACTGCTCGACCATGCCGTCGGTGAAGTCCCGCCAGCGCACCGGGTACATCATCGCCTTGACCACCGCGACGCCGTCGGCGGTCTCCAGGACCGCCCCGTCGAGGGCCAGGGCCGCGGCACCGGAGGGATTGGCCTGGCGGATGTCGTTGTCGAGGCGGAACGGGTCGAACCCGGTGACGACCACGTGCTTGACGTCGGCGTCCCCGGGAGCCTCCGCGAAGTCCTCGCCGTCCTGGCCCCGGGAGCGCCGTTCCAGGTCGGCCACGAGTGCGGCGCGCTCGGTCCCGCTCAGCGCGAAACCGGGCTCCCAGCGGTGGAGCGCGGAGGTCATGGAGAGCCGTGCCCAGTAGAGCGGCCGGTCGTCCTCTGCGCTCAGGTCCCCCTCGACCTCCCCGGGGGCCTGGACGCGCTGGACCGCGTCCCTCCAGAGCGCGTCCCCGTGACTCCGGACGACCGTGCTGGCACCGTCCAGGTCGGACGCCGCGCACAGCTCCTCCTCGAACCGGTCCACGGAGGCGTCGAACCCGGACCCGCGCAGGATCTCCTGCGGGACCTCCCGCTCGACCCGCGCCTCCTCGACGGTCGCGCCCTCCTCACCCAGGCAGCCGTCCACACGCTCGGCGTACGCGGGGGTCACGAGCGCCAGGGCGGGGCCCAGCACGAGTGCCGACGCGGCGATACGGGAACCCGTCCGCCAGGGGCGCACGCTCCCGTTCCCCGAGGTTGATCTGTCCGACACGATGTCCAGTCCTCTCAGTTGTTCGCGTGGCTGACTGACCGCGGCACCCTCACCACGGCAGGGTCTCGGGGATCGGGTCGCCGCCCCCGAGGTGCTGGTCGCAGAAGGCCAGCACGGTCTCGTTCCACACCCGGCTGTTGGACGGGGTCAGCACCCAGTGGTTCTCACCGGTCAGTTGCAGGAACCGGTGCGGCATGGTCTCCGGTGAGCCCTCCCAGGCCGAGACCAGGTCCCACCACATCCGCAGGGCCTCGCTGATCGGCACCCTGTAGTCCCGGTTCCCGTGGGTGATCAGCACGGGCGTGACCACACGCGACGCGCCGTGGTGCGGAGAATGGTCGCGGTACCACTCGGGCTGCTCGTCCTCGTGTCCGTGCACGCGCATCTTCTTCGCGGCCGCGTCGGTGGTGCGGTGCTGCTGGCCCATGGCCCACGACCCCGCGTGGGTGACGACCGCCGAGAAGCGGTCGGTGTGACCGGCGATCCAGCTCACCATGAAGCCGCCGAAGGACGCCCCGAGCAGCGCCGTCCGCGCGCCGTCCAGGACCGGACGCTCCAGCACGAGGTCGAGGAGCGCCTCGCACTCCCGGTAGACCACGTCCGGCAGCCGGGGCCAGCCGCGGTTCAACCCCGTGTGCCCGTAACCGGTGGACATGGCGGGGTCGGGCATCAGCACGGCGTAGCCCCGGGCGACGGCCAGCCACGGGCACCAACGCCAGGACCAGGTGTTGAAGGAGCTGTGCGGACCACCGTGAATCCACAGCATCACCGGGGCCGGGTCCGCCTCGGAGGCGCCGTCGGGCAGGCACAACCATCCGCCGACCCGCACGCCGTCGACGTCGGTCCACACCCGTTCCAGGCTTCCCGGCAGCCCGTCGACCCGCCCCGGGGCGGGGAGTTCGGTCCACTCACCGGGAGTCAGCCGCACCGGGCGCGGAGGGGTGCCGATGTCGGAACGCAGCGCGTGGAGGGAACCGTCCGGCGCCGGAGCCAGGGAGGTGAAGACACCGGCGTCCGCGAGGGTCCGCGCCTCCCCGGTGCGCGGGTCGACGGCGAGCACGGCCCCCGAGGAGTGCAGGTCACCGGAGACCACGAGGGTTCCGTCCGGGCTCCACACGTACTCGTTGACCGTGAGGTCCCCGAGGTCGACGCCGACCGGTTCCTCACCCGACAGCGGATGGATCTCCAGGAAGCCGTAACCGGTGTCGGAGGGCGTGGAGATCGTGGTCCGCGTGACCGCGAGATGGGCTCCGTCAGGAGAGAGCAGCGGTGAACCGTACTCCTGGTCGTCGTCGGCGGCCAGCATGGTGGTGCGCTCGCGGCTGTCGGTGTCGATCAGAACGACGCTGGTCCGGGTCTGCCCGCCCCCGACCCGTTCGGTCCAGGTCGCCGCGACGGTCCGGCCGTCCGACGACAGGTCGGCCGACGCGCCCACGAGCGCCAGGGTGTCGGCGTCCTCGGTCAGATCGCTGATCCCACCGTCAGGGGAGACGAGCACCAGGCGGGGGCTGACGTCGCCCAGCTCATGGTCCCAACGGCGGATCGGCATGCCGGTGTGCCAGATGGTGCTCCGTTTGGCGTCCTTGCGGGCCCGACGGCGTTCGCCGTCGTCGTCCAGGGTGGCCCCCGCCAGCACGCTCGTCCTCGCGAGGATCGAGCCGTCCTTCGCGACACCGGAGACGCTCAGCCCGCCGGGGAGCCGCGCGACGACGGTCGCCTCGCCGTGTTCGGGCAGGCGCCAGACGGCCGCGCCCTCGTCGTCCCCGTCGTCCGGCCGACGGGAGGTGAACAGCAGCGACCCGTCGGGAGTGAACCACGGCGTGCTCTCCCCGTCCTGGGAGAACGTCAGTCTCCGGGCCGGTCGCAGACCCTCCGGGTCGAGCGCCCACAGGGCCGACACGCGTTTCGACCCGTGTTCGTCCACCTCGTCGATCGAGGCGACAACCCGACCGTCGGGCCCGGCCGCCAGGGCGGTGACCCTGGGGATCCGCGTGAAGGCGTCGATGTCGGTGAAGGCGGAGAACGGTGCGGGTGTCGATGAGGGCATCGGCTCACGGTAGCGTGCGCGGCCAAGGGCCACCAGGCCGGGAGGGTCCCACCGCCCGCCGATCCGCTCCGCCTCACCCGTGGAGTCGTCGCGCCTCCTCGATCACGTCGAGGTGGCGGCGGGCCCACCCGCACAGGCCGTTGACGGTGTCCCTGAGGTCCCGCCCGGCCTCCGTCAGCCGGTAGTCGACCTGTGGTGGCACGACCGGGTGGACCGTCCGCTCGACCAGCCCGTTGCGCTCCAGGCGTCGCAGGGTCTGGGTCAGCATCTTGAGGCTGACACCCTCGATCGACCGGTGCAGCTCGGTGAAACGCAGGGTGCGGTCGCCCAGCACGTTCACCACCAACAGGGACCACTTGTCCGCGATGTCGGAGAAGACACTGCGAGCCAGCGAGTTGGCGCGCGTCACATCCCCCTGGTCGATCGAACCCCTGACCTGTTCGCTTTCCATACGGTGCCCCAGTCAACAGAAGGTGCGTACTGTCGCGCGTCACCCTAGTGCCCTAGCGTCGTCCGCGACCGACCAGCGGGAACGCCCGAGCAGAGGGAGCGCCATGACCGTCCTGAGGACCTACGCCCGTGTGTGGAGCGACGACGCCGAGGCGGCCCTCCCCCTCCTGGAGCGGATCACCGGGGAACGGCCGCACCTGCGGTTGGCCTTCGAGTCCGTGGAACTGGCGGCGATCGGTGACTTCCTGGTGATCGCCGGTCCCGCCGAGGAGCGCGAGCGCTACGCCCACGCGAGCACCACCGTCGTCGTGTCCGACCTGGACGCCGTCCTGGCGGACCTGGACCGGGCGGGAGCCGTGGTCACGGTCCCGCCGACGACCGGCCCCACCGGCCGGTTCGCGTACGCCCGCCACGCGGACGGCATCGCCGTCGAGTACGTCCAGTGGACACCCGAGCTCGTGGCCGCCCACACCGGCCGCTCTCGAACATGAGAAAGGGCGTCCACCTGAGTGAACGCCCTTCGCCAGTCGGGACGGCGGAGCGTAACCCCCTACGGAGGAGGCGGTCGCTGAGGGCCACCCCGGGGCCCTCGGTCCCGCACCACGTCCATCCCACCCGGCGAGCGTCTGCTCTTGGCGAGTAGGACCTCTGATGGTGAGCGCGGCATGCATCAGGCGGTACGGGCAACCAAGCCGGTCACGGTCGGCCCACCGCCCCACAGCGAGAGCCCCTTTACAAGCCTCGCTGCCCAGTCACCAACAACACTGGGCTTTGAGTCGCCGAATCGCCAGCACGGACCCGTCCGGCCGAACGGAGACCGCACCTCCCCATGAACGGTCCCACTGCGCTTTGGGGAGGCGAGCGTACCGGGCATCGACTTCACGACGGTACTTGTCCACTTTCCCCTGCTTGAGAATGTCGAACAGGTCTTCAGCAAGACCGGAAAAGGCCTCGACACGATCACCGCTGAGGCGAAACACGTGTTCGGTCCCGACGCAGGGGGTACCGAGAACAGTCTCCTCTATGTTGCGGACACTGCTGACGGCGGCATGCGACTGCTGTGTGTAGTACCGACGCCCCTGCTGATTGGTCAGATAGGGCGCGGTGACGCTACCGTCACCGGTGAAAGCCACAAGTCCAGCGACGTCCGTACGCGCGAGGACCGTCCTGAACCATCCGGCGTGCCGCGGGAGCACGTGAAAGCCGGACAGGCCTTCTTCTGGGCTGGCACCCTGGGCGGGTTTGATGATCTTCGGGTACCTGGAGACGTCACGCGACGCGGAGTTCAACTCCTCCTCCTGAGCCGGGAGGACTCCGCCGTCGCCGTCGGCCGCGAGCGCGTGTACGACGATCGGCCCCTTCATGCTCAGTTCCGTACTGAGAACCAGTGCGGGTGTCCTGTTCCAGGGGCCGATGTGCACCGCCTCCACGTGGGCCGAGGCGGAGGCCAGTTGCGGATAGGAAGAGCTCCGACGACCGTGGTGTCCCTTGCAGACGACGGGCAAGACCACGGCCCGCTCTCCCGGCCGCCAAACCTCGGCGAAGAAGCGAGGGCGATACCACAGGCGCGTCTTGGGCCATCCGGCACGTAGTACGAGGTCCGCTGGGATAATCGAGACACGGTGCTCCGGATAGCGCTCGCGGAGGAGATGCTCGACGGCCGCCACCCCGAAGCCGACGCCGAGTTCACGAGCCTGGACATTCTTGTGCTGGTGCTGGGTGGAACGCCCCTCCTCGGAAAGACTCATATCCTTCTGCTGGCTCCCATCCAGTGCCAGCGTGTACTTGAGACAACCCCAGTGCTCGGCAAGTCCTCGAACCGACCCCTGCCTGTCCAGGGAGATCGCCCTTCCCAACGCATGGAGGACGCTCAGAGGAGCCACACCAACGGATGTGTTCTTCATCTGAGAGACGGGGGCGAGTCCTGGTTTCCGGCGCGGTGGTTCCTCTTGCTTTTCCTTGTAGCGTTGATCTCCCCGGGTGATCGCTGATCCGACTTTTCCAGCGAGACGGTCACCCGAACTCACCACCACGGACGACGAATCCACAAGACTTCGCAGGGTCGCTTCCAGATCAGACAAAGAGTCTCCTGACGCGCTATCCGTTGATCAGCTCCAGAGTGATTATGCGATTGACATCAGGGATCCACAAGAGCAGCCCAGGAACGTAACTATTGTAATAACTGGACCATATTCGATGTGGGTCAACTCGGGATTACATCCGCCTCTGCAGAAACACCAGCATCATGCTTCCGAGTCGTCTCGAAGACCCTGGGTGGGCGACGTCTCGTGCTCGCGTCGTGGCATCCACACACCCGGAAGTCCCCACGACCCCCGGTCCCACCCCACCCGAGACACAAAAAGGGCCCACCATAGGTGGGCCCCTCTATGACCTGCACATCTCTGTCGGGACGGCGGGATTTGAACCCACGACCCCTTGACCCCCAGTCAAGTGCGCTACCAAACTGCGCTACGTCCCGGCCGCTGGGCGGTGCGTCTCCGCCCCGCCAACAGGTGAAACTTTACCCCATCTGGGAGGGCGCTCGAACCAGTCAGTCCAGGGGCCCTGGGCCCACACCGACAATGTGAGCCCGCTCCCCCACCGCGAGGCCGGACACCACGACCGCCCCCGGCGCCAGGGCCCGCCGCCGACGAGATCCCTTCCGAGCCGGATCCGGGGACGCGTGATCGAGGGTCAGCCGAAGAGGTCGGGGCGGTGGCGGCGGGCCTCGGTGACGAGCGGGTTGTCCCAGCCGCTGGCCCCGGCGGCCTGGAAGGAGACGGCGACCAGTTCGGCGCCGGTCCGGGGGTGGCGGGGCTGCGAGGCCAGGACGGACCGCATACGCGCGGCCTGGTCGGGGATGACGCGTTCTCCCCACCCCACCAGGCCGCGAGACTCCAGGTCCCGGACCTGCACCTGCTGGCCGCCGACCTCGACGCCCGGACCGGCGGCGACGCGGTCGACGGTCCTGCCGACCTGGGTGGCGTCCCGCCAGCGCAGCCGCACCTCGAAGCCGATGTGGTCGCGCAGCTCGACGCCCGCCGGGGAGATCACCACGACGGTTCCCCCGAGCATGCGCCGGGTCCTGACGACGGGGAGGACGGCGAGGCAGAGCGTGGCGAGGGCGCCGACGACGATGCCGCCGGTCACTCCGGTCCCGGGGCTGGCCGTCTCGAAGAAGATGGACGCCAGGATCAGGACGACGAGGAAGAACACCCCCAGGAGCGGACTGAACGCCAGCAGGTAGCGCAGGTAGGTGCCCACGTCGCCCACAGGGCGGGCCGTGAGGGTCCCGGGCTCCCCCGGCAGGGCCCATCCCGGCGCGCGCGTCCACCCGTGGGGCAGACCCTCCACCGGAACGTGCTGCTGGTGGCCCGGACGCGGGTGGTGTCCCTGGTATCCGTGGGGGTGATGGGCCTGGGGTTGCTGCTGGAAGTGCTGCGGGTGGCCCTGGTACGGCTGCTGGTACGGAGGCCTCGGCGGCTGCTGGTGACCGTACTGGCCGGGGTGCCCCTGGGGCGGGTACCCGCCGTTCCCGCCCTCGTTCCGCGCTGGCCAGCTCACGGCCGCACCCCCCGGATCCGCCCCGTCCACATGGTCCCGCGCATGCTCTCCCCGTTCGTGTCCAACCCGGCCGGGATCCGTCGCCCCGGGCCACGGGCGCCCGCACAGTGTGCCAGCACGGGCGGACGGGTTCGTCCCTCGCGGGCCAGGGCGGGTGGTCGGAGCTCGGCGGCAGGTGCGGGCAGCCAGCCGTGCGGACTGGGGTCGTTCCCCGTCTCCTGGTGCCGCCGGACACCGTCCGTGTGCTCCAGGGCCTCCACTGTCGCGCCCCTCCGCCCAGGCGGTGGAGGACACCTTCCGCTCAGGTCCGTCACGACCCGGTGGTGGGCGGCGGGGACGTCCAGGTGTCCAGCGCCGGAGGCGAGCCCAGATTGGCCGCATCCGGCCAAACATGAGAAGTACTCACCTTTGTGACGACTCCCCACGGCCCAGGAGAACGGTCCGCCACGCGCCGTCGACGCGCGTGCGGACGACGGGCGATCACTCTCGGTGAGGTTGCCCTCCTGCTCACACAAACGGAAGGGGCCGAACCGATGATCGTACCCACCGGCCTCGGGGCCGCACCGGACCGGGTGCGGCACCCGTGGCCGTGCACCCGTTGCCACCAGCGCTGACTTCGGCCTTTAATGACGGCGCCCCGCTCTCCCCACAGGCCCCCGCAGGGCCGAAAGGACGCCGCCACCCATGGCCTCCCTCAACCGGCGCGGTTTCCTCACCGCCTCCGCAGGACTCGGGTTCGCCCTCGGTCTGCCCGCCCTCCCCGTCTCCGCCGCGACCCACGACCGACTGGTCCGGGAGACCCTCGACCGGGTCGCCCACCCCGAGGGCACCACCTTCGCGGAGGTGGCCTCCCCCGTCGGGGACGGCTACCGGCTCCTCACCGCCGGTCCGGGCTGGCCGCTGCACGTCCGCGAGGACCTGGTCCCCGCGCAGTCGGGCCGCGACGAACGGCGCGTGCCCCTGAGCGCCTTCGTCCAGTTCACGGACCTGCACGTGCTCGACGTGCAGAGCCCCGTGCGGTTCGAGTACACCCACCCGATCCTCGGCTCCAGCGCGCACCGCCCCCAGGAGGCGCTCGCCATGGTCGGGGCGTCGGCGCTGGTCGCCCGGGTGAACTCGCTCAGGAACGGCCCGGTGACCGGCCGCCCCTTCGACTTCATGATGACCACCGGCGACAACACCGACAACCACGAGCAGATCGAGCTCGCCTGGCTCATGTCGATCCTCAACGGCGGCTCACTCACGCCCGACACCGGCGACCCCACCCGCTTCGAGGGCGTGCAGAACTGCGGCTCCGAGCTGTACTGGCAGCCCGAGAGCGAGGGAAGCGACCGGTACAAGGCACGGGGCGGGTTCCCCCACCTGCCCGGGTTCCTGGCCGCCGCCACGGCCGAGTTCAGCAGCCCCGGTCTGGACGTCCCCTGGTACTGCACCGTGGGCAACCACGACAACACCCCGGCGGGCACCCTGCCGGCGGGCACCCTCGGTGACGTCTACGTGGGCGACCGCAAGCTGATGTTCGCGGACGACCGGGTCACCGCGGAGACGGCCGAGGCGATGACCGACGAGGACCGGCTCGGCGAGATCCCCGACGAGGTCGAGCACCCCGACCCCGACGCGGTGACCACCGCCGCGCTGACCTCCACCGTCACCCCGGACGAGCGGCGGGCCCCCTTCGACACGGCGGGCTTCGTCGCCGCCCACCTCGCGGAGGCCAACACCGGGCCCGGGCCGGTCGGGCACGGGTTCACCGAGGACAACGCGGACGGGGTGGACTGCTTCTACAGCTTCCGGATCGCCGAGGGTGTCCTCGGGATCAGCATGGACACCACCACGCTCGCCGGTCTGGCCAACGGTTCCATCGGCAAGACCCAGTACGACTGGCTGGAGCGGACGCTGCGCGGCTCCAGCTCGGTCTACTACGACCTGCTCGGTCGGCGCCGCGCCCAGCAGGTCACCGACGAGCTGTTCGTCCTGTTCAGTCACCACACCAGCGACACCATGACCAACCCCCTCCCGGACCGTCGCCGCCCCGCCGAGATCCGGTACATCGGTGACATCCTGGTGCGCATGCTCAAGCGGTACCCCAACGTGCTGGCCTGGGTGAACGGTCACACCCACTACAACAGGGTGCGGGCCCACACCTCCAGCACGCCCGAGCGCGGGTTCTGGGAGATCAACACCGCCTCGCACATCGACCACCCGCAGATGGCCCGCAGCATCGAGATCGTGGACAACGCCGACGGCACGATGTCGCTCTTCACCACGCTCCTGGAGGCGGACAGCCCGTACCAGGTCGACCACGGCGACTTCTCGGTGGAGGGGCTGGCCTCGCTCTACCGCGAGCTGTCCGTCAACGACCTGTACGCGGACCCGGCCAACTACGGCGAGCCGCTGGACCGCAACGTGGAACTCCTGGTCGCCGCCCACCACCCGGGCCGCTAGGTGGGGCGCGGGTTCCCCGAGGTGCGCGGGGAACCCGTGTCCACCGTCCTCGCAGACCGGCCGCCCAGGGCCGTGAGCGCCACACCGCCCACGAGGAGCGCCGCCGCCACCAGGCTCAGCGGGCGGACCGACTCCCCGAGGAAGACCGCCGCCGAAACCATCCCGAACACCGGCACCAGCAGCGAGTACGGGGCGACGGCCGAGGCCTCGTTGCGCCGCAGCAGGTAGCCCCACGCTCCGAAGCCGAACACCGTGGCCGCCCAGGCGACATAGAGGAGGGCGCCCGCCCCGGCCAGGTCCAGGCCCCGGACGGCGGCCAGCCCGGCCCCGGGCCCTTCCAGCACCATCGACAGGGCGAAGAGCGGCAGCGGAGGCACCACGCTGACCCAGACCATCCAGCTCAGCGCGTCCGGCGGCGCGGCCCTCCGGGTGATCACGTTGGAGAGCCCCCAGAACGCCGCGGCCGCCACGACCAGCACGAACGCGGCCAACGGGCCCGATCCGCCGTGGTCGTACGCGGCGAGGCCGATCCCCGCCAGTGCGACGGCCATCCCGAGGTAGCGGACCGGGCGCAGCCCCTCCCGCAGGAAGAGCACCGCGAAGAGCGCCGTGAACACCGCCTGGACCTGGAGGACCAACGAGCTCAAACCGGCGGGCATCCCGAGGTTCATGCCGGTGAAGAGCAGCCCGAACTTGGCCACTCCCAGCACCAGTCCCACGAGGACGACCCAGCCGAACGCGACGCCGGGACGCCGGACGAAGAAGATCGCGGGAAGAGCGGCGACGACGAACCGCAGGGCGGAGAACAGCAGCGGCGGGAAGTGGTCGAGGCCGACCTCGATGACCACGAAGTTGAGCCCCCACACGGCGGCGACCAGCACGGCGAGCAGGGAGTGGGTGGGGCGCATACCTCCGATCATGGCGGGCACCAGGCTTTAGCACCAGCGAAAGCTTCTACTAGGTTAGGTTCAGCACTGCTTAAAGAAATTCCGTGAGGAGCCCCTCGTGCTCGACCTGTCCCGACTCCGGGCGCTGCACGCCGTCCACGTCCACGGCTCGGTCAGCGCCGCCGCCAAGGCACTGGGCTACACCCCCTCGGCCATCTCCCAGCAGGTCACCAAACTCGAACGTGAGACCGGCACCGCGCTCCTGGAACGCCAGGGACGCGGTGTGGTGCTCACCGACGCCGCCGGGATGCTCGTGGACACCGCGTCCCGGATGCTCACCCTCATGGAGACCGCCGAGGTCACCCTGGAGGAACGGCGCGGCCAGCCCTCCGGCCGCCTCACCGTGGCGGCCTTCGCCACCGCCGCCCGGGGCCTGCTCCCCCGCCCCCTGGCCGAGCTGACCCTGAGGTACCCCGACCTCGACCTGCGCGTCGTCGAGGAGGACCCGCACAGCTCCCCGCACATGGTCGCGCAGGGAACGGTGGACCTCGCCGTCGTCCACGACTGGGACATCGCGCCGATGGCCGTGCCCGAGGGGGTGTCGCGCGCCGCTCTCGGTGCGGACCGGTGCGACGTCGTCCTTCCCCGGGATCACCCCCTCGCCGAACTCCCCGTCCTGAACCACCAGGACGTGGCCTCACAGCGCTGGATCTGCCAACCCCCCGGAACGGTCTGCCACGACTGGCTGACCCGCACCCTGCGTCCGGTGCACGGCGCACCCGACATCGCCCACTTCGTGGCCGAGTTCCAGACCCAGCTCGCCCTGGTGGAGGTCGGGCTGGGCATCGCCCTCGTCCCCCGTCTGGGGCGAGGCGCCGTGCCCGACTCCCTGGTGGTCAAGCCGCTGGAGCCCGTCCCGGTGCGCGGGGTGGCCGTCCTGTGGCGTGAGGGCACCTCCCGGCGCCCCGCCGTCACCGAGGCCGTCCGTCTGCTGCGCGAACACACCGTCCTCGACTGAGGCCGACCCGTGCGCGCTCAGTCCAGCGGCGCGTCCCAGGTCCCTCCGGCCGCGCGGTCCTGGGCCTCCAGCGGCGGCACCCTCTCGGTGACGGGTACCGGACCGGGCGCCGTGCCCCTTCCGAAGGGGCCGCCACCGAGGGCCTCCCTGCCGTGCGGGGTGAGCCAGGCACGGGGGTCCGGGCCGATCGCCACCACGCCGGACGGGTTGAGGGCCGTGTGCACCCGGTAGTAGTGGACTCTGATGTGCTCGAACTCGGTGGTGTCCCCGAAGCCCGGCGTCTGGAACAGGTCCCGCGCGTACGCCCACAGTGCCGGGTACTCCGTGAGCTTGCGCCGGTTGCACTTGAAGTGGCCGTGGTAGACGGCGTCGAACCGCACCAGGGTGGCCCACAACCGCAGGTCGGCGAGGGTGACGTGGTCGCCCACCAGGTACCTGCGGTCGGTGAGGCGGTTCTCCAGGGCGTCCAGCCGGGCGAAGACCGAGGAGACCGCCCGATCGTAGCGCCGCTGGTCGGGGGCGAACCCGGACCGGTAGACACCGTTGTTGAGGTCACGGTAGACCTCGGCGCTGACCGCGTCGATCTCCTCCCGGAGCGCCTCGGGGTACAGCTCCGGAGCCCCCTCCCGAGCCAGGCCGCCCCACTCGGTGGCCATGTCCACGCTGATCTGGTCGTAGTCGTTGGACACCAGGTGCCCGGTGGGGACGTCGACCAGCCCGGGCACGCTCACGCCGCCGTCGTAGGCGGGGTCGCGGGCGAGGTAGGCCTCGCGCAGGGCGTGGATGCCCAGGACCGGGTCCCGGTCCCCGGGGCTGCCCGTGCGCTCGGTGAACACCCAGTGCGGATCACCGTCGATGATCTCCTGGACAGGGTCGGTGACGGCCAGGGAGACGGCTCCCTCCAGCCCCATGAGCCGCCGGGTCATCACCACGCGGTGAGCCCACGGGCAGGCCCGGTTGACGACGAGACGGTAACGTCCCGCCTCGGCCGGGCGCCCGAAGCGGGCGTCGGCGGTGACCCGGTCGGCGAAGGCCGCCGGGTCCCGCTTGATCTCCTCGGTGGGAAGCTTGTTGGCCCTCATACGGCTACCTCCGACGCTGTGCACCAACTGGGTCCGGAACCGACACTAACTCCTGGACCGACCGCGGCACCGGTCGTCCACAGGCCCCTCTCCCCGCACTTCTCCCTCGTCGGCCCGCAGCCGGGCCACGACCTGGCGGGCGATGGAGCGCCCGGCCCGGTTGGCGCCGATCGTGCTGGCCTGCGGACCGAACCCGGCGAGGAACAGGCGCGGCTCGCGGACGGCGCGGCCGTCCTCGACCCGCACCCCTCCACCGGGTTCGCGCAGTCGCATGGGCGCCAGGTGGGTGAGTTCGGCGCGGAACCCGGTGGCCCAGACGATGGCGTCCACGGGCTCGAAGGAGCCGTCGGGCCAACGGACGCCGTCGGGTTCGATCTCGGTGAACATGGGCCGGGACACGAGGAGCCCGCGGTCCCGTGCCGCGAGGTTCCCCTCCGTGGCGGGCAGTCCGGTTCCACTGATGATGCTGGGCAGCGGAAGCCCCGCCCGGGCCGCCTCGTCCGCCCTGCGCACCGCACGGACCCCGCCCTGGGGGTCGTCGACGAACTCGACCGGACGGCGGGTGGCCCAGACCGTGCTCGCGGCGATCCCCTCCAGTTCACGCAGGAACCCCACCGCCGAGGTCCCGCCGCCCACGACCAGCACCCGCGCCCCGGCGAAGTCCTCCGCCGCCCGGTACTCGGGTGTGGAGACCTGGACGCCACGGAAGTCCGAGGCCCCGGGGAAGTAGGGCCGGAAGGGCCGCGCCCAGGTCCCGCTGGCGTTGACCACCACACGTGCGGCGATGTCGCCCTTGTCCGTGGCGACCAGGAGGCCGGTTCCCTCCTCGCGCACCGAGGTGACCCGGACCGGCCGCAGTACGTTCAGCCCGAACCACTGCTCGTACCGTTCGTAGTAGTCACGCACCACGTCCCGTGCGGGGCGCGCGGCGTCGGCGGTGGCGAAGCTCAGGCCCATCTCCCGCATCCCGGGCAGGTCGTCGACCTTGTGCGCGTCGTCCAGCCGCAGTGACTCCCAGCGGAACTGCCACGCCCCGCCGGAGTCGGGACCCCGGTCCAGGACCACGAATCCCACCCCGGGCCCGAGTCCGAGCCTGCGCAGGTGCCAGGCGACCGAGAGCCCGGCCTGACCCGCACCGATGATCACCACGTCCGTCGCCCCGGGCGGCGTTTCGCCCCGACCACCCTCCACGACCGCTCCTCACGTTCGTCCGCCACCCTCCGGGAACAACGGTGCGCCCCGGTTCATGCCGGTGAGCGCGGGAGGGGGCTCGGTGACGTGCGCCACCGTCGCCCCGGGGACAGCCGGGGACCAGCGCTTCCCCCGCGTGCCCGACGAGTCGTCGGACAGGCCGGACATCGGCCACACGTGCACGCGGACGAACGGCGCCCGCAGGAGCACCCGCCGCTCCGGTTTCCGTTCGAGCGGGGCCCTCACACCGCCCCACCAGGCAGAACTCCGTCGCGGAGGTGAAACGTGGTGCTCTGGCGGGCAGAACAGAGAGTCAACGAGGGGAGAAGCCATGCGAGCCGTAGTGATGCACGGGCCCGGTGACGTCCGGGTGGAGGACGTTCCGGAACCGGCGATCGTCGAGCCGACCGACGCCGTCATCCGGGTCACCGCCGCATGTGTCTGCGGATCGGACCTGTGGCCCTACCGAGGCGTCGAACAGCAGGACGGTCCCACCCGCATGGGCCACGAGTACGTCGGCGTGGTGGAGCGGGTCGGACCCGCGGTGCGCGACGTCCGGGTGGGTGACCTCGTCGTCGGTTCGTTCGTGGCCTCCGACAACACCTGCGAGATCTGTCAGGCGGGGTTCCAGTCGCGCTGCGTCCACCAGGTGATGATGGGTTCCCTCGGGACCCAGGCGGACTACGCGCGCGTGCCCCTGGCCGACGGCACCCTGGTCAGGGTGCCGGGGGAGCCCACTCCGGAACAGACCCGCGGGCTGCTGGCCGCCTCCGACGTGCTGGGCACCGGCTGGTTCGGCGCCGTCGCGGCCGACGCGGGACCCGGCCGGACCGTCGCGGTGGTGGGTGACGGTGCCGTCGGCCTGTCAGCGGTCCTGGCCGCGAGCCGACTCGGCGCGGAGCGGATCATCGCGGTGTCGCGCCACGCCGACCGTCAGGCCCTGGCCCGGAGGTTCGGCGCCACCGACATCGTGGAGGAGCGCGGCCGGGCGGGCGCGGAGAGGGTGCGGGAGCTCACCGGAGGGTTGGGGACCCACTCGACGGTCGAGGCGGTCGGCACCCAGGAGTCCATGGAGCAGGCCATCCACTCCACGCGGCCGGGCGGGCACGTCGGCTACGTCGGGGTGTCCCACGGGGTCGAACTCGACGGCATGGACCTGTTCTTCTCCACGGTGAGCCTGCTCGGCGGCCCCGCTCCGGTGCGCCGGTTCCTGCCCGACCTGGTCGACCTGGTCATGACGGACCAGATCGATCCCGGGGTGGTCTTCGACCTCACCCTCCCGATCGAGGAGGCGGCGGAGGCGTACCGGGCGATGGACCAGCGCAGGGCCACCAAGGTGATGCTCACTCTCTGAGAGAGGGTGGCGCCTATTGACTATCGATAGCTATCTATTGATAATCGATATATGCACCACTCCATCACCCTCATCCTGCGCGCCGCGATCGTCGTGGCCCTCCTTGTCGGCCTCTTCGGGCAGATCGTCGTGATCCCGGGGGCCCTCGCGGGGGAGGCCGCGCACTTCCCGCCGTACGAGAGGATCGTCGTCCCGTACACGGTCCTGGGCGTCCTCGGCGTCGCCTGCGTCCAGGCGGCGCTCGTCGCCACGTGGCAGCTGCTCGGCATGCTGGGCCGCGACGCGCTCTTCGATCCCGGCGCCTTCGTGTGGGTGGACGTCATCATCGGCGCCGGCCTCGTGGCGACGCTGCTCACCGCCGGGGTCGCGGGGCACCTGGCCGTGACCGACATGCCGTTCGCCCATGGCACCATGGAGGCGGTCGCCGCGCTCGGCGCCGCCTCCGTGACAGCCGCCGTGGGTGCGGCGTTCGTCCTGCTGGTCGTCCTGATGCGCGGCCTTCTCAGCAAGGCGACCCGTCTCCAGACCGAGATGGCCGGTGTGGTCTGATGCCGATCATCGTCGACCTCGACGTCCAGCTCGCCCGGAGCGGCATGTCGGTCGGGGAGTTCGCCGAGGCCGTCGGGATCTCCCCCGCGAACGTGGCCGTCCTGAAGAACGGCCGCGCCAAGGCGGTGCGGTTCACCACCCTGGACGCGATCTGCCGCGTCCTGGACTGCCAACCCGGCGACCTGCTGCGCCGGGTCCCCGACGAGGCCTGATCACTCGCGCACGGCGGCCACGGCCTCGATCTCCACGAGCTGGTCGTCGTAGCCCAGGACGGTGACGCCCATGAGGGTGCTGGGGACGTCGTGCTCCCCGAAGGCGTCGCGAACCACCTCCCAGGCGGCGACCAGGTCGTCCTGGGAGGTGGAGGCGACGAGCACCCGGGTGTTGACCACGTCCGTGAGCTCGGCGCCCGCCTCGGCCAGGGCGGTCCGCAGGTTGGCCACGCACACGGCCGCCTGGCCCGCGTAGTCACCCACGGCGGCGGTGGAGCCGTCCTCGTCGAGCGGGCACGATCCGGCGGGGAAGACCAGGCGCACGCCCGGCGGAACGGTCGCCGCGTAGGCGTACTCGGCGGCGTCGGAGAGGGCGGCGGAACGGATGAGGGTCACTGCACTGTTCAAGAAGGGTCTCCAAGGGAAGCGTCGGGCCCAGGGAACCCTAGCGGCGCGGAGGGGCGGCGCCCAACGATTTAACGGTCATCGCCCGGGCGCGCGTCACCATCCCCGGACGCAACCGTCCCTTCCGGGGCCTCGACTCGTCACCTCGCGCTCCTGAGAGGGGCGTCACGAGGCATCGGGCATCAGGAGTTCGATCCGATCAGAGGGCGAGTCCGTCGAGGTGCGCCGTGACCCACGGGCGCCCCCACCGGGGCCGAAACGGATCCACGTCAGCTTCCGTGCCTGGCGCCGGTCGAGTACGAGCAGACTGCGCGCCCCCGGCGCGAACGCCGCCGGACCGTGCCGGGTGGCCGCGCGCAGGCGCCGCCAGCGGCGTGAGTGCATCCGGTGGCTGCGCTCGGTCACCCGCCGCCCCCGGGCGTTCTGCCCGCTCCGGGCCTCCTCCGGGGTGGCGTCGATCATCAGCACGTGCACCTCGTACCGGCGGAACCGGCAGAGCAGGGCGAGCAGCACGCGGACCGGGAGCCGGGTCCCGCACTCGTGCACCACGACCGGGCCGCCGCACAGCGCCGCCGCCACCTGGGCCAGGTGCAGTACGTGCACCACCCAGCGCCACAGCGGGTACGGGACCCGGGCGAGCAGCGGCCTCAGCTGGTACCGCGACTGCAGCGAGTCGATCACCCGCACGCCGTCCGCGGTGAGGACGGGCCGCGCTTCGTCCCCGCGCAGACCGAACAGTCGCCGCAGCAGGGTGCTCTTCCCGGCCCCGGGGACCCCGGCGACCAGGACCAGGGACCGCCGAGGATAGACCGCTCCGCGCACCATCGCGTCCTTCATCGTGGGCACGTGGCGCACCCGACCCTGGAACATCCTCGGTAGCTCCTCAAAGCCGACCGTCGCGCCGGTGAGGCACGGCTCCACGAGGGACGCGGCACCGACACGGCGACGCCACCGGGGCGTGGACGCTCCGGACGAGTACCGCGCGTTCCCGCGCGCCCCCTCATGCTCGCAACGTCCGAGGGTCGCCCGACGTGCCCGTGTCCGCCAGGCGAACCACGGCGCGGAGCACCGGAGAATCCCGGCTGAACCACATGTCAGTCATGGACCGAGCCTAAGCCCAGGAAGCCCGTCTGGACGGGCCTTCCGGTGGTCTCCCCGAGGGCCACGACCCCACCTCAGGATTCCGGCTGGCCGTCCCCGTGCCCGGGGACGACGCCACCGGCGAGAACACCGACACGGGGCCCGGTCGACCGACTCCCGACGTGGGTTCCCGAGGCCGTCCGCTCACGGAGACGGCCGGTGCCCCCGGGCTCCCCCGGACATGACGAAGCCCTGGTGAGAATCTCCTGTCTCACCAGGGCTTTCCTGTGTCGGGACGGCGGGATTTGAACCCACGACCCCTTGACCCCCAGTCAAGTGCGCTACCAAACTGCGCTACGTCCCGTCCGCTGCGCGGCGCCGTCTCCGGCGTCGCCAACGGGGAAGACTCTATCGCATCCTCCGGGGGTTTCGCACCACGATGCGCACCCCCTCGGACGGCGCTGCCCTCGCCGCGTTCTCCTACGTCACGCACCTCCTCACCGACGTCACGCTCACCGTCGGCGGTCAGGACACGAAGCGGAGCCGACACTGCGCAAGAACGGTCAAGCGGCGGTGAGGGCCCCCGGAACATACTGGTCACATGACCGAAGCCACCACCGGACGAGACCGCCTACGAGAACTGCTCGACGCGGTCCTGGACGAGGACAACACCCGGCTGAGCGAGATGGCCGGGCAGGCGCACGCCTCCCCCTTCCACTTCAGCCGCCAGCTGTCCCGGGACACCGGCGAGTCACCGGTGGCCCTGCGCCGGAGGGTCCTGTTGGAACGGGCCGCCTGGCGGATCGGTCACGGCAGCAGCGTCACCGACGCGGCCTTCGAGGCCGGGTACTCCTCCGTCGAGGGGTTCACACGGGCTTTCGCCCGGGCGTTCGGGCATCCTCCGAGCGCCACCACGGCGGGCAGCGGCCACTGGCTGCCCGCACCGAACGGCGTCCACTTCCATCCGCCGCTCCACCTGTGGGTGGAGGAGAACCCGAGGGGCCGACCCAGCATGGACGTGACCGGGCTCCAGACCCACCACGACGTGGACGACACCACCCGGCTCATCCGGTTCGCCGCGGACCTGCCCGAGGAGGAGTACCGACGGGTCCGGGACACACGGGCCGTCCTGTCCTGGGACGGCGCGGAGGGGTCGATCGCCTCGGCTCTGGACCTCCTCGTGCGCTCCAAGGAGGTGTGGCTCGCCTCCGTCGAGGGCGCGGACACACCGGAGCTCGGAGCCGACGATCCGGAGTCGTTGCTGGTCAGGCACGCGGAGGCCGGGGCGCGGTGGATCGCCGTGGTCGCCGACATCGGCCGGCGGGACGCCTGGGGTGACCGGCTGATCGACGCCCTGTGCGACCCGCCGGAGAGCTTCCTCCTCGGCGGGGTGGTGGCGCACGTGCTCACCTACTCCGCGTACCGCCGGTTGAACGTCCGGCACATGCTGCGCGAGGCGGGGGTGGAGGTCGACCAGGGAGACCCCCTGGAGTGGTTGCCGCGACGCTACGAAGCACCAAGGAAACGGGGAGACACAGTATGAGGACCGTGTACGAGACCGCCACGAGTCTGGACGGGTTCATCGCGGACCGGGACAACTCACTCGACTGGTTGTTCGCGGTGGAGGGCGCGAAGGAGGGAGAGGCGATCGACGAGACCGCCGAGTTCATCAGGAACGCCGGGGCGATCCTCATGGGGGCGACCACCTACGAGTGGATCCACGAACACGAGGGGGACCAGCCCTGGCCGTACGAGGCGCCCACCTGGGTGCTCACCCATCGGGAGCTTCCCCGGATCGAGGGGGACCTCCGGTTCACCAGCGCAGACACGGACCAGGAGCTGCGGGACCTGCACGCCGGGATGGTACGGGCCGCGAACGGTCGTGACGTGTGGGTGGTCGGCGGCGGCCGTGTCGCCGCCGACCTGGCCCGGCTGGGCCTGTTGGACGAGGTGTCGGTGTCCGTGGCGCCGGTGAGCCTGGGCGGGGGCGCCCCCCTGCTGGACGGACGGGTGCGGCTGCGGCCGCTGGAGGCCAAGCTGGTGGGGGCCTTCGCCTGTCTGCGCTACGCCGTGGTCAAGGACTGAACCGAGAGGGCCACGGGGGCGCCCCCGTGGCCCTCAGGCCTCCAGGTCGCGCAGGCGCTCGGCCGCCAGCGCGACCTCGCCCTCGTTGAACACCGCCACACCGTTCTCCCGGAGCAGGTGCGCGGTCACGCCCTCACCGGCCACCCTGCGCCCCTCGAAGGCGCCGTCGTACACCTCGCGCGTCCCACACGAGGGGCTGGACTCCTTGAGGAGCGCCACCGCCACGCCGTGCGCCCGCGCGGTGGCCAGCGCCGCCCGCGCACCGGAGACGAAGTGCTCGGTCACGTCCGTCCCCTCGGGGGTGCGGATGCGAGCCCGACCGGCGAGCACGTCGGCGGCGTCCGCGCCGGGCTCGATCTCGGCAGGCGGCCGGGGAACCGGGAGCCCCCCGGCGATCTCCGGGCAGTGCACGACGAGGCGGCCCTCTTCCCGCCAGCGGGTGACCGTGTCGTCCCCCACCGGTTTGGCCCTGCCGTCGTAACGGACCCTGCGCCCCATGAGACAGGCACTGACCAGCACTTTGCGCATGGTGCCACGCTACCGTCGGCCAACACGTACACCTCCCACGCTTTCCTCACCCCAAGTGATTATCTAGGCACGTGAGGTGATGCCACCGAGGGGGAGACGTGAGCGAACAACCGGACCGGCCGACCCTGAAGACGGAGCGAAGGACGACGCGCAAGGCCGTGGTCGCGGCCGCGATCGGCAACGCGACCGAGTGGTACGACTTCGGTGTCTACAGCTACCTCGCCGTGACGATCGGTCTGGTCTTCTACCCGTCACAGTCCGGCGGGGTCCAGCTCATCGCCACGTTCACCACCTTCGCGGCGGCCTTCCTGGTCCGTCCGCTCGGCGGCGTGTTCTTCGGCCCGCTCGGTGACCGCATCGGCCGCAAGCGCGTCCTGGCCGCCACCATGCTCCTCATGGCGGTCAGCACCTTCTCGATCGGCCTCATCCCCTCCGCCGCGACCATCGGCATCGCCGCGCCGATCCTCCTCCTGGTCGCCCGCATGCTCCAGGGCTTCTCCACCGGCGGTGAGTACGGCGGGGCCACCACGTTCATCGCGGAGTACGCCCCGGACCGACGCCGGGGGTTCCTCTCCTCGTGGCTGGAGTTCGGCACCGTCAGCGGCTACGTGGGCGGTGCCGCCATCGTCACCGTGATGACCCTGCTCCTGGGCCCCGACACCATGCAGGCCTGGGGATGGCGTATCCCGTTCCTGCTCGCGCTGCCGCTGGGCGCCATCGGTCTCTACCTGCGCGTGAAGCTGGAGGAGACCCCGGTCTACAACGAGAACACCGACGGGTTCGCCAAGGACGAGGCGGGCGAGCGCCGCAAGGGCCAGCTCAAGGAGACGATCGTGGGCCAGTGGCACGCCATCGCGCTGTGCATCGGCCTGGTCATGGTGTTCAACGTCAACAACTACATGGTGACCGCGTACATGCCCACGTACCTGGAGGCGGTGCTGGGGTACAGCTCCACCCTGGCCCTGGTGGTGACCCTGGGCGCCATGGTGTTCATGCTGGCCAGCGTGACCCTGTTCGGGTTCATGAGCGACCGGGTCGGCCGCAGACCGATCCTGATGTCCGGCTGCGTCTTCGGGCTGGTGCTGTCCCTGCCCGCCTTCTGGCTCCTGCAACAGGGCAGCACGTGGGCGGCGGCCCTGGGCGTGCTGGTCCTGGCCTTCACCCTGGTGCACTTCTCCGGCGCGGGCCCCGCGTCGCTCCCGGCGTTCTTCCCGACCAAGGTCCGTTACGGGGCCCTGGCCATCAGCTTCAACGTCTCGGTGGCGCTGTTCGGCGGCACCACACCGCTGATCTCCGAGTCGCTGGTGCAGGCCACGGGCAACCTGTACTCCCCCGCCTGGCTGGTGATGGCGGCCAGCGTCATCGGACTCGTCGTGGTCTGGCGGATGCGGGAGAGCGCCGGACGTCCGCTGCCCGGTGCCCCGGCGATCCCGGTGCCCGAGTCGGGCCGGTCCTCCGGGCGCCTGCCCTACCCGAGGCGGAGCGGTGAGTCCGGTTCGGGGATCCGGGGCAGCAACGTCCGCCGTCTGCCGACGGACACCTGAACGAACCCCGGTCCCTTAACACGACGCGGGGGCGCCCCGTCCGGGGCGCCCCCGCGTCGTGTCTCACCCGCGGTGGTCGGGCCCGCCGTCAGCGGCGGCCGCCGCCGCGCGGCTTGCGGTCCGGACGCACACTGCCCTTGGAGGCCCGGCCCGGTACCCCGTTCTTCTTCTCCCGGATACGCATGCTGATGTGCACCGGGGTCCCCTCGAAGCCGAAGTCCTCACGCAGGCGACGCTCGATGAACCGGCGGTAGTTCTCCTCAAGGAACCCGGTCGTGAACAGGATGAAGTGCGGCGGACGCGCACCGGCCTGCGTCGCGAACAGGATCTTGGGCTGCTTGCCGCCACGCACGGGCGGCGGGGTGGCCGCCACCAGCTCCTTGAGCCAGTTGTTGAGCTGCCCCGTGGAGATGCGCTGGTTCCACCCGGACAGGCTGGTCTCGATCGCCGGAACCAGACGCTCCATGTGGCGGCCGGTCATGGCGGAGATGTTCACCCGGGGGGCCCAGGAGACCCGCGCCAGCTGGCGGTCGATCTCCTTCTCCAGGTAGGTGCGGCGCTCCTCGTCGAGGATGTCCCACTTGTTGAACGCCAGGACCAGACCGCGACCGGCCTCCACGACCTGCTCCACGACCCGGATGTCCTGCTCGGCCAGCGGCTCGCTGACGTCCATCAGCACCACGGCCACCTCGGCCCGCTCCAGAGCGGTACCGGTGCGCATCGTCGCGTAGTAGTCGGCGCCCTGGAGGGCACGGAACCGGCGGCGGATACCGGCGGTGTCGATGAACTTCCAGGTCTGGCCGCCCAGCTCGATCAGCTCGTCGACGGCGTCGCGGGTGGTGCCCGCGACCGAGTCCACGACCACGCGGTCCTCACCGGCGAGCCGGTTGAGCAGGCTGGACTTGCCCACGTTCGGGCGGCCCAGCAGCGCGATACGGGACGGACCGTCCTCGTCGTCCTCGGCCTCGCCCACGGGGGTCTCGGGGAAGGCCTCCACGATGGCGTCCAGCATGTCGCCGGTACCGCGGCCGTGCAGGGCGCTGATCGGGAACGGCTGCCCCACACCCAGGTTCCACAGGTCGAGCGCGTCGGCTTCCTGCTGCCCGCCGTCGACCTTGTTGGCGGCCAGGACCACGGGCTTCTTCGTGGCGCGCAGGACCCGGGTCACGGAGGCGTCGGCATCGGTGATGCCCACGGTCGCGTCGACCACGAACAGGATCACGTCGGCGGTCTGCGCGGCGTACTCGGCCTGGCGGGCGACCATCGCGGCCAGCCCGCTGACGCTGGTCTCCCAGCCGCCCGTGTCCACCAGCGTGAAGCGGTGGTTCTGCCACTCGGCGTCGTAGGCCACCCGGTCACGGGTCACACCCGGGACGTCCTCGACGACCGCCTCACGGCGGCCGATGATCCGGTTCACCAGGCTGGACTTGCCGACGTTGGGTCGGCCCACCACGGCGACGACGGGCAGTGCCGCGTCCTCGCCCTCGGGCCCCTCGCCCACGTCGGACACGTCGAACTCACTCATGTACTCGTACTCCCGGTTCCAGGTCCCCACGCGCCCAGGATGCGTGCCGCGAGGATGTCGAAGGATTCAGCGCGATCGCCACGTGAATCACCACGGGCGCCACCGAGGGCGCCCGTGTCCTGCCACGGAGGGCAACCCCCGTGGATGTTCGTGTGTTCCCCCTGACGGGGGCGGTGTGGCCGGTCTCTCCCCGGCCTCCCGCCGTCTCCGGCGGGTCCGCGCTAGCTGTCGCGGGCCTCGTCGGCCAGCTTGACGACCAGAGCGATGACCTCGTCGAGGGTGAGGCCGGTGGTGTCGAGCTCGGTGGCGTCGGCGGTCTGCGTCAGCGGCGAGTGGGCCCGGCTGGAGTCGAGCTTGTCCCGGCGGGCCAGGTCGGCCTGGGTCGCCGCGACGTCGACGGTCCGGACCTCCTTGCTGCGCCGCTGGGCGCGCGCCTCGGCGCTGGCGGTCAGGAACAGCTTGACGGGGGCGTCGGGGGCGACGACCGTCGTGATGTCACGGCCCTCCACCACGATACCGGTGCTCTCCTCGCGGGCGGCCTCGATGACCTCGCGCTGGGTCCGCACCAGCAGCTCACGGGCCTCGGGCACGGCCGAGACGGCGCTGACGCTGGTGGTGACCTCCTTGCCGCGGATCTCGGCGGCCACGTCGCGGCCGTCCACCGTCACGGAGGGGGCGGACGGGTCGGTGCCCATCGAGATGACCGGACGCTCGACGTTCGCGGCCACCGCGGCCGCGTCATCGACGTCCACGCCGTTGTCCAGCATCCACCAGGTCAGGGCCCGGTACATGGCCCCGGTGTCGAGGTAGCGCAGCTCCCGCGCCCTGGCGACACCCCTGGCCGTGCTCGACTTGCCCGACCCGGAGGGACCGTCGATGGCGATGACGATGCCCTTGCCCTGCGCGCTCACTGCTGCTGACTCCCGAGTTCACTGTGCCTGCGTCGGCGTCTGCTGTCGCCGACGCCTCAGCCTACCTTCGCGCCGAGACGCCCGGCACCACGCGTACGGTCCGGCGTTCAGAGACCGGGTTCAGAGTCCGGGGTGCACCGACCAGCCGTCGGCCGACAGCGCGTCGGCCAACGTGTCCACGGCCTCCGGGAGCACGTACAGCTCCGCCACGCCCAGCGGCAGCCCGGGGCTGTGTTCGATCCGCACGTCCTCGATGTTCACACCGGCGGTGGCGGCGGCCGCGAACAGGCGGCCCAGGGCACCGGGTTCGTCCGGGATGACCACGGGGATCACCGTGTAGTCCGGACGGCGGAGCGTTCCGTGCTTGCCGGGGATCCGGGCCTGCCCCGAACGCCCCCGCGCCAGCAGGTCACGGACGGGCTCCAGATCCTCCCGAGACGCGACTCCGTGCCCGGTTCCGCTCCGGGACCGCAGGGCGTCGGCGGCGGCGGTGAGGTCCCGGGCCACACCGCGCAGCACCTCCGCCACCGGGCCCGCGTTGTGGGTGAGGATCTCCTCCCACATCGCCGGATCCCCTCCCGCGATCCGGGTGACGTCACGTACTCCCTGACCGGCCAGGGTCAGAGCGTCGCCGTCACCGGAGAGCAGCCGCGCGGCCACGGCGGAGGAGGCCACGTGCGGGGCGTGCGAGACCAGGGCCACCGCGCGGTCGTGCGCCCGGGCGTCCAGCACCAGCGGGTCCGCGCCGCACATGCGGGCCAGTCCGGCCACCGCCTCGACGGAACCGTGGTCGGCCTCCGGGGTGGGGCACAGCGCCCAGGAACGGCCGAGGAAGAGGTCGGCGCGGGCGGCGCCGGGACCGTGCTTCTCACGTCCCCCCATGGGGTGGCCGGGGACGAAGGTCGCCATGTCGCAGCCGAGCCGCTCGGCGCCCTCCAGCACACTCGTCTTCACGCTGGCCACGTCGGTGTACACCTGGGCCAGCTTCCGCTGCTGGGCGTCGCGCAGCACCGCCGGGACCACGGCGGGCGGGGCCGCGATCACCGCGACGTCCACCGGCGACCCGTCGGTCTCCTCCAGCGGACGCCCGGCACCGAGGTCGCAGGCCAGGCGCAGGGAGGCCGCGTCGGGGTCGCTGAGCGTGACGTCCACGTCGCGGGCGCGCAGGGCCAGGGCGATCGACGTTCCGATCAGCCCGGTTCCGACCACGGTGACCCGACGCGGCTCCGTCCGGCCCGTCCCGGCCGCTTCCTCGCCCACAGCACTCCCCCGAGTCACCCCGCCCGCGCCTGTCGCGGGCACGGTCCCAGAGTACGACCTTCTGACCTGGCCTCCCGCCCGAGACCCCGGTGTGGGGCCGGGCGGCCCGGGCGGTGACGGCGGGGTCGCTACTGGGCGATGTCCAGGCGCAGTGCCTGGGCGCCGCGCAGGTACACGTGCTGGACCTCGGCCCGTGGGAGGTCGGTCTCCACGTGGGCCATCAACCTCACCACGCGCGGCAGGGCACCAGGCACGTCGATCTCGGAGGCGCACATCAGCGGGACGTCGGTGAATCCGACACCCCGCGCCGCCAGCGCGGGGAACTCACTCGTCAGGTCCGTGGTGGCCGTGAAGAGGACGCTGATCACGTCGTCGGTGGTGAGCCCGTTGCGCCGCATCACCTCGGAGACCAGTTCGGTCGTGGCCTCCAGCACCTGCTCGCGTTCGTCCGCGTCGACCTGCACCGCACCGCGAATGGCCCGTACCGCCACGTTCGATCCCGCTTTCGTCCTCGTCGGTGATGCCGTCACCCGGGGGAAAGGGGAGACGGCGGCCGCTCCCCGGGTGGGGCGCGACCGCCGTCAACTGTATCGACAAGACCTCCGGGTCAGAGACCGGCGGCCTTGTAGAGCTCGCCGACCTCACGCGAACTGAGCGCACGCATGGTGCCCAGACGCAGGGTGTTGAGGTCGATCGGACCGACCTGGGTGCGGGCCAGGTCCGCGACCGGGTGGCCCACCGCCTCCATGAGGCGACGCACGATGTGCTTGCGCCCCTCGTGCAGGCGGATCTCCACCATGGCCTGGGTGTCGTCGTTGTCGACCACGCGGAAGGAGTCGACCTGGACCGGCCCGTCCTCCAGCTCCACACCCTTCTGGATCTCGCGCACCACGCGGTGCGGCACCGGGCCCGGCACCTTCGCGATGTAGGTCTTGACGACCTTGTAACGCGGGTGCGTGAGGCGGTTGGCCAGGTCACCGTCGTTGGTCAGCAGGATGAGACCCTCGGTCTCGGTGTCCAGCCGACCCACGTGGAAGATGCGCTCGTCGGTCTGGCCCGCGTAGTCGGCCAGGGTCGGGCGACCCTCCGGGTCCCACATGGTGCTGACCACGCCGCGCGGCTTGTTCAGAGCGAAGTACAGCTTGTCCGGGGCGGTGACCACGCGCATGCCGTCGACGCGGATCTCCGAGGCCTCGGGGTCGACACGGGCGCCGAAGCGCTTGACGATCTGACCGTCGACGCTGACCCGACCGGCCGCGATCATCTCCTCGCTGGCCCGGCGGCTGGCGACGCCGGCCGCGGCCAGTGCCTTCTGGAGCCGGATGCCGTCGGGGACGTCCGTGTAGGTGTCACGGGAGTCGCCCTCGTGGCGGTCCTCGTCACGCGGGTTGAAGTCCGCGCGCAGGGCCTGGAGACGCTCGCGCGCCGCCTTGGAGAGCTGGCTCTCGCTCTTGACGTCGCGGACGGGCTCGTGGTCGCGACGGGCCGGACGCTGGTCCGGGTCCCGGCGCGGCCGGTCGTCACGGCCCTGCGGACGGCCGCCACGACCGTCGTCACGGCGCTGGTAGCCGCCGCGCTTGTCGTCGCGGTTCTGGAGCCGACGGCCCTGGGCGTCACGGCGGGGACGCTCGTCGCGGAAGCCCCCGCGCTTGTCGTCCCGTCCGCCCTGGTAGCCACCGCGCCGGTCGTCACGGTTGCGGTCGTCGCGACGGGGACGGTCGTCCCGGTCGAAACGGCCACGGCTGTCGCCACGGTTCTGGTTCCCGCCGCGCCGGTCGTCGCGGTCGAAGCGACCACCACGACTGTCGTCACGGCCACGGCCACGGTCGTCCCGACCCTGCGGACGGCCACCACGGTTGTCGTCACGACGGTCGTAGGAGCGACCCCCACGGTCGTCCCGACCCTGGTACCCGCCACGGCTGTCGTCACGACGGTCGAAGGAACGGCCCCCGCGATCATCGCGGTTCTGGTTCCCGCCGCGCCGGTCGTCGCGGTCGAAGCGACCACCACGGCTGTCATCGCGCCCACGGCCACGGTCATCGCGACCCTGCGGACGGCCACCACGGTTGTCGTCACGACGGTCGTAGGAGCGCCCCCCACGGTCATCGCGACCCTGGTAGCCGCGCCGGTCGTCGCGGTCGAAGCGACCACCACGGCTGTCATCGCGACGGGGACGGTCGTCCCGACCCTGGTAGCCGCCACGGCTGTCGTCACGACGGTCGAAGGAACGGCCCCCGCGATCATCGCGGTTCTGGTTCCCGCCACGTCGGTCGTCGCGGTCGAAACGACCGCCACGGCTGTCGTCACGACGGTCGTAGGAGCGACCCCCACGGTCGTCCCGACCCTGGTAGCCGCCGCGCCGGTCGTCCCGGCCCTGCTGGCCGCCCCGGCCACGGTCGTCACGGCGGGGACGGTCGTCCCGGTCGTGGCGTCCGCCGCCACTGCGGTCGTTCCCGCCTCGGTCGTCGCGGGGGCCTCGGCCGCCGCGGTTGTCATAGTCGCCGCGCTCACCGCGCGGGGCGTGTCCGTCCCGCTCACCACGGGAACGTTCTCTGTTAGGTGTGCTCACCGGTGTCGTCAAGACCTTCGATGTCGTCGGGGAGGAACGGCGCCAGATCAGGCAGCTCGTCCAGGCCACGCAGGCCCAGCCGTTCCAGGAAATAGGAAGTGGTCCGATACAGCAGCGCACCGGACTCGGGATCGTGTCCGGTCTCTTCGATCAGGCCCCTCAGTACGAGGGTACGCATAACCCCGTCGCAGTTGACCCCGCGTACGGCGGAGACCCTGCCACGTGAGACCGGTTGGCGGTAGGCGACGACGGCCATCGTCTCCAGTGCGGCCTGCGTGAGCCGCACCTCCTGCCCCTCCCTGAGGAAGTGCTCGACGATGTCGGCGCACTCGGGCCGCGTGTACACACGCCACCCCTCGGCCACCGCCCGTAGGTCGAAACCACGGCCCTGTTCGGTGTATTCCCGGGAGAGCTCCTCCAGGGTTCGGGTCACCAGCTCCAACGGCACGTCCATGGCGCGGGCCAGGTCGTACTCGGAGACCGGCTGGTCGACCACCATCAGCACGGCCTCCAGGTCGCGGCGCAAACCCGGGGGTGTGGAGAGGTCCTCCGCCTCGGCGGTGTGCTCTGCGGTCATCACTGCTCCCCCGGTGTCGTCTCGGCGGTCGGTTCCGCGTCGTCGTAGTCGGACTCCAGCTCGACGTCCTCGTCGCCGCCGGTCCAGGTCACGGTCAGCTCCCCCAGCGGGACGGGCTGGTCGAAGCCCACGTTCGCGGCCCGGTAGAGCTCCAGCAGGGCCAGGAACCGGGCGACGACCTCGAAGGTGCCGTCGCACTCGGCCGTGAGCTCGGCGAACGTCAGCTGGCCGTGCTCTCGGAGTTCGGCCACCATCAGCTCACCCTGCTCCTTGACGGAGGTCTTGGTGAGGTGGATGTGGGTGACCGAGACGCTCGGCGGCTCCCTCGGCGTGAACACCAGCCCCGCCAGGGCGGCGAACTCCTCCGGACCGAGCCTGAACAGCACGTCCGGACGCATCCCCGCGAACCGCTCCTCCAGCGGCACCGCCCGCGCGTACCTGCGACCCTGCGCGGCCAGGCGCTCCCGCATGAAGGAGGCGACCTCCTTGTAGGCACGGTACTGGAGCAGCCGGGCGAACAGCAGGTCGCGCGCCTCCAGCAGCGCCAGGTCCGCCTCGTCCTCCACGTCGCCGCGCGGCAGCAGACGGGCGGCCTTGAGGTCGAGCAGGGTGGCCGCGACCAGCAGGAAGTTGCTGGCCTGGTCCAGGTCCCAGTCGTCACCGAACCGGCGGATGTGCGCGATGAACTCGTCGGTGACCTTCGACAGCGACACCTCGGTGATGTCCAGCTTGTGCTTGGAGATCAGCCCGAGGAGCAGGTCGAAGGGGCCCTCGAAGTTGTCCAGGTGCACCTGGAAGGCGTTCTCGTCGACCTCGTCGGCGCTCTCCGCCCCCGGCGGCGCGCCCTCCTGGTCAGTCACCATGACGGGTCCACGTCTTCTCACTCATGACACCAGGGTGTCACCGGCGCGGAGCTGCCGGTGACACCCTCACCTCCCGGTCCCCGGATGTGCGTCCGCTCCCCCAGCGGTCGGTCCGGGAACGTCAGTCCTCGGTCAGCCGGCGTACCAGCATGCTGCTGGGGCCGTGCTCCTCGAAGTCGGCGAGCAGCACGGCGACGGCCTCGCGTACGAGGCGGCCGCGGTCGGCCGACAACCCGTGCTCCGCGCGCAGCGAGAGCCGGGTCTGCTCCAGGGCCAGCAGTTCCGCCCCGGAGACGTAGACGGTGATCTTCTCGTCGTGGCGTTGACGCCCGCTCGGCTTCGGAGCGCGGCGTACCTTGCTCCGCCCCCTGCCGTTCGACTTGCGCGCGGGCCGGTCCGACGAGTTCTCGGTGGTGCTCTGTCGATCCTGTTCCGGTACCTGGTACTGGCGTTCGGTCTCGACCGGTTCCTCTTCGGGACCGGAGGGGCGGAAGAACAGCTCGTCCGCCCCGGGTAGCGTCACACGTCGTGACCGCTGAGAGGCCACCTCGCCAGCACCTCCTTGGCCAGCGACCGGTAGGCGTTGGCCCCGGCCGAGGACGAGTCGAACCTGGTGATGGGCTCGCCCGCCACGGTGGCGTCCGGGAAGCGCACGGTGCGGTTGATGACCGTGCCGTACACCTTGTCGCCGAAACCGTCCACGATCGTGGACAGCACCTCGCGGGCGTGCAGCGTGCGCGGGTCGTACATGGTGCCGAGGAACCCGTCGATGACGAGGTCCTCGTTCAGGCGCTCCTGCACCTTCTGAATGGTGTCCATCAGCAGCGCCACACCGCGAAGCGCGAAGAACTCGCACTCCAGCGGCACGATGACCCCGTCCGCCGCGGTCAGCGCGTTGACGGTCAGCAGACCCAGCGACGGCTGGCAGTCGATCAGGATGACGTCGTAGTCGTTGATGACGGGGCGCAGCGCGCGCCCCAGCATCTGCTCACGGGCCACCTCCCCGACCAACTGCACCTCGGCGGCCGACAGGTCGATGTTGCTCGGGATGAGGTCCAGACCGTCGATGTCCGTCTTGAGCAGGACGTCCTCGACCGTCACGTCACGCTGCATGAGCAGGTTGTAGACGGTCAGGTCCAGCTCTCGCGGGTCCAGTCGGCCCAGGCCCACCGACAGCGCGCCCTGCGGGTCGAAGTCGACCAGCAGCACCCGCCTGCCGTACTCCGCGATGGCGGCACCGAGGTTGATGGTGGTGGTGGTCTTACCGACCCCACCCTTCTGGTTACAGAGTGCTACAATCCGTGCCGGACCGTGTTCGTCGAGCGGTGCTGGCTCCGGATATGTACGCACGGGTCTCTTGGTGTGCAGATCCGCCCCCGTGTTGCGTGTCGTCCCCCACGGGTTGCTCACCGGATCGGCGAAGCCCTCCTCGCCGACGGGTGCGGTGTTCGCCGCCTCGCCGTTCTCCGACCAGTTCACAACCCTTGACCTCCCCTACGGACCGGCCACGGCCCGATGGGACTCTTGACGTCTCCCACGACTGGCCGCCGTCGGAAACTCAATATGTCGACAGCAACGTACCTCTGTGCGGCGACTCTAGAACGACGACACGGCGCACTTCAACATGATCCGACCAGGATTCCCCACCCTCTGCAACCGGGAGGAACCGCACGCTCGTACCCATTTCTCTCGTAGGAGAAGGGTACACACGACACGCCTCGGACTCGTCCCGAACGCGGTACGGGCTCCCCGCGAGCGGCGCCCGGCCTCACACCCGGCCACCCGGGTCCGCGCCGCGCCGCGCCCTCGGATGGCTGGAGGCGTACACCTCACGCAGCCGCTCCACGGTCACCAGGGTGTAGACCTGCGTGGTGGTGACCGAACTGTGCCCCAGCAGCTCCTGCACGACACGGATGTCCGCGCCTCCGTCGATCAGGTGGGTGGCGAAGGAGTGCCTGAGGGTGTGCGGCGACACCCCCTCGACCCCGGCCCGCTCCGCCACCGCCGACAGCAGCACCCATCCGCCCTGCCGGGTCAGGCGACCACCCCGCGTGTTCAGGAAGAGCGCCGGGCCGCCCCGTCCGGAAGCGGCCAGAACCGGCCGCACCAGTGTCAGGTAGCCGGCCAGGGCACGGCGCGCGTACGAACCCAGCGGCACCAGGCGTTCCTTGCCGCCCTTGCCCCGGAAGCGCACCAGACCGACCGGGCCGCTCGCGTCCACCGCCTCCGCGACGTCGTCCACGTCCAGGCCCACCGCCTCCGACACCCGCGCCCCCGTGCCGTACAGCACCTCCAACAGGGCGCGGTCGCGCTGGGCCAGGAGGTCGGACCGCGCGTCGGAGGCCGGTGCCGCCACCGGACCGGCCGCGTCCAACAACCGTTCCACCTGGTCCAGGGGAACGGCCTTGGGCAGGCGCATGGGCGGTGACGGTGGCACGACCTCGACGGCCGGGTCGGTGCCCGCCCACCCCTCACGGACCGCGAACCGGTGCAGCCCCCGCACGGCGGCGAGCGTGCGCCCGGCCGAGGAGGCGCTCAGCGGGGGGTGGGTCCCGTCCCCGTCACGCAGCGCCCCCAGGAACGCGCCGACGTGCCCCGTGGTCGCTCCGGCGAGGTCGGTGACGCCCTGGTCGCTCAGGTACTCGACGTAGCGCCACAGGTCACGCCGGTAGGCCAGCAGGGTGTTGTCGGCCAGGGCCCGCTCGGCGCTCAGGTGGTCGAGGAAGGCGGCGCGGACCCGGCCCAGGGGGCCCTCGTCCAGCTCCGCGCGCCCCGGCTCCCTCTCCGCCGCGTCCGTTCCCACCACCGGCTCAGTCGTCCGAGGCCACGGGCAGGGACACGAAGCCGTCCTGGGAGGCGGCGTGGGCGGCGAGGATCCCGATGACCGTCGCCCCGTTGTGCAGCCGTCCCTCCATGACCGCGCGCACCGCCTCCGGCAGCGGCAGCCACTCGGAGGCCAGGTCGGTCTCCTCGTGTTCGCGCACGAAGTCGATCTCCTCCTCGGGCACCTCGGTGAGGTCACGCGCGAGGAAGACGTGGATGCGCTCGTTGGAGAAACCCGTGCTCGGGTAGAAGTCGGGGAGCCGGTGCCAGGTGGCGGCGCGCAGCGAGGCCTCCTCCACCAGCTCACGTCTGGCGGTGGCCAGCGGCCCCTCACCGTCACCGTCGATCAGACCGGCGGGCAGCTCCCAGAGCGTGTGCTGGGTGGGGTGCCGGTACTGGCGTTGCAGGAGCACGCGCCCCCGGGAGTCGAGGGCGACGATCGCGGAGGCGCCGGGGTGGTCCATGTAGTCTCGGGCGGCCACCGCCCGGCCCTGGCCGTGGGCGCCGGGCATCTCCACCCAGTCCGTGCGCATAGAGCACTTGGCGCCCCGGTACCGCTCCTCGGACCGCTCCACCGGCCACGACTCGGGGGCGTCCGCGACCTTCGCGAACGCCCCCGTCGTCTCGTCCTCGACCGGGCGGGTGTGGTTGGCCATGCGGCCCCTCTCAGGCTCGGGCCCCACCCGCCTGGTCGTCGCCGCTAGGAGACCTTGTGCTCCAGCGAGGCGGAGATCAGGCCCCGGAAGAGCGGGTTCGCGTTGGTCGGGCGGGAGCGCAGCTCCGGGTGCGCCTGCGTCGCGATGAAGAACGGGTGCACGTCCCGGGGCAGTTCCACGTACTCCACCAGCTTGCCATCCGGGGAGAGGCCGGAGAACACCAGACCCGCCTCCTCCAGCTGGGACCGGTAGGCGTTGTTGACCTCGAAGCGGTGGCGGTGGCGCTCGGAGACCTGCTCGGCGCCGTCGTACAGGTCGCGGGCGAGGGTGCCCTCGCCCAGGTCCGCGGGGTACAGGCCCAGCCGCATGGTGCCGCCCATGTCGCGGTCACCCGCGACGACGTCCTCCTGGTCGGCCATGGTCGCGATGACCGGGTCGATCGCCTTGTCGTCGAACTCCAGGCTGTTGGCGCCCTCGAGGCCGAGCACGTTGCGCGCGTACTCGATGACCAGGCCCTGGAGGCCCAGGCAGATGCCGAGCAGCGGCACGCCCTTCTCCCGGGCGTAGCGGATCGCGCCGAGCTTGCCCTCGATGCCGCGCACGCCGAAGCCGCCCGGGATGAGGACGCCGTCCGCGCCGTCGAGCTCGGCGGCCGCGCCGGAGGGGCTGGCGCAGTTGTCGCTGGCCACCCAGCGGATGTTGACGCGCGTGTCCGTGGCGAACCCGCCCGCGCGCAGGGCCTCGCTGACCGAGAGGTAGGCGTCGGGCAGGTCGATGTACTTGCCGACCATGGCGATGGTGACCTCGTGGTCGGGCTGGTGCACACGGCGCAGCAGCTCGTCCCACTCGGTCCAGTCGACGTCACGGAAGGGCATGCCGAGACGGCGGACGACGTAGGCGTCCAGCCCCTCGCGGTGCAGGACCTTGGGGATGTCGTAGATGGAGGGCGCGTCCGGGGTGGAGACCACGCCCGCCTCGTCCACGTCGCACATGAGGCTGATCTTGGACTTCAGGCTCTGCGTGATGGGCCGGTCGGAGCGGCAGACGATGGCGTCGGGCTGGATGCCGATGCTGCGCAGGGCGGCGACCGAGTGCTGGGTGGGCTTGGTCTTCATCTCGCCGGACGGGCCGAGGAAGGGGATGAGGGAGACGTGGAGGAAGAAGCAGTTCTCCCGGCCGATCTCGTGCCGGATCTGGCGGACCGCCTCAAGGAAGGGCTGCGACTCGATGTCGCCGACGGTGCCGCCGATCTCGGTGATGACGATGTCGACGTCGGGGGCGTCCATCGCGTAGATGCGCGACTTGATCTCGTTGGTGATGTGCGGGATGACCTGCACGGTGTCACCCAGGTAGGCGCCCTGGCGCTCCTTGGCGATGACGCTGGAGTAGATCTGCCCGGTGGTGACGTTGGCCGAGGCGGAGAGCTCGACGTCGAGGAAGCGCTCGTAGTGGCCGACGTCCAGGTCGGTCTCGGCGCCGTCGTCGGTCACGAAGACCTCACCGTGCTGGAACGGGTTCATCGTTCCGGGATCCACGTTGAGGTAGGGGTCCAGCTTCTGCATGGTGACCCGAAGCCCACGCGACTTCAGGAGTCGTCCCAGGCTGGAGGCGGTCAGGCCCTTGCCAAGACTGGAGGCGACGCCGCCAGTAACGAAAAGGTGCTTGGTACTCGCGGCGAATGCCAAAGTGTTGCTCCCGTGGTTTGAGTGGCTACGGCTGGCTCGGGCGAGCTGGGCGGCCGTGCGGCGGTCCGGATCCGAGCGGCGGCGATGCCGTTCCAGCGCGTCGGACTCCACGGGGCACCAGAATAACAGGCCCCTCGTTCGTCCACACCTGGGAACGTCCACGCGACCCCCGGTGTTCCCCACCCCCACCTGCACGGTTGCCGCGAACCCCTGGTGGCGGGGGACTCCCGTGCCCGCCCACCGCCCGCCGGGTGGCGAAGGCAACACCGCCGCGCACCCCTCCGAGCGGGGCGGGACCGCGGGCGGAGGACGCGGCGGTGATCAGGCGGGGAAGCCCCCCGCGCGGCCGAGGTAGGCGGGCGGCCGCTTGCCGAGCCGCTCCCCCATCCAGTCACCCAGCGCGGCCGCTCCGGACAGGCTCACCCCGGTGCGCAGACCACTGCGGTGCAGCATGTACAGCAGGTCCTCGGTACCGATGTTGCCCGTGGCGGCGGGGGCGAACGGGCAGCCACCGAAGCCGCCCAGGCTGGAGTCCAGGACCCGGACCCCCTCCTCCACGGCGACCAGCGCGTTCGCGAAGCCGGTGTTGCGGGTGTTGTGGAAATGACAGCGCAGGGTCCGACCGCCCGCCACCTCGGCGGTACGGCGCAGCAGGTCACGCACCTGGGCGGGGACACCCACGCCGATCGTGTCGGCCAGCGCGATCTCCACGGCCCCGGTGTCCGCGATCCGGCGGACGACCTCCACCACCCGCTCGGGCGCGACCTCACCGTCGAAGGGGCACCCGAAGGCCGTGGAGACCGTGACGCTCAACGGCACCCCCGTACCCTCCAGGGCCCGGTCCATCTCCACCAGGGAGTCCAGCATCGCGTCGACGGTGCTGCCCTGGTTGCGGGTGCTGAACCCGTCCGTGGCCGGAACCGCCACGTTGACCTCGGACACCCCCGCCTCCAGCGCCCGGTCCAGGCCGCGCCGGTTGAGCGCCAGACCGATGAAGGACACCCCGGGCACCCGCGTGACCCCGGCCATGACCTCCTCGGCCCCGGCCATCTGCGGCACCCGCTTGGGATGGACGAAGCTGACCGCCTCGATCCTCCGCACCCCGGCGGCCACGGCCCGGTCGATCAGCTCCACCCGGTCCTCGACCGACAGCACGGTGGACTCGTTCTGGAGGCCGTCACGCGGCCCCACCTCCACGATCTCCACGTGCTCGGCACCCTCGGGTCCGCGGTCGTCCGCGCTCATCGGCTCCACCTCTCCACGCCACACTGCGCTTGCGCGCCCAGGCTAACCAGCCCGCGAGGTGAACTCCGTCACCGGGGCCGCGATCGCCCTGGGCGCGCACCGAGGTCAGCGCAGGGCGAGGGCGGGACGGACCTCCCAGGTCGTCCACACCGGGCGGTAGCCCATCCGGTGCCAGAACGGCCCGGAGAGCGGGTTCATGGCGGCGTAGTTGAGCACCGACACCCCCACACCGTGGCTGTCCAGAGCCTGGTGCGCCTGGCTCACCAGGGCGGTGCCGATCCCGCGACCGCGTTCGGCGTCCGCGACCACCCCGTAGCCGATGTGCGCGATCGGGCGCGCCCGCACCAGGGACTTCGCCCAGCGGGAGCGTTCGGGCGGCGACACCCACAGCAGTCCCACGGCCCGGCCCCGGCGCTCGGCCAACCAGATCCACGAACGCGAACGGTTGAGCGCCCGCGCCGCGACCTTGCGGGTCTGCTCGGCGGTGTCGGGCTGGAGGAACACCCCGCCGAAGTGCTGCTCGTAGCGGTGCTCCTCCATCAACAGGCCCACCACCTGGGTCAGGTCGCTGATGTCGGCCAGCCGGATGGCCACGTCGCGCGGGGGCAGCGACGGCGGTACGCCACGGCGGCGCTGGCGGGCGGCGAGCACGGTGTAGGGCTGGAGGCCGTGGCGCTGCAGCGGGATGATCCCCTCGACGTCGCGCGCGGGCCAGCTCACCAGGGCGGCCGACTCCGAGCCGGTGCCCGTGGGCAGGTCCTCGATCTGGTCGCGCCAGCTGGTGAGCAGGGAGTCCAGGGCGCGGGCGGGTTCGGGGCCGCCGACGATGGGGGTGAGCCAGTGCTGGTCGGGCACGCCCCAGATACGGCCCACCTCGCCCGGCTGGTACCAGGTGTAGTGCATGCTGCCCGCGGCGACGGTTCGCCCGTCCTCGTCGCTGACGGTCAGCAGGGGGTAGGAGTTGGCCGCGAACCCCACGGGTTCGGGCAGCAGGGGGTCCGACTCCGCCCAACGCTGGGCAGCGGAGTGCACCAGCGGATCGAGTCCGATGTCGCCGCCAGGCGACTCATCATGCCGCACCCGAGCGACATAACCACTCACCCGCCCCACCCCTCCATTCGTCAAGAGCGTGCCCCGACCGGACTGACGGGTGCGGTCGTGTCTCGGCACCCGCAGGGGGAACCGGACGGTCGTCCGAACCAACCGACGTGTCGGGACAGGATCGACCGTACCGCCTCGAAGCGGTCCGGGTGAACGGAAACCGGAGAACACGGGCCCTTCCGTCTCCCGGCGCCACCTCCGGCGCGGGCCTCGGGCACCCTGACACGGTGTGCGCGAACGGGCACCACGGTAACGGACGGGGGTTCGTACCCGGAGGGCGGGGAGGCCCTCCGCACGGGGGTCCTACTCGGCCTCGGGGGTGGCGGTGCCGCCCTCGCTCACGGTGGTGTTGCGCCCGTGGTTGATCACCTCGGGGTCCCCGGTGGCGAAGGAGACCTGGTTGTCCACACCCACGAGGACGATCTTCTCGGCCGTGCCCACCTCGACGACGGAGTTGCGCCCGGTGGCGCGGACCAGACCGCAGTCGCCGTCCAGTATCACGACCGCGTCGTCGGCCTTGACCACGACCTCGCGGTTGGCGCAGTCCTCGTGCACCTCGACGCCGTCGTCGACCACCACGATCACGTCGTCGTTGGAGACGCCGTCCACCGGCTCCTCCTCCGGCTCCTGCCCGAGGTCGGGGGTGGGCTCGATCTCCTCCGGGTCCCCACCACCCCGGTCGGACCCGCACCCGGCCACCAGGAGACCCGTCAGCACCATGGCACCCACAAGGCCCAGAACCCGACTGACCATGAACTCCCCCACACCCGAAAAAGGCAAAAGCGACATTCGACTTACGCAAAGCACAAGAATATGTCACGTGAAGGTAACTATGCGACCCAACCGTACTGGGATCGTGCCTGATTCGAGACGGGAACCGTGGTCACCGTGGGGATTCCGCACGCGGAATCCCCACGCCACAGGGCCTGACCGGCACCCTACCGGTACCCGCCGAGGTCACTTCAACCCGGCCGCGTCCATCCCCCGAAGCTCCCGCTTCAGCTCGCCGATCTCGTCCCGCAGCCGGGCCGCGAGCTCGAACTGGAGGTCGGTCGCCGCCTGGTGCATCTGCGTGCTCAGCTGGTCGATCAGCCCGGCCAGCTCCGCACGCGGCATGTTCGCCACGTCGGCGCGCTCACCCAGCGCGGGGACCGGCGCCCTGGCGGCCTGGGCGCCCTGGCGGTAACCGGTCGACATGAGCTCCTGGGTGTCCACGTCCTCGCGGTTCAGGGTGTCCAGGATGTCCGCGATCTGCTTGCGCAACGGCGTCGGGTCGATCCCGTGCTCCGCGTTGTACGCCAGCTGCTTGTCCCGGCGCCGCGTGGTCTCGTCGATCGCGGCCCGCATGGAGTCCGTGACGTTGTCCGCGTACATGTGCACCTGACCGTCCACGTTGCGCGCCGCGCGGCCGATCGTCTGGATCAGCGAGGTCTCCGAACGCAGGAAACCCTCCTTGTCCGCGTCCAGGATCGCCACCAGCGAGACCTCCGGCAGGTCCAGGCCCTCACGCAGCAGGTTGATACCGACCAGGACGTCGAACTCGCCCACCCGCAGCTCGCGCAGCAGCTCCACCCGGCGCAGCGTGTCCACCTCACTGTGCAGGTACCGCACCCGGATGCCCAGCTCCGCGAAGTAGTCCGTGAGGTCCTCGGCCATCTTCTTGGTCAGGGTGGTCACCAGGACCCGCTCGGAGCGCTCCGCGCGCTCCCGGATCTCGTGCACCAGGTCGTCGATCTGCCCGTCGGTCGGCTTGACCACCACCTGCGGGTCGACCAGCCCGGTCGGGCGGATGACCTGCTCGACCACGTCGCCACCGGACTGGCGCAGCTCGTACTTGCCGGGCGTCGCGGACAGGTAGACCGACTGCCCGATGCGCTTCGTGAACTCCTCCCACTTCAGCGGCCGGTTGTCCATGGCCGACGGCAGCCGGAAGCCGTGGTCGACCAGGGTGCGCTTGCGCGCCGCGTCGCCCTCGTACATGGCACCGATCTGCGGGACCGTCACGTGCGACTCGTCCAGGACCAGCAGGAAGTCCTCGGGGAAGTAGTCCAGCAGCGTGTTGGGGGCACTGCCCGGGTCACGGCCGTCGAAGTGCCGCGAGTAGTTCTCGATCCCCGAACAGGTGCCGAGCTGACGCATCATCTCCAGGTCGTGGGTGGTGCGCATCCGCAGCCGCTGCGCCTCCAGCAGCTTGCCCTGGCCCTCCAGCTCGGTCAGCCGCTCGCCCAGCTCCGCCTCGATCGTGCCGATCGCGCGTTCGGTGCGCTCCTCACCGGCCACGTAGTGGGAGGCCGGGAAGATGAACATCTCCTCGCTCTCGCCCAGCACCTCGCCGGTCAGGGGGTGCAGGGTGAGCAGCCGCTCGATCTCGTCACCGAACATCTCGATGCGGATCGCCAGTTCCTCGTAGACCGGGATGATCTCGATGGTGTCCCCGCGCACCCGGAACGTGCCGCGTGTGAACGCCACGTCGTTGCGCGTGTACTGCATCTCCACCAGGCGACGCAGCAGGTCGTCCCGGTCCACCTCCATGCCCACCGCGAGCTGGGCCATACGGTCCACGTACTCCTGCGGTGTGCCCAGACCGTAGATGCACGACACGGACGCCACCACGATCGTGTCCCGCCGGGTGAGCAGCGAGTTGGTCGCGGAGTGCCGCAGCCGCTCCACCTCGTCGTTGATCGAGGAGTCCTTCTCGATGTAGGTGTCACTCTGCGGAACGTAGGCCTCGGGCTGGTAGTAGTCGTAGTAGGAGACGAAGTACTCGACGGCGTTGTTCGGCAGCATCTGCCGCAGCTCGTTGGCGAACTGCGCCGCCAGGGTCTTGTTGGGCTGCATCACCAGCGTGGGCCGCTGGAGCTGTTCCACCGTCCACGCCACCGTGGCCGTCTTGCCCGTACCGGTCGCGCCCAGCAGCACCGTGTGCTGGTCGCCCTCCCGCACCCTCTTGGTGATCTGCTCGATCGCCCGGGGCTGGTCCCCCGCCGGGGTCATCTCCGAGACGACCTCGAAGGGTGCCTCGCTGCGCTTGATGTCACTGACCGGTCGCACTTGCCCTCTTCTCCCCTACGAACGTCGGGCCGCTCCCTCGCCCACGTGTCCCTTCCTCCAACGCTACAGACCGCCCACGACATCCCGGTGCCCCGGAAACCCCTCCCACGGGGCCCGGACCGGATCGTCGACGTCGGTGCGTACGCGTCCCACCACCCGCCGCCGCGAGGCGTCCCGTGGCCACCCAGGGCCACGGGGAGGGCACGGAAGCGGACGGGGCGGGCGGGACGCAGGGGCCTAGTCGGCGCGCTCCAGGAGTTCACGCCACAACTCCGCCACACGGGAGGCGAGCTCCTCGCGGCTCCCGGAGTTGTCCACCACCAGGTCGGCGGCGGCCAGGCGGGTCGACCGGTCGGCCTGGGCGGCGATCCGGGCCCGCACCTGCTCGGCGGGCATGTCCCGGTCACGCGAGACCCGCTCGACACGGAGGTCGTCGGGGGTGTCCACCACGACCACCACGTCGTAGAGGGACTCCAGCCCGTTCTCCACCAGGAGGGGCACGTCGTAGACCACCACCCTGGCGCCGGAGGCCTCGGCCTCCGCCATCAGCTGTCCGCTGCGCTCGGCCACCCGGGGGTGGACGATCGCGTTGAGGCTGGCCAGGCGGGCCTCGTCGGCGAAGACGATCGCGCCCAGCGCGGGCCGGTCCAGGCTTCCGTCGGCGGCGAGCACCCGGTCACCGAACTCGGAGACCACCTCGGCCAGCCCCGGTGTTCCGGGCGCGACCACCTCGCGGGCGATGGCGTCGGCGTCGATCACCACCGCACCGTAGGAGGACAGCGCGGACGAGACCGCGCTCTTGCCCGAACCGATACCGCCGGTGAGACCCACTTTCAGCATGGGCCACACCCTAGGGGGCCCGGTGGTGGGGCGTCACGCCGACCCCGCGACCACCCGGTCCAGTTCCTTGCGCATGTGCACCATCACCAGGTGCTCCGCGACCCGCTCGCGGTGGGTCTCCGCGTATCCGAGGGTCCGGTACAGGCGCTGGTTCCTCGGGCTCTGCGCCCCCGTGAAGAGGGTGAGCGCCGTCAGTTCGGGCCTGCGCTCGCGCAGGTCGTCCTCGACCCGGGTCAGCAGGGCCCCCGCGATCCCTCGTCGGCGCATGTCCGGGGCGACCACCAGGCGGCCCACCACCCCGGTGGTCTCGGTGACCCCGGCCCGGACCGCCCCGACCAGTCGGTGCCCGACCACGGCCTTGAGCACCACAGCGTCGGCGTCGGCGAGCAGCTTCTCGATCCGGGCCAGCCCCTCGGTGAGCGGCAGGATGAACGGGTCCCCGCAGGCCTGGGCCTCGTCCACGTAGGCGGCACGTTGCAGGGTGAAGATCTCACCGGCGTCGTCGGGGGTGGCCGGGTGGATGTCGAACACGTCGCCTCCTCAACTGGGTCCCCGCCCTCGGCGGGTACCAGGCAACCCTAGCCCCCGGTACGTAGCCTTGACCCATGGTGAGCAGCAACGCAGTCGATGTGGACGCCTATCTGGCGGAACTTCCCGAACCCGACCGGGCCGTGCTGAGCCGTCTCCGGGACCTGTGCCGCGACGAGCTCGCGGGGTTCGAGGAGGTGATGGCGTACGGGATGCCCGGCTATCGCAGGGACGGGGTCCTGGAGCTGGCCTTCGCCCGCCAGAAGCGGCACGTCTCCGTCTATCTGATGCGCGAGGACGTCACCGCCGCCCTCGCCGACCGGCTCGCGGACCAGGACATGGGCCGGGGGTGTCTGCGCTTCCGGAGCCCCGGGGCGGTCGACCTCGACCTCGTGCGCGACCTGCTGCGAGCGACCGCCGCGACCCGGGGTCCGGCCCGCTGACACGCGGAAGGGCCGCCCCCACCCGTGGGTGGGGACGGCCCTTCACTCAGGCGTCACTCGGGCCGGAGCCCGGCGGGAGACCCTCAGGCCTCGCCGCCCGCGAGCTTCTCGCGGAGGGCGGCCAGAGCCTCGTCGGAGGCCAGGGCGCCGCTGGTGGAGTCCGAGCTGGACGACGAACCGCCGGCGCTCTGCCCGCCACCGGTGTAGTCCTCCTCGTCCTCCTCCGGAGCAGGGGCGTTGGCGGCGTCGGCCTCGGCCGCGCGCGCCTCCTCGACCTGCTTGCGGTGAGCCTCGAAGCGGGCCTGCGCCTCGGCGTAGCTGCGCTCCCACTCGTCGCGCTGGGCCTCGAAGCCCTCGAGCCACTCGCCGCTGTCCGCGTCGAAGCCCTCGGGGTACTTGTAGTTGCCCTGCTCGTCGTAGTCGGCGGCCATGCCGTACAGGGTGGGGTCGAAGTCCACCTGGTCGGGCGAGACGCTCTCGTTGGCCTGCTTCAGCGAGAGGCTGATGCGACGGCGGTCGAGGTCGATGTCGATGATCTTGACGAAGATCTCGGTGCCGACCTGGACGACCTGCTCCGGCACCTCGACGTGGCGCTCGGCCAGCTCGGAGATGTGGACCAGGCCCTCGATGCCCTCCTCGACGCGCACGAACGCACCGAACGGGACGAGCTTGGTGACCTTGCCGGGAACGACCTGACCGATCTGGTGGGTCCGGGCGAACTGCTGCCACGGGTCTTCCTGGGTCGCCTTGAGCGACAGGGAGACGCGCTCGCGCTCCATGTCCACGTCGAGAACCTCGACGGTGACCTCCTGGCCGACCTCGACAACCTCGCTCGGGTGGTCGATGTGCTTCCAGGACAGCTCGGAGACGTGCACCAGGCCGTCGACGCCACCCAGGTCCACGAAGGCACCGAAGTTGACGATCGAGGAGACGACGCCCTTGCGGATCTGACCCTTCTGGAGGGTGTTGAGGAACGTCTGACGAACCTCGGACTGGGTCTGCTCCAGCCAGGCGCGACGGGACAGGACCACGTTGTTGCGGTTCTTGTCCAGCTCGATGATCTTCGCCTCGAGCTCGCGGCCGACGTAGGGCTGAAGGTCGCGGACGCGACGCATCTCGACCAGGGACGCCGGAAGGAAGCCGCGGAGGCCGATGTCGAGGATGAGACCACCCTTGACGACCTCGATGACGGTGCCGGTGACGACGCCGTCCTCTTCCTTGATCTTCTCGATCGTGCCCCAGGCCCGCTCGTACTGAGCGCGCTTCTTGGACAGGATCAGACGGCCTTCCTTGTCCTCCTTCTGGAGAACGAGGGCTTCGACCTGGTCGCCGACGGCAACGACCTCACCGGGGTCGACGTCGTGCTTGATCGACAGTTCCCGAGAGGGGATGACACCCTCGGTCTTGTAGCCGATGTCGAGCAAGACCTCGTCTCGATCGACCTTCACGATGGTGCCCTCGACGATGTCACCGTCGTTGAAGTACTTGATGGTCTCGTCGATCGCCGCGAGGAAGGCTTCCTCGGACCCGATGTCGTTGACCGCTACCTGGGGTGTCGAGGTGGCCTCGGTGCTGCTCGTCATTTGTGGGTGGACTCCGGATACGGACAGGAACAGGAAATGGGCACGCCGCAGGTTCGAGCCCGTCGATCCGCAGTCCAGAAGTAAGAAGCGAAGGTCACATGTACGGAACGAGCCGTCCGTGACCGCCAGCCGCCGGTCCAGAGTGGAGACCGAAGCGGTGCAACCCTCCTGCCCCCTACCGGAGACAGCGGACGCCCGCACGAACCCACAACGCTGACGCCAGAATATGAGACGAGAGCGCGCAGGTCAATCGGAATCCGGCGAGAGGGCACCGTACAAGGCTGTCGTGGCCGCAATTTACCCGAGCGGGGTGGGGAAGATCAACCAGGCCCCCGGCCATGTCTGCCAGGGGCTGACGCACCCCGCGAGCCGCTCCGGCGGGGCGGGGGCGGAACATCCGGAAAAAAGTCCGAATCGCGTGCTTCTCCGGACGTCCGTCAGTCCATCGGAGGCCGCGAACGCGACTTCTTCACGTCACCCCGCCGACGCTTGGCCTCCAGTCGGCGCCGCTTGGACGCCCGGCTCGGCCGCGTACCGCGCCGCTCCGGCGGCGGGGGCGCGATCGCCTCCGCGAGGATGGCCGCCAACCGCTCCCGCGCCTCGACCCGGTTGCGCACCTGGGAACGGTGCGTCTGCGCCGACACCGTCAGCACCCCGTCCACCAGACGCCCCGACAGCCGTTCCAGGGCGCGGGCCCGCCGCGTGGCTCCCAGCGCCCGGCACGAGGCCACGTCCAACGACAGCGACACCCGGGTGTCCGACGTGTTCACGTGCTGCCCGCCCGGCCCCGAGGACCGTGAGAACCGCCACGTCAACGCGTCGGCGGGAACGGTCACGGGCCCCACGGCCAGACCGGCCGTCGTCTCATCCTGCCCCGCCACCGTCCCCACCTCCGAGTTCAGCGCCGCGTCCTAGTGCGCGGCGTCGTGCCAGTTCTGCCCGCTGCCGACCGAGACGCCCAGCGGAACACGCAGAGCATAGGCGGAGCCCATCTCGTGCGTCACGAGGTTTTCGACCGCCTCGCGCTCTCCCGGGGCGACCTCCACCACGAGCTCGTCGTGCACCTGCAACAGCACCCGGGAACGGAACCCGCCCTCGGTGAGCGCCGCGTCCACCTGGAGCATCGCCACCTTGATGATGTCGGCGGCCGAACCCTGGATCGGCGCGTTCAACGCCATCCGCTCCGCCATCTCACGCCGCTGGCGGTTGTCGCTCGTCAGGTCCGGCAGGTAGCGGCGGCGCCCCAGGATCGTCTCCGTGTACCCCACCTTGCGGGCCTCGTCCACGACCCGGTTCAGGTAGTCGCGTACCCCGCCGAAGTTGGCGAAGTAGTCCTCCATGAGCCTCTTCGCCTCCTCCGGGGTGATACCCAGCTGCTGGGACAGGCCGTAGGCGCTCAGCCCGTACGCCAGCCCGTAGCTCATCGCCTTGATCTTGGACCGCGCCTCGCCGTCGACCTCCTCCACCTCGATGTCGAAGACCTGCGCCGCCATGTGAGCGTGGAAGTCGTACCCGCTGTTGAACGCGTCGATCAGCGCCTGCTCGCCCGACAGGTGTGCCATGATCCGCAGCTCGATCTGGCTGTAGTCCGCGGTGAGCAGCTCCTCGTAGCCCTCACCGACCACGAACGCGCGCCGGATCCGCCGGCCCACGTCCGTGCGCACCGGGATGTTCTGGAGGTTGGGCTCCGTGGAGCTCAGTCGCCCCGTCGCCGCCACCGTCTGGTTGAACGTGGTGTGGATGCGCCCGTCGTCGGAGACCGTCTTGATCAGGCCCTCGACCGTCGTGCGCAGCTTCGTCTGGTCCCGGTGGTGCAGCAGCACGCCCGGCAGCTCGTTCTCGGTCCGCTCCGCCAGCCACGCCAACGCGTCCGCGTCGGTCGTGTAGCCGGTCTTGATCTTCTTGGTCCGGGGCAGCTCCAGGTCCTCGAAGAGCACCTGCTGCAACTGCTTGGGGGAACCCAGGTTGAACTCCCGGCCCACGATCTCGTGCGCCCGCTCCACCGCGCCGCGCGCCGCCGACGCGAACTCCCCCTGGAGACCCTCCAGGTACTCGCGGTCCGCGGCGATCCCGGCGCGCTCCAACCGGGCCAGCACGTCCACCAGCGGCAGCTCCACCTCGGCCAGCAGGTGGGTGCCGCCCCGCTTGTCCAGCTCCGCGGCGAGCACGCCCGCGAGGTCCCGGGTGGCGGCGGCCCGCACGGCCAGCCCGTGCCCGCGCCCGCTGCCGCCCTCCTCCCCCAGGTCCAGGGTCATCTGGGCGCCGTCGGTGTCCTCCTCCAGCTCCCGGCCCAGGTACTTGCGGCACAGGTCCGCGAGGTCGAACCGGCGCTGCCCCGGCTGCGCCAGGTAGGCCGCCAGCGCGGTGTCGCTGATCACCCCGTTCAGGTCCCAGCCGTGCGCGCCCAGCGCCAGCAGGGCTCCCTTGTACTCGTGCACGGCCTTGGGCCGCTCGGCGTCGGCCAGGAAGCCCGCCAGCGCCTCGGTGTCCGCGGCGTCGAGCACGGTGGGGTCCACGAACAGCGCGGCCCCGCTCGGGACGGTGACGGCGAGCGCGTCCACCCGCCCGGTCCCCGCGCCCCAGGCGCCGTCGATCGCCAACCCCGCCGGGGCGTGCTCCGTGAGCGCCTCGGCGGAGGCGTGCTCGGCGATCCAGGCGGACACCCCGCCGGTGGCCGCCACCGTCACGTCCACGGTGAAGCCCTCGCCGGCCCCGCCCTCCTCGGCGGCCTCCGCGCCCTCGCCCGCGCGGATCACCGCGTACAGGCGCTCGCGGAGGTTGGAGGCGAACTCCAGGTTGTCGAAGAGCGCGTCGACCCCGGCCCGGTCGGCCTCGCCCATCCCCAGCTCGCGCACCCCGGTGTCCAGCTCCACGTCGGTGACCAGCTTGTTGAGCCGCTGGTTGCGCAGGACGTCGTCGAGGTGGTCGCGGAAGTTCTGCCCGGCCTTGCCCGGGACCTCGTCCGCGCGGGCCACCAGCTCCTCCAGGGAACCGAACTTGGTGATCCACTTGGCGGCGGTCTTGGGACCCACCCCCGGCACCCCGGGAAGGTTGTCGGCCTTCTCCCCCACCAGCGCCGCGAGGTCGCGGTACCGCTCCGGTGAGACCCCGTACTTGTCCTCCACCGCCTCGGGGTCCATCCGGCGCATGTCGGACAGGCTCTTGCCGGGGTACAGCACCGTGCAGTTCTCGGTCACCAACTGGAAGGCGTCCCGGTCACCGGAGGCGATCAGCACCTCCATGCCGGCCTCCCCGCCCTGGTGCGCGAGCGTGGCGATGACGTCGTCGGCCTCGAAGCCGGGCGCCGACAGGTTCGCGACACCGATCAGCCGCATCAGGTCCTGGGTCAGCGGAACCTGGGAGGGGAACTCCGGCGGCGTCTCCGACCGGCCGCCCTTGTAGCCGTCGTACTCCTCGTCCCTGAAGGTGGGGCCGGACAGGTCCCACGCCACCGCGACGTGCGTGGGCTCCTCGTCGCGCAGCAGCTTCACCAGCATGGAGGCGAAGCCGTACACCGCGTTGGTGGACTGCCCGGTACTGGTACCGAACTTCTCCACGGGGAGCGCGAAGAACGCGCGGAAGGCCATCGAGTGGCCGTCCAGGAGGAGCAGCCGGGCGCGCCCGCCGTCGGCCTGGGATGTCTGTTCAGGGGTCTCTCGCTTGGTCACCACAGAACGAATCCTAGGATGCGCTACGGACACCCCGCGGCCATCACCACGGGAACACCGCCCCGGACCGGTCGGTTCGACCGGTTACGGGGCCACCTGACCGGATCGGAAGGCAACACCATGACCACTGACGCCGAGGGAATGCGTGAGCTCCTGGACTCCGGGGCGCTCACCGACGGCCTGGTCGAGAGGATGGGCATCGAGGTCACGGAGGCCTCCGCCGAGCGCGTCGTGGGCCGGATGCCGGTCGAGGGCAACCGCCAGCCCTTCGGGCTGCTGCACGGGGGCGCCTCCTGCGTCCTCGCGGAGACCCTGGGGTCCATCGGGTCCACCGTCCACGCCCAGGGCTTCGGGCGGGTCGCCGTGGGCATCGAGATCAACGCGACCCACCACCGCTCCGCCCTGGAGGGGCACGTCACCGGGGTCGCCACCCCGGTCCACCTCGGTCGCACCCTCGCCACCTGGGACATCACCATCACCGATGACCAGGGACGCAAGGTCTGCACCTCCCGCCTCACCTGCATGCTGCGCGACGCTCCCCAGTAGGGCGAGACGGGACGGGGCGTCCCGGCGGCGCCCCGGCTTCCCCCTCCGGGCGCATCCTCCCCTTCCTGTCAGACACACCCCCTCCCCGTTAGGCACACCTCCGCCAGGAGTGAAGCCCGCCTAACACCTCAGCACCACGCCGAACGCTGGACGAACCGCCACCCCCACACCCCCACGCCACGACAACCGGCCACCCCAACCCCCACCACACCCGGCATCCGTCCAGTCACACCCCGCCACACGGCTACAGACTCATAACGAGCAGAAGGCGAGTGAGACGCAACCGGCGCTCGCAGCTTCCACCGGAACCCGATACCGGATTAAGCTCCGCTAACGCTCCTGATTAAGTCATGCCACACATAACGGGCAACAGGACGCAAAAGCGCTATCGGCACGGCTGCGCAGACCAGCCGGTTGAACGGAGTGACCACGAACATGGCAAGCAAGAAGTTCCTGAGCCTCACTGCCGCAACCGCGGCCCTCGTTCTTGGGCTCACCGCGTGTGGCAACGGAGACGGCGGCAGCGCGGACGGAGGTGACGGCTCCGGCGAGGAGTTCACCTTCGGCATCCTCTACCCGCAGACCGGCAGCCTCGCCTTCCTCGGCCCGCCCCAGATCACCGCCGCCAAGTACGCCATCGACGAGATCAACGCCGCCGGCGGCATCCTCGGCACCGACGTCCCCGCCATCGTCGAAGCCGACGAGGCCGGCGACGCCGCCCAGGCCAACCAGGCCGCCAACGACCTCGTCTCCGCGGACGTCAACGCCGTCATCGGCGCCGCCGCCTCCGCCATGACGCAGGCCAGCTACGACACCGTCACCGCCGCGAGCATCGTCCAGTGCTCCGGCTCCAACACCGCCCCCGACCTCAGCGAGATCGACGACAACGGGTACTTCTTCCGCACCGCGCCCAGCGACCTCCTCTCCGGCCCCGTCCTGGCCCGCCAGATGGTCGACGACGGCGCCTTCGACATCGCCATCGTCGCCCGTGCCGACGACTACGGCGACGGCTACCGCGGCGCCGTGGAGGACGAGCTCGAAGCCCTCGGCGCGAACGTGGTCGCCACCGAGAACTACGACCCCGACGCCACCAACTTCGACTCCGTCGTCAACGCCGTCTCCGGCGCCGAGCCCGACGCCGTCGCCCTGATCTCCTTCCAGGAGGGCGCCCAGGTCATCGCCGAACTCATCGAGTCCGGCATCGAGGGCGACCAGCTCTACATCACCGACGGCCTCAACGACCCCGAGCTCGGCACCACCGTGAACGCCGACGACCCCGACGTCGTCACCGGCGTCACCGGTGTCGCCCCCGGCGCGGACAACCCCGAGTTCAACGAGGGCCTGCGCGCCTTCGACCCCGAACTCGACGTCTTCCAGTTCGCCCCGCAGGTCTTCGACTGCGTCACCGCGATCGCCCTGGCCGCCGAGTCCGCCGGATCCGTCACCCCCGCCGACTACGTCGAGCACCTGCCCGAGATCAGCCGCCCCGACGGCACCGAGTGCGGAACCTTCGAGGAGTGCCGCGACCTCCTCAACGACGGTGAGGAGATCGACTTCCAGGGCACCAGCGGCAACATCGACTTCGACGACAACGGCGACCCCACCTCCGCCACCTTCGAGGTCTTCCACTTCGGTGACGAGGGCTACGAGACCCTCGGCTTCGAGGAGTACTCCGTCAACGAGTGACGACGGATGACCGCGTCTCCCACCACGGACCACCACGTCCCTGAGTGAGAGGCCCCTCTCCACACACCGAGCGAACCGTCCGGGGGTGGGGGGGGGGCGCGCCCCCCCCCCCCCCCCCCCCGGGCCCCCCCCCCCGCCCCCCCCCCCCCCCCCCCCCCCCCCCCCAAACACACCCACCCCCCCACCAAACG